>JAUBOG010000312.1:0-7894 GCA_036700105.1 Microcoleus occultus BM001215583
GGACTTTGAGCGGAATCTTGTCCCCCCCTTATTAAGGGGGGCTAGGGGGGATCGGATTCTATGCAGCTCATAAAAAATTGGTATAAATTGTCGGAGATAAACCGCAATTTGCAAACCCTAATTTTCCCGCGCGTAAAAGCCTAAATGATTGGCAATCGGACGTTCCTGCATCGGGATTTTGTTCTGAATCGGAGCGTTCAACAGTTTCGCTCCTGACGGCGATGCTACTGCCAAAGTTACCGAGCCGCCGCCGTCCAAATTCAACACTGTCTCGGCTCCCAACTGCATCGAAATCTCTGCTATTTCGCTCAATTTCAGCCCTTCGCTGTACAGCCTCTGCTTGCCGTCTGCCAGAATCAACCACAGTTTTTCGCCTGTGGAGTCGATCGCCGCAACTGCACGCGGATAAGGTTTATCCTCCTTGCTTTTTTCTTGAGTTTGTGCTACCATTTTGCCGTTTTTCACCAGCAAAGTATCTCCCGCAATTCCATAGGCTGTTCCCGCAGGACAAGTGCCGTTTTCGACGATTTGAGCGCGGTTTTTGGCGTCAAAACAAAGGGCGGGAAAGTCTGCATCGGGTTGGGAATAAGCTTTGCTTTTGGAAATCGCGTGTCCGACATTATTTACTCGATCGCCGCTGCGGGGATAGTAATCCCAAGGTGTTTCTTCGATGCAGGGATAGAAAAAATTGGCGTTGACTGCTAGTTGCAATTTAAATTGTTTGAGGAATTCTGTAGCGGTGCGGGCGTTGGTTTCTGTTAAGTCGGCTGTTGGGGTTCCGGGAGTGACAAAAATTCCGATTCCCGGTGCTTTGAGGTCGATGCTAACAATGTGAATGACGTTGGGACGGGGATTTGAGCGAAATTCTCTGCGGTAGGCTATTCCTTGAAAGAGCGATCGGGCTTCGTTTGTTTGGGCCGGACGCAAAAAGTAGGGAATGCTGTAGAGTAGTATTGGTGCGAGCAATATTCCGAGGCTGAGGATATGCCAAATTTTTTTGATTTTGGGGCGATCGGTTGGTTTCATTTTGTGTGTTGGGGATTTTTTTTTACGAACCGCGAAGGCGCGAAGGAAGAGAAGGAAGAGAATAGGGTATATTTACATTTTTTGAAAGGTGAATTATTCGGATTTTCCTAATTTTAGCAATCAAGTTTTGCGAAGTCGATCGTTGTGAGGACAAGTTCTTAACGGTGCTGATGTTCGAGGCTGCAATTTTAGAAATGCTCGGTTGGAGGGTGCAAATTTTATGGTGCGAAAATTGGGATTTCTGGGCGGCAGATTGCTGTGGGTGTCTGCTGGGGCGATCGCGATTTGTTTGGTTGTCGGCGATGTTCTGACTCGACTGATTTTGGGGGCGCAAGGACAGGTTCCGGGATCTCGCAGTTGGCCTTTTGTGCTGTTACTGTACGGGGTTTTGAGCGCTGCTGGCTTGGCTGGGGCGATCGCCGCCAAGTACCCGAAAACTTCTACATTGGGTGGATTTGCGGGGACAATTTCTGCTATTCTATCGGGGGCTCTGTTGGGCTTTTTCTATGCTGGTAGTGCAACTAATAATAATTCTTTGGCTGCTCTTGCTGGAATGGCGATCGGCGGAGTGTTAATGTTTTTTGTGAACTCCCGGATTCGCCGCCAATTTGCTCGGGTGGCGATCGCAGTGGCGGGAAGTGTTGCGACTTATGCAGCGGCTTTTTTGTTTTCTGCAACTGCTAGTGCTTTTCTGAGCACTCACCAACTTTTTTGGGGTACGTGTTTCGCTTTGCTGTCGCTGCTGTATCTTTGGTTTTCGTTTGTGTCTTTTTCTGCTATGGTTCGAGAGATTGTCCGTGCTGAAGGTACTTCGTTGTGACGGGCAAATCTCGCTGTGGCTAAGTTCGAGATGAATTGCATCAATCTAAATTTTAAAATATAAAATCCCATGAGTGAGTTTCAAACAGCGATCGATCCGGCCCAAAGCGATGCTTTGCTGCAAACTGTGAGGGAGCAAAGAGCTCTCGAAATTTTCAATCCCAACGATCGCGAACTTCTCAAAAAGATGGTCGAATGTATGGGAGATTCGCGGGGAATGATGCGGCTGAGTTTTGCGGAAACTCTCGGCTCGATTGGCAAACCTGCAACTCCTTTTTTGCTGGAAGCTCTAGCACACCACCCGAACCCAGTCGTGCGCAGAGCAAGTGCTAAAACGCTGACTTTGATTTGCGATCCGATCGCCCTTCCGACTCTGCTAGAAGCTTTTTTGCACGATGAGGATACCGTTGTCAACGGTTCGTCTGCGGCGGCGCTGGCTAAGTTGGGCGAGCCCTCGGTGCCGCATCTACTCGAAGTCTTGGCCTCGCCGAAATATTCAGAAAATACCAAAGGACACGCGGCTTGGGCTTTGGCATTTATTGGCTCGAAGGCAAAAGAATGTTTGTATCGGGAAATCGCTTCGGATTCGGTTGAGGTGCGGGCTGCTGTCGTGGGGGCGATCGCCAAAATCGCTCAAGAAGAACCCGAAGAAGCTGCATTTAACCTGTTAATTAATGCTCTGACAGACACAGCGGAAACAGTCCGCATCGAAGCAGCATCGGCTTTAGCAAATGCTGCTTATAAACCTGCAATTCCCAACCTGATCGAGTTGCTGCACCATGCGAGTTGGGAAAGCCGAAAAGCGGCGGCTCTGGCGTTGATGAAAATTGGCGTTAGCGAAGATCCGCCGCAGTTTTCTGTTGTTTTGGAACCGCTGGTAACTGCTTTGAATCGGGAGTCGGAAGCGCCGGTGCGGCAGGTGATTGAGTTGGCGATTTCGCAGATTGAGAAAAAGTCGGGGCAGGAAGAGTGGGATTGAAGGGCTCTTGCGGGGGTTCAAGGATGAGCTCCCGTAGATATTTCGCGTAAAAAAAGCCAGCGGTTGGAAACCGCGCCTGCACAGACAAAACCCACCTCTGCGGGTTGAAAAATTGTTACAGACGCTGAATACGACAAAAACAAATGGAAAAATGATCCTTACTTTTGATCGAGCAACTTATGGCAACTTGCTTGCAGAAATTGTTCCACAGGCGATCGAATCCGAGGAGGAATACGATCGCCTTCTGGCAGTGGCCCAGCGGCTAACGTTCGCGAAAAACAGCACTCCCGAGGAGAGAGTTTTGTATAAGTTGTTAGTCACGCTGATTGAAGTTTATGAGACGGAAAATTATCCGATGGACAAACCCGATCCTCACGAGATTTTGCAACACATCATGGAATCGAGCGGCACCCGTCAAGCGGATTTGGTAGGTATCATCGGATCGAGCGGCGTGGTGTCTGAGGTTGTGAATGGCAAAAGAGCGATTAGCAAGGCACAAGCTAAGGCTCTCGGTGATTATTTTAAAGTATCACCGAGTTTGTTCATTTAATTAGGAATAAGGCAAAAAGATTCGACGCTATTTATAGGGTAAGGTGCGCATTGCGCACCCTACTAACTATTACCGACTATTATCGATGCTCTTGGGCCCGATGCTCTTGGGCCCCATGCCCCATGCCCATGCCCCAGCCCGCGCGTCAAATCCTCCCAATGCGGGATGCTCTTCGGCCCGTGCCCCGTGTCAGGAAATGTTACAGATTATTACTTTGTTTCTAATAAATGAGACTGGAGGGCCGGTTGTCTTTTATGTTCTAAATCGACTTGTTAAATAACAAGATTTTTACCTTTTATTCAGAAGGAGAGCTCAATGCTAGACGCATTTTCCAGAGCCGTAATCACGGCAGACGCCAAAACCGGTACAATTGGCGGCACTGAACTCGCTGCATTAAGAAATTTTATTGCTGAAGGCAACAAGCGCTTGGATGCAGTAAACGCGATCGCCAGCAACGCAAGCTGCGCCGTTTCTGATGCCATCTCCGGCATGATCTGCGAAAACCAAGGCTTGATTCAAGCCGGTGGCAATTGCTACCCCAACCGCCGCATGGCTGCTTGCTTGCGCGACGGCGAAATCATCCTGCGCTACGTCACCTACGCTTTGCTCGCTGGTGACGCTTCCGTTTTGGACGATCGCTGCTTGAACGGCTTGAAAGAAACCTACATCGCTCTGGGCGTGCCTTCTGGCTCCGCAGTGCGTGCAGTTCAAATCATGAAAGCGATCGCCGTCGCTCACATCACCAACACCAACACTGAAGCTCAAGCTGGCAACCGCTTCCGCAAGATGGATACAATCGCTGGCGATTGCTCCTCTTTGGCTTCTGAAGCTGCTAGCTACTTCGATCGCGTTGCTTCTGCTCTGAGCTAATTAAAGCAGGCCAATAGTTACTGGCTTCAAGAGCCGGTTGAATTGAAACAAACTGTCAAAAATCTATTTCTGGAGATATCAGAACATGAAATCAGTAATCACCACAGTAGTTACGGCTGCTGATGCTGCGGGGCGTTTCCCCTCCAGCTCTGACTTGGAGTCCGTTCAAGGAAGCATTCAACGCGCTGCTGCTCGTTTAGAAGCTGCTGAAAAGCTGGCTGCTGGAATCGACGCAGTTGCTAAAGAAGGCTACGATGCTTGCATCAAAAAATATCCTTACTTGAACAACGCTGGCGAAGCCAACGAAACTCAAGTCAAAAAAGACAAATGTATGCGCGACATCAAGCACTACCTGCGCTTGATCAACTACTGCTTGGTAGTTGGCGGCACCGGCCCTCTGGATGAATGGGGTATTGCCGGTCAACGCGAAGTTTACCGCGCCTTGAACTTGCCAACAGCTCCTTACGTTGCTGCTTTGGTGTACACTCGCGATCGCGCTTGCGCTCCTCGCGATATGTCTCCTCAAGCATTGGTAGAGTTCCGCGCTCTCCTCGACTACACGATCAACTCTCTTTCCTAATCAGAAGATTGACCGCGTAATTCACGGCTTTGTTGGGCGTAAGTTCGATCGGTTGTGGGGGGACTCTTGGGACGCTGCAAAAGCCTAAATCGGGTTTAGTATCGCGCTAAGAGTCCCTTAACTTTAAGAGTTATTGGTTATTAGTTATTGGTTATGTGTTATTAGTTATTTGTTATTTGTTATTCAGCAGTCAGTAGTAGGGTGCGCAGTGCGCACCTTACGCCCAGTAGTAGGGTGCGCAGTGCGCACCTTAGTCCTAGTAGGGTGCGCAGTGCGCACCTTACGCCCAGTCAGTAGCGATGAAAAGGAACTAAAAAATATTAATCCGTGTATCCGTGTTTTCCGTGTCGTGAATAAAGGTTATTGGTAATTGGTAAGTGGATAAACGTTTTTTCAATCTATTTAATCTTACAGAAGAACAGGCGATCGCCATTTTGGAAACGCCGGCGGACAAACTCGACGACCCTTACGATCGCTATATAGCCGCTTCTCATTTAGTCAACTTTTCTACAGAAGAGTCGATCGCCGCCCTGATCGCAGCCGTCGAAAATACCGATCCGCACCTAGACAACCGCTCAGTTCGCCGGAAAGCAGCAGAAACTTTGGGGCGGTTAGAAGCAACACCAGCCCTAGCATCCCTCCATTCATGCTTGCACGATGACGACTGTTATATAGTAGAAAATGCAGTCTGGGCGATCGGCGAAATCGGCACGCAAAATCCCGAAATTTTAGAAGATATTGCCAAATTGCTCGACAAACCAGCTCAAAGCTATCGGGTAATCATTCAGGCTTTGGCGAAGTTGAATTACACAGCAGCGCTCGATCGCATTCGCAAATTTGCCGACTCAGAAGACGGAATGATTCAAGGTGGAGCCCTCACCACAATCTGCCGCTTTTCCGGGGATTACTCCCAGATGCCGCGCGTGGTGGAATTGCTGCAAAGCTCCAATGTTAACGCCCGCCGCAGCAGCATTCAAGACTTAATTGATGCTAAATACTATCAGGCAATTCCTCAGATATCTCGCTGTCCCGTGTCTTTGGTATTTCGGCTGCGGGCCGTGCGGATGTTGGCGAGTGCGGGGATTCCGGCGGGAGAAATTACTTTTGCAGAAATAGAACCGATGCTCGATCGCATCATTGGCGATCGGCCCGAAGACCTCGATTTAGTCCACGAATACGACCAACTCCCCAGCCTCGAATTTGCAATTAAGGAACTCTACGAAACAGATTTCGGGCGATGTTATCTGGCAACCAAAACCCTGCTAGAATCCTACAAAAACGAAGCACCGGATGCCTTGCTGGCAACTTATGCCGAATCAGCATACAACGATTACGGCGCGCACTATCACGTCATGAAACTGCTCGGCTGGCTCAAGTACGCTCCAGCTTTCGATTTACTCGTAGAAGCGCTGCACAATCGAGAACCGCAGTTCCAAAAATCCCGTGCCGGCGCAGCGATCGCCCTCGGCGAAATAGGCGACAAGCGCGCTGTTGGGGAACTGAAAGTTTGTCTGGAAACTAGAATTTGGGATTTGAAATATGCTAGTTTGATGGCATTGGAAAAATTAGGAGATAACAGCGGCTGCGAGATTTTGGCGGCCGATGAGGATTTGCTGATTCGGGCAAAAGCAGCGAGTTTAGGATAAGAGAGTATAATAGTGTATTGACAGCGAATAACAAATAACAAATAACAAATAACAAATAACTAAAATGCCGAAAGAAGAACTATTCCAACAGCTAAAGCATCCGAATCCTCATATGCGGAAGCGGGCCATGAGCGAATTAGCAGAAACTCGCGACGAAACTACTATTCCCCGCTTGATGGGAATTTTGGATGAGGAAGATGTGGTTTATCGCCGATCGGCAGTGCAAGTTTTGGGTATAATCGGTGCTGACGCTTTGCCGTCGCTGGTAGATGCTCTGCTAAACAGCCAGAATGCAACGGTTCAGGCGAGTTGTGCCAAGGCATTAACGGCGATCGCTGTCAACTATCCAGATCGAACTTTTCCAGAACTCGGAATGCAAGGGCTGCAAAAAGCCTTGCAAGATCCGAATCCGGTGGTTTACATTTCCTCGGTGATGGCGCTGGGACAAATTGGCGCACCGGCTTTAGATATCTTGGTGGAGGCGATCGAACATACTGACAATATTGCCTTAGCTGTGGCGATAACAGGTTCGCTGGCTGCGATCGGAGGTGAAAAAGCTTGTGAGGTTTTGTCGGCGGCGGCGGCTAATCCCGATGCAGATCCTTACATTCGCGAATCTGCTGAAAGTGCTTTGTCTCGGTTGAAACAGGTGAGTGATTGGAATTCGGGCGGTTAGTTGGAGCGAGTGTGCGAAAGTGATTACAGTCAAATTCAAGTGCGTTAGCGAAGCTTGCAGCTATTGGATCGACCTTTCCATTGATTATTTGATATAAGTAACGGGATACTCAGGATTAGCTGGATTCGGGATTAATCGCTGATTTTTACAATCCACCAAAAAATCCAACTTTTCCAAAACAACCTGACCGATCAGGACTTCATCACCAGTTACTAAAGCATCCTCAGTAGTCCTGCGTCCTTCAATTTCAACTAATATAGCTTCCGTCACTCCTACAGTTTCCCGACGCCCATCAGCATATTTAACAACTTGTTGACCGATAATCCGCAAACCTAGCTGCTGTACAATCTCTGCTGGAATTACCAGGTAAACTGAGCCTGTATCTACAAGGCCTTCGGTTTCACACTCGCGCAACAGCCGAGGTGCCAGCAACCCCAGACTTACTAACGCTTCATCTATGGCATTTGTCAGTTGTACCTGAGTGCGAACTGCGCCCATCCTGTTAAGTCCATCTAGTTCTAGTTTGTTTAATTCTTGCATATCAAATTACCTTTAAATCTTGTCCTACTCACATTATAGGGCTTCTGCTAAATTAGAGGCGATCGCCCTTAATTTACGCTCAAAAATATAAAAAAAATCGCCCGTGAGTTTTCAAAATAAAATTCACGGGCGATCGATATAATTAAAACGTTTATGTGCGATTCGTTTAGTCGAAATGAGTAGCAATATTCAAGGATGGCTAGTATGG
>JAUBOG010000313.1:0-7892 GCA_036700105.1 Microcoleus occultus BM001215583
TTTTTTGATCTACCCCCTTGACAATTTGCACTTTTTCTTAACTTGTCACAAATGCTGAAGTCCTCACTACAAACTTGTAATTTTTCGCCGAAAATTCACTCGCAAACCGTCGCGCGGATGCGGCGTCGGTACTCGGATTAAATTCAAATCTTGTCCTGGTACAAGTTCCCATTTGCACTCCCGAACAATCTTTGCCGCAAATAGTTTCATCTCTAACCGGGCGAATTCTTTTCCCAAACATTCGCGCAAACCGCCGCCAAAGGGGACGTAACTGAAAGGTTTAGCATTTGCCGATCGCTCTCGATCGAAGCGATCGGGATCGAAGCGATCGGGATCGGGATAAACTGCGCTATCCTGATGCGTCTGATTGATTTCGTAAAGCACGCTCCAACCCTGGGGAATTTCGTATCCGCCGAACGAACACGCCTTAATTACCTGGCGAAAACCGCCTCCCACAGGCGGCACCAGCCGCAGCACTTCTCGCAATACTTGTTCTAAATAAGTCATTTGTTTGAGCTGTTCCAAGGTTAGCGGTTCCGTGGCGGGGAACTGCTGCTGTTCGGCTCGCACTTTTGCCGTCACATCGGGATTTTGAGCGAGGAGAAGGCAAAAAGAGGCGATCGCCGAAGTCAGAGTTTCGTGTCCCGCAAACAGCAGCAGCAGCACTTGGTCTTTCAACTCCTCCAAACTCAAACAATTTCCGTCATCGTCGATCGCGCAAATCAGCAAACTCAAAGCATCATTCCCTTCTCGCATATCTTGCTGGCGATCGCGAATAATCTTTTCCAATTCTGACAGCAGCAATTTTCGGCACTTTTTCGCCTTCCCAAAAGTAGTCCAAGGCAAATCTAAAGGAATCGAAAACAAACCACTGCACCAAGTTTCAAAATAATGTCCCAGCGCCGTATCCGCACCAGCATCAATCCCAACCAACAACTTAGCCGCCACATCAAAAGTATAATTTCTCAGTTCGGGATACCAAGTCAGCGTCTCCATTTTTGCCCACTTTTCCAAATAGCGCTGAGTGATATCTTCCATCGCGCCAATGTAACCGGCCAGAGCTCGCGGTTGAAACGCTTGATACAGCAGCTTGCGGCGGTTTTGGTGTTCGGAACCCGTTTGCAGCGCCAAGGAAAGCGGCCCTAAAAGCGCTTTTGTACTCGGAGGCCAACTTACAACAAAATACTGGTTTTCATTGCTTAAAACAAACAAATTCGCCTCCTGGCCGGACACAAAAACTGTCGGCTGTCCGAGGATGCTGGTCTTGAAAATCGGCCCGTACTGCTGGTGGCGTTTTTTGGCGAATTGGGAATCTCGCAAAAAATTTAGTGTATCGCCAATTAGTGGGAAACCGAAACTACCGGGAGGTAATGCCATTTTAGATTTGAGATTTTAGATTTTTAATATCATATCAATTCCGGTTGCATCGGAATTACAGCGTATTCCCGTGAAGTGTAGGGACACTCCAAAAGCCGTGTCCCTACCGGACATCTGTACTTCACTGAAAAATATCATATCAAATTCACAGGACTTGCATTCCTCACGGCGAATAAATTTAAGTTTCTATTCTTTTAATCGGAACTTTGAGGATAAATTCACTACCTTTCCCCACCGCCGATAAACACTTAATTTCACCTTTATGTTTCTCGACAACAATTGAGTGGGAAATCGCCAAACCCATCCCCGTCCCAGAACCGATCGGCTTTGTGGTAAAAAACGGGTCAAATATCCGCTGCTTGACTTTATCGGTGATACCTGCACCGTTATCAGCAATTCTAACCGCAGCAAAATTACCTTCTACCTCTGTACGAATGCGAATCACACCCGGATTTTCCAGCGGTTCTTGCAAAACGTCAATAGCGTTAGCGATAATATTCATAAACACCTGATTTAACAGTCCGGCGTAGCATTCCACCAGCGGCAATTGTCCGTATTCCTTAACGACTTGAATTGCAGGGCGGTGGTACTCCGTACCCGCTGCACTAACGGGCTGAGCTTTCAGTCGGTGTTCCAAAATCATCAACGTGCTGTCAATGCCTTCGTGAATATTAACATTTTTCATCTCGGATTCATCGAGGCGAGAGAAATTCCGCAAACTGCGCACGATATCCCGGATGCGAGTCGCTCCAACCTGCATCGAAGACAGCATTTTCGGCAAGTCATCCAGCAAAAAATCTAGTTCTAAGGCATCGATTTCTTCTCGAATCGCGGGCGTCGGTTCTGGGTATTCATCGCGGTACATTTGCAGCAATTTCATCAGACTTGCGGTGTATTCTTCCGTGTAGGTAAGATTGCCGAAAATAAAGCTGACTGGGTTATTGATTTCGTGGGCAATTCCTGCTACCATTTGACCGAGACTCGACATTTTTTCGGATTGCACGAGCTGGGTTTGCGCTTGCTGGAGTTCCGCAAGAGCTACTTCTAGTTTTTTGGCTTGTTCTTGTGCTATCCGAGCGGAATCGACGCTTTGCGTGTAGAGTTCTGATTGGCTGATGGCGATCGACAATTGAGCGCCAATTGCCCCGATCAGTTCCACTTCCTCTTTTGTCCACCTGCGCATTTCGCTGCAAGAAACGCAACCCACAACACCAGTTAAACCCCCGGCGCTTTTAATCGGCAAATCCAACACAGACTTGTAACCCAACTGCAACAAGAATTCCCGTTCTAAGTCATCGCTTACAGTTGTAATATCATCTATTTGATAAACTTCCAAACTGGCGATTTTTTGCGGCAGCGTACCCGTTATGTCAGCAGGAAAATAACCCAAAAGCGAGAACAAGTCATCATTTTTAGCTTCGTGGACGACATCCCAAGCAGGCGGCGCAGCGTCGGGTAAATACCAGATAAACATACAGCGATCGACTTGCAGAAACTCGCGAATTTGCCGCACAGTTGTTGCTAAAACAGTATCTAAATCGAGAGAAGCGCGGATTTGACTTGCTAGCTGGTTGAGCAATTTTTGCTGCATTGCTGCTGTTTTTGCTTCGGCGGCGGCGAGGCGAGATTTTTCGTAGAGTTCAGATTGATTGAGGGCGATCGCCAATTGAGTTCCTACTGCCATTAACAGTTCCACTTCTTCGTCTCTCCAACGCCGCTGGGACGGGCCACCACCGCAGCAAATTAGGCCAATTTGACCCGAAGGTGTCTGAATGGGAATGTTCAGCAGAGAATTGAATCCGATCGATCTGAAAAAATCCCGTTCTACCGGATCGGTAACAGTATCAAAATCATCGATCCGAATTATTTCCAAGTTGGCAATCCGTGCAGCGTGAGAACCAGTTGCATCGGTAGGATATAAACCTAATAGCGATCGCAGATCGGGATTTTTAGCCTCGTATCTCACATCCCAAACAGGCGGTGAAGCGTCGGCTTGATACCAAATAAACAAACAGCGATCGAGTTGCAGCAACTCGCGAATCTGGTTTACAGTTGTTGCCAAAATAGTATCCAAATCGAGAGAAGCGCGGATATTGCTCGCTAGTTGGTTCAGCAGCGCTTCCTGCTCGGCTAATTTGCGGAATCTCGCTTCCGAGTCTTGCAATTTTCTTTTGGCTTCTCTTTCCTGCGTCACGTCCAAACCCAAACCGATCAAGCCCATCGAATTGCCAAAAGCATCTTTTACCTGACTTTTGATTGTCTCGAAAAAATGTTCTTTACCATCAGCCAGTTGCAGAATTTCTTCAGCATAACAGGGAATATCTTGACTCCACGCTTGCACGTCAGATGCCATGCAGTTAGCAGATGCTTCTAATCCCAAAACTTCGGAATAGTGAGATGCTGCCAAAAAGCTAGATTCTGGAATGCCAACATCTTCGCAGAAAGTTTTGTTGACTAATAACATCCGCCCGCTAGCATTTGCCATCCACACCCAGATCGGAGCGTTATCAATAATGCTCCTGAGCGTTTGCTGCTGTCTGGCGAGGGCTTCTTCTGCTTGTTTGCGCTTGATTCCCAGGGCGATCGCATCTGCGACAGAAGCCAAAGCAATCAGCGTTGATTCGTTCAACTTCTGGCGAGAAAACATCGCGAGCACTCCCACTAACCGATCGTCAACAACTAGCGGATATCCGGCAAAAGCTATCATTCCCTCCCGCAGAGCCCATTCTTTGTCTCCAATGCGATCGTCTTCCAGAACCTGATTGCTCAGGTAGGGTATGCGCTCTTTCGCAATTAAACCAATCTTCAAATCCCCTACAGCAATGCGGCTGTGAGCGCCGTCAATGTGAGTGTACATCCCCCCGCTTGCTTGCAATTCTAAGACATTTTCCGCCTCGTTTAGCGTCCAAATCCGAGCAAAAGCAGCATCTAAATAGAGGACAACTGCATCGCAGCAATTTTGCAAAGTTCCAGTCAAAGTCGGATTTTGAGTCAGAGCAATTCCCACCTCTGCTGTGAATACAGAAAGTTTCAACTGTTCTGCTAGAGCTTGTTCGGCTTGTTTGCGATCGCTAACATCAGTAGCAGCACCGAGACGCTGCTGAATTTTGCCAGAGGCTGTTCTGCTAAACACAGTTTCGCGGCTGACTAACCAGCGCCAAGAATTATCTTTGTTCCGCACCCGGTATTCGTACTCAATTACCTCACCGTCGGGGGCATTTTCTAATTCCTGAATATATGCGGGAACTTTAGCAAAATCGTCGGGATTGATGATCGTAGGCAAGATATTGCTGCCCAAGGCTTGAACTTCTTCTACTGTATAGCCGAGGATCGAAGTGATTTCGCGGTTGGCGTAGACATTTCGCTGTTCCACCTCGTCGTAAACATAAAGAATATTCGGAGTAGCATTCGCAATTCGCTCGACAAAACGCTGGCTTGCTTGCAGCGCTGCTTCGGCTTTTTTGCGCTCTGTAATGTTAGTGGAATTGCCAATTATGCGGTAGATTCTGCCCGAGGCATCGCGCAGCGGCGTCAGAGCCACCACAAACCAATATTCTACGCCTTCCAATTCCGCGCTATTTTCGTAATAAATAGAGCTGCCTGCTGCGAGACAATCGATGTATCTTTGCCGAAAATCTGCCGCTACAGTTGGGGGAAAAATCTCTTCTGGAGTTTTGCCTTTGACATCGGCGCTGCTAATACCTGTAGATGCTTCGGTGGCTGCATTCCAACCTGCATAGCGAAATTCTCCGTCTGCGCCGACATCTACTACGAAAATAACCTGTTCTGCACCGTTGTAAATGCTGTTTAAAAATTCTTCTTGTTCGCGCAATTGTGCTTCGGCTTTTTTGCGGTTTGTAATATCTACAGCACTGCCGACAATGCGGCAAATTTTTCCAAACTCGTCTCGCAGCGGAGTCAGACTTGTCATGAACGACACTTCTTGGGCGTCTAAAGTAACAGTTTCTTCGTAGTAAATCGAGCTGTTTTCTAGCAGGCATTCTCTTAATTTATGCCCGAAAAAAGCTGCCGTAGGTGGTGGGAAAAGTTCTGCTGGAGTTTTGCCGCACCCTTCCTCGCTGGTGATGTTACCGAGTAACTCTGCCGATCGGTTCCAGCCGGCGTAGCGAAACTCTCCATCGGCGCCGACATCTATGACGAAAATGCTGTAATCCACGCTGTCGTAGATGCTGCTCAAAAATTCTTTTTGCTGCCGCAGTTCTGCTTCTGCTGCAATGCGATCGCCAATATCAGAAATTGTACCGATCATCCTCAGCGGAGCATTATTTTCATCTCGTTCTACCGCTTTCCCCCGTGCGAATATCCATTTGAATTCACCGGATTTAGCTAACATTCGATACTCCACAGCGTAGCTGCTGTCAGGATTCGCCAAATAGGCGTTTAATTTCTCCGTTAAAATTGGCATATCGTCGGGATGAATTATTTTGCCCAAACCGATCGCACTTTGTTCTAGTTCCTCCGGTTCGCAACCCAATAAGGCGCTGTACTCCGGGCTGCAATAGATTTCATCAGTCACTAAATTCCAATCCCACAGTCCGCTGTCGGAACCCGACAAAGCTAGCTGCAAGCGTTCTTCACTGAGGCGCAGGGCGGTTTCTGCCTGCTTGACAGCGGTGATGTCGCGCACAACTCCTACGATACCGATGATGTTTTTTTCGCGATCGCGCAGAGGGCTTTTGGTCGAAAGAACGGTGAGGATGTTGCCCTCGCTATCTGTGACTGTTTCCTCGATGGTTTCTTGGACGCCAGATGCGATGATGCGCCGGTCATGTTCCACTAGCTGATTTGCAATTTTTGGCGGGAAAAAGTCGGCATCATTTTTGCCGATAATTTCTAGCTTTGGCTTGCCCATAATTGCAGCGGCGGTTGAATTTACCAATAGGTAGCGGCTGTGAATATCTTTGACAAAAATGCTGTCGGATGTACTTTCCAGGACGCTTTCAAACAGGATGTTTCTCTGTAGTAGCGCTGCTTCTATTTCTTTGCGATCGCTGATGTCGCGAGCTATGCCAATGACGCCGATAATATTTCCTTCTGCGTCTTGCCAAGGAGATTTGGTTGTTAGCATTGTCTCCCTTCCACCAGTTGATGAGACATTTTCTTCATAAGTTAAACATTCTCCCGCTGTCATTATCCTGCGGTCGTCTTCGATAAATTTTGCGGCTAGTTCCGGCCCAAATAATTCTGTATCTTTATTGCCGATAATTTCTGCCTTCGGCTTTTCTACAAACTCTGCGAAAGCAGAATTAGCGATCGCGTAGCGACCTTGAATGTCCTTGACAAAAATCACATCCGGCGTGCTTTCAATTACGGAACGCAAGATAGAATTGGTTTGCTGGAGCAACTCTTGTTCGCATTTGCGATCGGTAATGTCGCGGCCGATACCGTACATCAATTCTTCCTCGCAGAAAGGGCTAACAGTCCAGGCTACCCACTTGTAAGATTGGTTTCGACACTGCCAGCGATTTTCAAACCCAACGGCATTATTCCCCGCAGCAATGCTTTCAGCTTGTTTTAGAGTAGCTTCGCGATCGTCTGGATGCACGAATTCAATGAAGGGTTTACCTAGCATGGATTCTGGAGAATAGCCGAGGATTTTTTCGGCTGCGGGGTTGATGTGCTGGAAATTACCGTCGAAGCCGACAACGCACAGGATATCTGGCGAGATGCTAAAGAACCGATCGCCCCCGTCGGGTTTGCTGGAATTGCGATCGTTACTTGCAGCAGCGGCTTTGGGCCCCGCCGATAGCCCCGCAAGCACAATGTTTGCTACTCCCAAAATTGCAATTGCGAGTTCGATCGTGCAGGAATCCGAGTCGTTGCTGGCGATCGACAACCTGTGCCATAAAAACAGCACAATTATCAGGGATAAAAATAAACTGCTCGCTAGGGTATTAACTATACTAAACTTTTTTTGAGGCTGGCTCATGGCTGATGTCTGCTGTTTTTTCGGCACTAACGGCACAAACATTGCTAATAACATATATCACAATCAACCTATTTGTTTTTTTAAAGCTTGTGGACGGATTGACTAAAAATTTAATTTTTTGTTTCATGAAATAGTTTTTTTGTACGGCAAAAGCCTGTTTAATAGCTTTAAATTATGATGTATTTTTGGAGTTATTTAGGAAAAATATATTTGTTAAATTTGCGTAGACCTCTTAATAAAGTATAAAAATTAAGTGTATTTACGGAGTTAGCAAGTAATTTATTTTTAACGGGTGCGTATTTTTTCGCAAGCAGACAAACCGAGAGGGATTTATCTCTAATATTGCACTATCTGTTACTGTTTGTCATTAGACATTTTGCCTAATAGGCGTCTTCCAAAAATCAAAGAGCGCGTAGTGCGCTCTTTGATTCCGGGGATGGTGAAGCATTTGGACATAAAATAATAGGTAAAAAACATCAATTGTCGCCCTGCAAGTAATATCAGATCCGGTCGATTACTATAATATACGTAGGTTGGGTTGAACGCAGTGAAAACCCAACATCCA
>JAUBOG010000314.1:0-7855 GCA_036700105.1 Microcoleus occultus BM001215583
GGATGCCTTTTATGCTTGTAACTCCTCCTAGTTGTAAAAAACCTACACCTGTCAGCTAGGGGGGATCTGGCCTTAATCGTCAAACAGCAGTCTGTGACTGGGTTTGACGTTAAGTTGTCACGAAGAAGGGCACTGCCGTGTCCTGACCCCTGTATGTAAACTTTTGTAAATTATGCAGCGATTTTGCATAAAAATCGCAGATCCCGACAGATACAGGGATAGAGGGCTATGCAGGAGGATGCGATCGCACCAGCCGATCTCGATCGGAGAATTAGCGGAACTCCTCCGCCTGCATCGCTGGTTGGAGACAATTTTTCTGAGTACCCTTGGAACAAGAGATGGCCACTAACGATGAAATTGACTCGCGGCTCAAACAGCTAGCTATAGCTGCAAAAAATCACCCGCATAAAACTGTAGAACGGCAAAAAGCTGTCACCAAATTATACATGGAGATCGAGAAATATAAAATCATTAACTGTCCCAAAAATCGGAAATTCTCCTACCAAATTTATCAGGAAATTTGTACCGAAGCAAAACAGGACTTGATGTTGCGAATCTGCCGGGAAATTCACAACTACCGACCTGAAAAAGAAGTCAGCCAGTGGGTAAACTTTTTGATGATTAAATGTTTTCAGGAAGCTACGCCTAAAGTTATAGGTGTGAAGGATATAAAACCTTTATACTGCGAAGATATGGACTTATTCTTCAACAAACTGCAACAGCAGTCGGAACATGATCTTTATCGAATCGAATCAGCTCTGATCGAGATGATTAAATCAGATCCGGGGGATGCTTTTAAAAGCGAAGCGAGTAAAAAGTACCCCGACGTCAATTTTCAATTGTTGCTTGTAAAAAGAGTCGTAGAAGAAGCAAGTTGGCAGCAAATATCTGAAGAGTTAGGAGTAAGTGTTTCAAATTTGAGCAGTTTTTACCGGAGGTCTTTGGAGAAATTTACGCCCAGATTCAGGGAATACTTATAACAGATGACAAACCCAAAACCAGAGATGGATCATGAATAACACAGAAGTTGATTTTGCTTTGACAATTCCGATCGCCCCATCCGCGCACCGCAGCGCTCAAACGCTCTCAGAACAACAAAGTGACCCGAAAAAAGCGAAACAAGTTTACCTGAATGCTTTGGCCGTACACTGCGTCGATTTTTACTTTCAGTGTTTGGAAATAGAGACTGATTTGGCCGCCAGCGGTATTTGGAATCCAGCCGTCCAGAAATTCATGGATGTTGCGGATTTGGATGTCAAAGATATCGGCAAATTGGAGTGTCGGTGGTTGGGCCCCGGTCAAGATTTTGTCTCGATTCCGGCAGAAGTGCGATCGGACAGAATTGGTTACATCGCCGTAGAAATGACTGAATCGCTCCAGGAGGTGAAGTTGCTGGGATTTGTGCCCTCAACCCAACAAGAAAAAGTTGCACTGATCGAGTTAAAATCCCTCGACCAACTGCTAGAATATTTAGACGAACTCAAGCCTGTAAATCTCAGTCAGTGGTTGCAAAATGTTTTTGATAGCCGCTGGCACACAGTCGAAACCCTGTTCGAGTCGAAACCAGAATTGCAGTTTGCTTTCCGAAGCCCGCAAGTTTTAGAAAGCAGTGCTTCAACCAGCGGGAATCTGCCGGTGAGGCGAGGTAAATTGCTCAGCTTAGAGCGGGGAAAAGAGCAAGTGGCTTTATTTGTGGAACTGATGACAACTGACGAACCGGATATAGATATTTCGGTAGAAGTTTATCCCACAAACGGTCAAACTAATCTGCCAAAGGATTTGCAGTTGATGGTGTTAAATGATGAAGGTGAAACTCTGATGCAGGCTAGAGCAAATAAAACGGGAAATTTGCTATTTGAATTAAGCGGAGAACCGGGGGAGCATTTTACCGTCAAGGTGGCTTTGGGCGATTTCAGCGTGACTGAAAATTTTTCGATTTAATCGTCACTTATCAAAAGGGGGTGTGAGTTATGGATAAGTTAATTGTTCTGAAATTAGACGGAAATTGCGAACAAGGTTTTCGCTGCACTCTCAAAATTGGGGAAAACAATCAATTTCCCTCTACGGACTTTACGGGAAGCGACAACTTGCCTCCCAACCCGCAATTAGCAGCTTTTGAAGAAGAACATTGGAGAGAAAAGTATCGAGGTTTGGGGTCGCATTCCCGCCGCAGGAACCAGCAAAATTTGGTACGTTTAATCTACCCGTTTTTGCACTCAGATGCGAAAAAAAATACTGCTGCGGAATCGGGGGCGAAAGGATTGTCTTTTCGGATTAAGCCTAAAAGGATTAGCAACAGACCTTCTCTGAAGGATTGCAAAGAATCTGGAGAAAAATTAGCTAAAATGTTGAATGATTGGCTGAGTTCTCCTGAGTTTGCCAAGGTTGACAGGCTGATCGGGGATAATTTGAATCCCAATGAAGAGGCAAGAGTGCTGATTTGTACGGACGACAAGCACTTGCAAAAAATGCCTTGGAATCGGTGGAATTTGTTTGCAGAAAGATTTCCGAAGGCTGAACCTTCGCTGAGCAAATTAAATTATATAAATTCGGAAATTCCGCGAAAACCGGTTCGCAAATCTCAGGTGAGGATTTTAGCGATTCTGGGAAACAGCGCTGGGATTGATGTCACGAAAGACAGGAAAATTTTGGATAATTTGTCTCCCAATGCTGAGGTCAAATTTCTGATAGAACCGAAACGAGAGGAAATTAACGATCGCCTTTGGGAAGAATCTTGGGATATTATATTTTTTGCGGGCCACGGGGAAAGTGAACACGATACTGGAAAAATTTATATTAATGCGACGGAATTTTTAACAATTAATGAGTTGTGGTGCGGTTTGAGAAAAGCGGTAGATAAGGGTTTGCAACTGGCAATTTTTAACTGCTGCGACGGGTTGGGTTTGGCCCGGAATTTAGATGATTTTCAGATGATTCCGCAAATGATTTTAATGCGGGAGTTAGTGCCGGATTTTGTAGCTCAAGAATTTTTAAAGTGTTTTCTGAAAGAGTTTGTGGATGGCAAGTCTTTGTATGCAGCAGCGAGGGAAGCGCGCCGGCGGTTGGAGGGTTTTGAGGATCGGTTTCCTTGTGCTAGTTGGTTGCCGATAATTTGGCAGCATCCGGCGGCGGTTCCGCCGGTTTGGAACGATTTTTTGCTGGCACCGGATTCGCCTGCTGCTGCGGAAAATTTGCCTGCGGTTGCTGCTCCAAAAAGACCGCCGGTTAAGGGTTTTTCGCGCTGGCGAGCGGTGGTTTTGGCGAGTGCGGGGTGTACCTTGGCTGTGATGGGAGCGCGCTTTCTGGGGGTGATGCAGCCGATCGAGCTTTCAATGTTCGATCGCCTCCTCGGCCAGCGCGAACCTGAATTAATCGACCATCGGCTGTTGGTTGTGGAAGTCCCAGACAAGGATGCTGGCAAGTACGGTTATCCTCAAAGCGATGCTACTTTAGCGGGGGCACTTGACAAATTGCAGCAGTTTAAACCTTTAGCAATTGGTTTGAATATGCACCGCAATTCGGCTAGAGAACCGGGGCGGCAAAAATTGATTTCCCTGTTCGATAACAATCCTAACATTATTACTGTATGCAGCTACGATCGTATAAAAAATTTCGATCCGCCGCCGGAGTTTTCGGAAGATAAATTAACAAATCAAGTTGGCTTTAGCAATTTACCGAAGGATGAAGCGCGCCACGAAAAAGGTAACAGCATTCGCCGCCAACCTCTATCCTATCACCCCAAGCTTTCTAATTTCACTAATAATTGTAAAAGTCCCAACAGTTTCAGCTTGCTGTTAGCTTTGCGGTTCTTGGAAAATCAAGGCATAAAATCCGAGATAACTCAGAATCAAGAATGGCGAATTGGTGCAGTTACTTTCCCAAAATTGGCGAATCGTACAGGAGGTTATCAAAATTTAAATGCGCCAGTCAGTCAAGTATTGCTCAACTACCGCGCCAACTCCCAACCCGCTTTTAAAGTGACGCTGGAAGAAGTATTGTCAGGGAAAGTAACCTCGGATTTGGTCAAGGGTAAAATTGTGTTAATCGGTCATACTTCGGAAGTTTCTAAGGAGTCTTTTGATACTGTTTACGGTAAAATGCCGGGAGTGTGGATTCACGCTCATATGATAAGTCAAATTCTCAGCGCTGCGATCGACAAAAGGCCGCTGTTGTGGGTTTTGCCTCAATGGCAGGGGATACAGTGGGGAGATGCTGTTTTTGTGTGGTTGGTGGCTGCGACGGGCGGGTTGTTGGCCGGGCGCGGACGATCGCCCTTAATCTTAGCAATCGCTGGCGCTGCTGTGATTTTTGCGGTGTATCAAGGCTGTATGGCAATAATGGCTTTCGCGGGTTGGATGCCTTTGGTTCCTGCGGTTTTGGCTTTAGTTGCGACGGGCGGTATCTTGTTTTTGTACGATCGATCTTAAGCATACTCGGCGCTTGGAACCGCGCCTATACGAATTCTCGTCCTAGCTAAGAAGGACTGGAACAAACAGAAATATATGTATAAAGTTCAATGGCACATAGTGTTAGCTTTAATTTGGGCGATGGCTTACGCCCCGCTACGCTACGACTCTGCGCCGCTGGCGATCGCAAATTGGACGCATTCTCCCGTACAGCAAATATCGAAGACAACAGAAACACCTCCCGATCCTAACACTACACCAGGGGGCGGACTCGATCCATCGAACTCATCTTGCAAACAAACCAAGCAGCCGCTAACTGCTTTAATTCCTGAGAAAAACCCAGGGTTAACAACTTCTGCACGTCCTACTTTTTGGTTTTACACTCCCTACATTCGTGAAGACATAAAAAGGGGAGAATTTGTGCTGTTGAGTCTAGACGAAAAAACCGTGATTTACGAGACAACTTTTCAGTTGCCTCAAACTCCTGGAATCGTTAGCATCAGTATACCTTTATCCTCAGAATCTGCCTTAGAAGAAAGTAAAGTTTACCGTTGGTTTTTGAGAATATACTGTAATAAAAGTAGAAATGATCGTGCAGACTTGGTTGTAGATGGATCGGTAAAGCGGGTGCAGGTGACAGCAGAAACAGAGCGTCTGATTAATGCAGCTTCGCCCGATATTTGGTACGATTCGCTGACTCGCTTGGGCGATGTGCTGTCAACTTCACCAACCGATGAAAAATTCAAAAATGACTGGAATAAATTGTTAGAGTCTATTGGGAGGAAAGAGTTAAGTAAAGAACCGTTAGTAGGCTCGGTTTTGATAAATAAGGACTAAACGTATTACTCTATGTAGGGTGCGCAATGCGCTATTACTCTATGTAGGGTGCGCATTGCGCTACTTATAAAAAGCGGGTTAGTTAGGTGCGCATTGCGCACCCTACTTATAAAAAGCGGGTTAGCGATAAATCCCGATCATTCACAACCAATTACCAACCAAAATATACGTCCCCCAAATATTAGGCGCAGGATATCTTTCAAACAGCGATTGCTGTGCAATATGCAGCGCTTTTGCCCTCGTCATTCCGGGTTTCGCCAGTTCACCGTAAAACTTTAACATCAGTTCCGTATTCGGTGCATCCCGCGCTTCCCACAAGGTAGACAAAGTGCTGCGAGCTCCCGCGCGGACGGCAATTCCCGCAAGTCCTAAAACTGCTCTGTTGTCTCCTGCTGCTGTTTGACAAGCGCTCAAAACTAGCAGTTCAATGTTATTCGATCGCTCTTCATTTTTGGTGTCGATTAAGTTGGCGATATCTTGACCTTTGAGCAGTTGTTTGTAAGCCACAATATAAGTTTCATCGGGATCGGAACTGAATTCGCCGTGAGTCTTGAGATGCACTGCGGAAAAGTTGCCTGTTTGCAGGTAATTCTGAATATTTGCTTTGGTAAAATTTGTGTCGAGCAAAGGTTTACTGGCAGAAACTTTTTTGGCAATTCCCTCTAATTCTTCTCTGAGTTTGTAGATAAATTCAAAGTTTTTACCGTCAATGTTTTGCGGTTCGCCTATGCCGCCGACGAAGACTTTTAGTTTTTGTTGCAGCGGTTGGGGTGCAAAAAGTTCGAGGCTGGGCGAAATGGCGATCGCATATTTATCTTCTACTAAATACTGCTCAGTTTTCTGATTGTAAAGAACTGTCATCGGTATATTCCGCAAGTTTCCGTCCAGTACAAA
Organism: Microcoleus occultus BM001215583; assembly: GCA_036700105.1. Lineage (GTDB taxonomy): Bacteria > Cyanobacteriota > Cyanobacteriia > Cyanobacteriales > Microcoleaceae > Microcoleus. Next base: position 6,138 of record JAUBOG010000314.1, read on the forward strand.
TACTAATGTTTCAATTTGAGGATTTTGCTGGAGTTGCGGTTCTAGCGGCTCGATCAGCCATTTGTACAATTTCTGCGATTCAGCTATTACCTTGGGGGTTTTTCCCCGTTCTCTCAAGTTTGATTGCAAGTTTTGCATTGCTGTTTCTAGCGTTTTTCTAGAAACAGGAGTTTCGTAATATGCCAGCGGCTGTCCGGCAAGTTGGAGAATAATTGCTATTCTGTTTTCGAGGATGATTGGATAAATCAAGGCGGCTTGCTTGTTGGCTATGCGATCGATCGGCAACAAAACCGAAACATTGCAGCGCAGAAAGTTTTCAATTTCTGCTAGTTGCAGCGCGTCTATTTGTTTAATTGCTTGTTCGAGATTTGCCCGATCTGGTTGAGTATTTCCCTCGGTTGTCAAGAGTAAATCTACGAGTTCGCGGTAAACTGGTTCGGCGTTGTCTCGGAAGGAAAACTGCACGTCGGGATTGACGGCAATTAAATCTTTTCGCAGCGATTGGAGCGTTTGAACTGATGCTTGATACGCGCCGATCGCACTTTTTTTGTCTCCCTTACTTTTCACCGTCAATCTTCCCAACTGCCACTGCCATTTATAGGCAAGATCCGCTGCTCGGATCGACTGTGCAATGCCCAAAGCTCGATCGGTTAATTGTCTGGCATCGGATATCTGCCCGGTTATTTCGTACAACTCGCCCAGACTGCCTTTGGCATAGGATTCTGCCCGCAAATTCCCTAATTTCTCAGCATCATTGGCGGCGGTTGCCAAGAGTTTAGCAACATAAATTAATCCGGGCGGTTCGACATTTGTGCGCGGAGATTTGACAGCGCAGCGGTTGACTGCGGGCGGGAAAGGCCATTTCATTGTATCGGCGTGCGGCTCGATGACTTGCACGCTCAAGCAAGCGAGACTTTCGGCAAAGTTGATGCGATCGTAAATCGATTGCGTACTGGCGGGCAAATTGTCAACTTTTAACTTGATTTCTTGCCACAAATTGCCGATATCTGAGTCTGGTTTAGTTTCCACAAGCAGGCTCAGTTTATTTAATTGAGCTTGTAACTGTTCGGTTTGCCCAGAATAGGCGATCGCCCTTTCGTAAAAATCTAAAGCTTTCTGATAATTAGGCGCCGCATCTTTCTTGATATCTTGCTGGCGCTTGCCGAAAGCTCGCTGAGTGTTTCCTAAACTGAGATATGCAGCACTGATATCTGCATCTAGTTGCAAGTTTTGGGCGGCGGCCAAACTGCGATTTAAGATGATTTGTGAATTGTTCAAAGCACCAGTCAGCCGCAAAACATCGCCTAAAATTTTCAACCCAGATGCGCTGATTTCGCTGTCAGGCAAATTTTCAATAATTGCTTTTTCTGTCGCAGATAATTGGTTGTCAATTAAGTTGGCACAATCAAATTCAGCCAAATCTAAAACTGGGAGCAAAGTATTGCAAGCTTGGCGGTAAAGTCCGGCCGATTGGAGATTTTGGGCGGCGGCAAGTTGGCGGCGGGATATTTCTGTTTTGCCGTTGACTTGAGTTCGGGCAATTTTTGCGGAGACGGGTGCAAGCACGCAGCACAAAAATGCTGCAAGCGCTGCTAATAAACACCAAATTTTCCACTTTTTCATATTTATCTGTGTTAATTATTCGGCCGGGGGCGCGATCGGCGTTAAACAGTTGACAGTTGACAGTTGACAGTTGACAGCGAAGTGATAAGAACAGA
>JAUBOG010000315.1:0-1601 GCA_036700105.1 Microcoleus occultus BM001215583
ATAGTCTTGCCAGCAATCTCTGACTGGATTTGACCTGGTTGTTGACACCTATGGGAATTACGATGTCCCTGCGGGGATTTATTGATTTTAAATGGGCTTGGAGGGATTCGAACCCCCGACCTCATGGTTCGTAGCCATGCACTCTATCCAACTAAGCTACAAGCCCCTGTTAAGTTTAAATTTAATCGCTCAGATTTAATCTAAGATTGATTAAGTTCTTTTCTCACAGAATCTAACAGTAACACCTTTACCAAAATAATGCAAGACATTTCGCCAACTTTTTCTAAATTGCCCGATCGCCCTCCGCTAACTCACCTCGACAACAGCGGGGAAGCCCAGATGGTGGACGTTTCAGCGAAAGTGGCAACTGTGCGGCAAGCTGTGGCTGCTGCGCGGGTGCGGATGCTGCCGGAGACGTTGGCGGCGATCGAAGCGGGGAATGCGCCCAAAGGCGATGTGTTGGGCACTGCGAGGCTGGCTGGAATTATGGCGGCGAAACAGACGGCGCATTTGATTCCGCTGTGTCATCCGCTGCCGCTGAGTAGCGTGGAAGTGCAGGTGACTCCTGATGCCGAGTTGCCCGGTTATCAAATTCGGGCGACGGTGAAAATTAAGGCGGAAACTGGGGTGGAAATGGAGGCGCTGACGGCGGTTTCGGTGGCGGCGCTGACGCTGTACGATATGGCGAAAGCGTTGGAAAAGTCGATCGCCATTGAATCGATTCGACTCGTCAGTAAAAGTGGCGGCAAGTCTGGAGACTATGAAAATGTAGAGGCGTGAGTTTCATGCCGAAAGAGGGATGCAGCATTCAAAAAGCTGCACTTAAGATTAAAATAGGCTCAGAACTACTAATATCAAGTAAAAAACTATGCCTCCTCGTTGGCCCCGCAAACCCGATCGCAACGATCCAGACTACCGCCGTTTAGACGATCGCATGAATTTTGCGATCCACGTCGGTCTTTTTTCTGCTACCAATTCTGGTTTGTGGTTTGTTCACAATTTGCAAAAGGCTGATTGGCCTTGGGCAGTTTCGGTAACGGGTGGATGGGCTCTAGTAGTTTTGGCCCACGCGATTTACCATTTTGCGATCGCCGATTATTCGCCCCTGACTAAAGATTCTGGTTGAAGGGAGTTGTCGGCGATTTGTTAACTGTTTTAACCCAGCACAAATAATTTGCTTTTTTAGATATGGCTAATACTACAGTTGCGATCGAATCCTTAGCCGCTGAAATCGGCGAAAATGTCTACATTGACATTGCCAAGTGGCATTTGTATCTCCGTGATGCCCACCTGCATACCGTTGTTGCCCAACAACTTTATCCGATGCTCGAAGATGGCAATTTAGATGCTGACAGAGTTGGACGAGTTTTGCAAGGAATTCCAGTTAAGCTGGGCGGCGGCAAGCGGGAAGTGCCGCTGGCAGATTTGATTCCGATGCAGTCTCAAGTTCATTTGATGGATGTGCTTGAGGAATTTCAGCGGAAGATGTGATCTCATCTTGGCGCATTCTCAATAAGATGAGTTTGTAGTGAGGACTTTAGTCCGTATTTCTGAGGACTAAAGTCCTGACTACGAACCTTAAGTTTAGTTTGTAATGAGGA
>JAUBOG010000315.1:1701-2876 GCA_036700105.1 Microcoleus occultus BM001215583
TTCTGAGGACTAAAGTCCTGACTACGAACCTTAAGTTTAGTTTGTAATGAGGACTTTAGTTCGCATTTCTGAGGACTAAAGTCCTCACTACGAACCTCGATCGCTTCAATCTTAGAAGAAAGAGCTACTATTAAGAGCAGTTGGATTCACATTATAAACCACTCCTAAGTAGTTATTCCCCGATTTAATCGCCGTTGATGTTACGGCGGTTGCACCATCTAAAATCACGCTAACTGATTCAAAAGTTAGTTGACTGAACGTAACATCAATTAACTGGATTTTATCAGCCGCAGTGAAGTCACGAATTAGATCGGCTTGAGATAGTTCAGTCGCCGTATCTTGCAACACAAATCGATCGCCCCCTGCGCCACCTGTGAGGATATCGAAACCCTCATTGCCATTCAAAACATCATTGCCCGCACCGCCTGATAAGATATCGTCGCCCTTTCCGCCGCGCAAAATATCGTCGCCTTCTCCACCTAGCAGGATATCGTTATCATTATTCCCGCTAAGAAAATCGTTGCCAATACCGCCCGCGATCGAATCCGAACCTTTGCCGCCAAATAGTTCGTCGTTACCTCCTTCACCTAGTAAAGTATCTTCTCCTTGATTCCCAAAATAGGTGTTTGGGAAGTCTAATCCGGTTAAGGAATCGTTGCCGGAGAGGGCAAATACAGTTAAACCTGATGCTGCTGCTGGGAAGCTGGTATCGTTGCCATCTGTTAGCAGGTAAACATCTCCCAATCGGGTGTTTTCTGGTAAGCCCGATCGCACGTTACTCGATACCGACGGTTTGGGAGTAGCAATTGTTATTTGTAATTCTCCTGTCGGTAAAAGTGTCGGTGGCGCGATCGAACTTGGAGTTGGAGTTGGTGTATTTGTTGGCGTATTAGTTTGTGTTGGAGTTGGTGTTGGCGTATTAGTTGGTGTTGGAGTTGGTGTTGGCGTGACTGGCGTTGGCGTTGGCGTAGGAGTTACTGGCGTTGGCGTAGGAGTTACTGGCGTTGGTGTGGGAGTTACTGGCGTTGGCGTGGGAGTTACTGGCGTTGGCGTGGGAGTTACTGGCGTTGGTGTGGGAGTTACTGGTGTTGGTGTTGGCGTTACTGGCGTTGGTGTTGGCGTTACTGGCGTTGGCGTAGGAGTTACTGGCGTTGGCGTAGGAGTTACTGGCGTTG
>JAUBOG010000315.1:2976-7835 GCA_036700105.1 Microcoleus occultus BM001215583
AAAGTGGGAGTGGTGGCTCCTGTTGTAGTTGTGTTGAGCAGGATACTGGCGTCGTTGCTGAAATCGTTGGCCACAGCTAAGTCGGGTTTGCCGTCGCCGTTGAAGTCGCCGATGCTGGTGGATAAGGGAGTAGTGCCAGCAGTGAAGGTGACTTGGGTGGCGAAAGTGGGAGTGGCGGCTCCTGTTGTAGTTGTGTTGAGCAGGATCGAGGCGGTGCTGTCTCTGTTCGGCACAGCTAAGTCGGGTTTGCCGTCGCCGTTGAAGTCGCCGATGCTGACGGAGCTGGGGTAAGTGCCAGTAGCGAAGGTAACTTGGGTGGCGAAGCCGAGTACGCCGCTGTAGGTTTTGAGGGCGGTTTCTGTCAGCGCCAGTTTGGGCTTGTGGGGCGATGGAGGGATCAGTTGGGGGATGTCCCAGGTGCCGCCCAGCACCCTGTTGCCTGTCGGGCCCTCGTTGGCGGCGATGTTCGCCCCCGTGAGTTGGTGGAGTTGAGTCAGGAATTGACGGCCTGCTTCCCCGGAGGCTGCGTTGCATCCATATAATATTATGTTCGCACGATCGCTCAGGGCTCTGCGCCACTGTTGCAACTGTTGGCGGTAATTTTCAATATTGCTGTTATTTAGTTCTGTCGCACCCAGATAAAGAGTGCCGGGGCTGCCGTGGGAAATGATATGTAGGGTTTGGATATTTGCCTGTTTGGCTAAGATTTTTGCGATCTGTTCTACACCATCGGTTTGATTGTCGAGGCTGTAGGTTGCTATCGAGGGCTTGATGCCTTGGTGCAAGCTTTCAAAGTCCGGTATCGCGGAGTCTACGATCGCAATTTCTGTTGGCTTTTGGCTCGCTGCAACATCGGACTGCCAATATGTTTGCTTGGGATAGTTAATTTGAGTTAGGGTTTTCATTTGTCGGTATTTCTGTAAGGTAATTTGCGGTTTTTGTTAGCGGTTCTCGCCGGATTGCTTAATCCCGACGATTGTCTGTGTTTTGCTAAGTGACACCTTAAAATCAAAATTTCCTGACACTTAGCACTCGCTGTTGTTTGCGAAAAATGAGCGCAAAAACCCCTCGTTCTGCCTTCGCAGATGTCAAGTTGCGCTCTTTTCACAGCCCGATCGCAAGCGGTGCGATCGGCCGTGAAAGCGCGGGTTCGATCTCGATCGAATTGCCAGCCAAGCAAAGCAATTCCTCGAATCTGAGGCAGGCTGTTACTGACTGCTCTTACCCATCTAATAGGGGAATGCTTTTATATAGTCGATGAGATGCACGAGCGAGCTCTACACAAAACTTAAAAATATTATACGCACATTTTTATTGGAGATTCCACCAAAAAATTGAAACTTTACATAAACTTTACATTGAGAAAATAATCGCGATCGCGCCTCACAAGTTAAGCAATTTAACATCTCAACTTAAGCAGATTTCCCTAAGTATTCGCCAACTCCCTACTGAATAAAGCTTTGGACGCGGTGCCAGCTTCTCGATACCGCTGCCTGACTTGCTTAGTTATCTGTGCTCTTAATGCGTCAATACTTCGGACACTTTTTAATTAGCAACGGTAGAATGCGGGTTTCGGACTCCAAGATCGCCGCGATCGCCAACGGTAGAATGGGGGTTTCAGCCGTTATTCTAAAAACTGTCCGGACTATTGATGCGTAAATGCTGTACAACATAGATAGCAGTCATTCTGGAGGTTATATAAATGTCCGATCGCACTTCTATCGAAACTATGTACGATCGCGCCCTAACCCTCCAAAAACAAGGTGACTGGGAAAGTGCCGAAAAAGAATACCAGCAGATAATCGCGCAGCACCCCAATTACGCCCCTGCCTATTTCCAACTGGGAAATGCTAAGTTAGTCAAACAAGAATGGCAAAGCGCGATCGCCCTTTACCGCCAAGCTTTAAATTGCGAACAGCGCTACTCGCAAGCGTGGTACAATCTAGGGGTATGTTTGGAAAATCTCGGAGATATTGAAGGGGCGATCGCCTCCTACCAACAAGCTGTAACGTACAATCCCAATTATGCGATCGCCTACAACAGTTTGGGAACCTTGCTCGAAAAACAGTTCCAGGGAGAAGCAGCCAAAATTGCCTACGAAAAAGCTGCAAACATTCAACCGGATGCGATCGCCTATTTGGGCAATTTAGCCAGAATTCAATTTATCTGCGAACAGTATGCCGAGGCGGCAGCAAATTATCAAAAAGTTTTGCAACTCGATGCGACTAACATCAATGCCATGTCGGCATTAGTGAAAATTAATCAGTGGGTTTGTCACTGGGAGAATCTCGCAGCATATCTCGAAACCATGTGGCAAATTGGCATTAGTTTAATCGAACAAAATATTTTACAAGACTTCTCACTTTTTGACTTTGTAATGTTCTCGCCCTTCGGGCCAGATCGACATTTTGCGATCGCCCGTTACTACGCTAAATTTATCAGTAGCAAAGTCTATCGCAACTACTTTCCCCCTCACATCCCCCCCGCAGAAACTCCCCAACGGATGAGAATCGGTTACATAGCCGGCGATTTTTACAAGCACGCTTTAACCCATTTAATGCTTGAATTATTCGCCTTGCACGATCGAACTCGCTTTGAAATCTTCGCCTACTCCCTAGGCCCCAACGACGGCAGTTTCGAGCGTCACAAAATCGAAGCAGACAGCGATAAATTCACCGATTTGCGAGGCTTAACAACCGCAGCAGCAGCCGAAAAAATACATGGCGATCGGCTCCACATTCTCGTAGATATGGGAGCCTATACGCAGCATTCCAACCCCGGAATTTTAGCAATGCGTCCCGCACCGATTCAAATTAATTATCTAACTTACGCGAGCACGATGGGTGCTGATTTTATTGATTACATCGTTACAGATAATACAGTCACGCCACCACGCCTCGCCGAATTCTTTACGGAAAAATTCATCTGCTTGCCCGATAGCTATCAGATTAACAACTATCGGCGAGTTTGTCCTGCCGAAAATCCGCAAATCAAACAGCAAAACCCCAAAGCAAAACACGGCTTACCGGAAAATGCGTTTGTTTTTGGCTGTTTCAATTACAGCCGCAAAATCGAGCCTGCAATCTTTGACGTTTGGATGCGAATTTTACAGCAAGTACCGCATAGCGTGCTGTGGCTGTTAGAATGCAATCCCGAAGCAATGCACAACCTGAAACATGAAGCACAATTGCGGGGAATTGACGCGAGTCGCCTGATTTTTGCTCCTAGATTGTTGCCTGAAGAACACCTAGCGCGTCACATTTGGATCGATCTATTTCTCGATACTTTATATTGCAACGCTCACACAACAGCTAGCGATGCTTTGTGGATGGGAATTCCTTTTATTACTTGTCCCGGATCGACTTTTGCGGCGCGAGTGGGAGCGAGTTTGTTGAAGGCAGTTAATTTGCCGCAGTTAATAGTTAACAGCTTGGCAGAATACGAACAATTAGCCGTACATTTAGCAACTCACCCGCAAGAATTGCAACAGTTGAAAGATTGCTTGCACGAGAATCGCCGCCAATTTCCGCTGTTTGATACCCCGCGAACCGTGAAGCATTTAGAATCAGCATATTTGCAGGTTTGGGAAAGGTATCGATCGCACTTACCCCCCGCAGCCATCCAAATCGCACCGATTGAAGAAATTCCCGATAAAGCAGCAGAAAAAACTCGCACAAATTCCAAATCTAATAAGGAAAGAAAATCGTCGAATGGTAAAATCAAAACAGAAAGAAATGCAGTGAATAAAAAACAAAACGGTCAAATAAATGCTAGTGCAGATTCCGATCGAATTCAGTTAATTGACAGCAATATTGTAGGGGCGGGTTCGCCACAATCTTCAGCACAAATCGGGGATATATTAAACCCGCCCCGGTTGGATATGACGATCGATCGATCGGACGCGAATTCATCAGCAGAAATTTCGGTAATTGCCGATCGCGATTTTCCGGCTTGGTTGAAACAACAACAAATTAGCCTTGCTTGCACTACCTATCAAACCAACAGGTTAATCTTAATCGGTGCGGGGGCGGAAACTGACAGAATCTCAATTCATTGGCGGATATTCGATCGCGCGATGGGCCTCTATTGCACCCCGGAACGCCTTTATCTCAGCTCAAAATATCAACTCTGGCAATTAGACAATGTGCTAGCGGGGGGTGGACAACATCAAGGTTTCGATCGCCTTTACGTTCCTCGCATCGCCCACACTACAGGTGATATCGACATTCACGATATCGCTGTCGATCGCAATAATCAAATCCTGTTTATTAGCACGTTGTTTAATTGTATTGCAACTTTGAGCGATCGCCACAGTTGCAAACCTCTCTGGAAACCAGATTTTATCTCACAATACATCAATGAAGACCGCTGTCATCTCAACGGTTTGGCGATGGTGGAAGGGGAGGCGAAATATGTGACAGCTTCGAGTCAGTCGGATGTGGTGGATGGTTGGCGCGATCGCCGAAAAAACGGCGGTATAGCGATCGATGTGGCATCTAATGATATCATCGTCACGGGATTGTCAATGCCGCACTCACCTCGCTGGTATCGAGATAAGTTGTGGTTGCTGAATTCGGGGCGGGGGGAATTAGGATATGTGGATTTAGATACAGGGAAATTTCAGGCGATCGCATTTTGTCCGGGATATGTCCGAGGGCTGGCTTTTTGGCAGAATTGGGCGATTGTTGGACTGTCGAAACCGAGGGGTGGTGACAATACTTTTAGCGGTTTGGAATTGGATGAGTTGTTGGTAGCTAAGGATGCTGAGGCTCGGTGCGGTATGATGGTGATAGATTTGACTACTGGGGCGATCGTTCATTGGTTGCGGTTTGAAGGAATTGTTACGGAACTGTATGATG
>JAUBOG010000316.1:0-7820 GCA_036700105.1 Microcoleus occultus BM001215583
TACCGAAATGCTTCGCCCCTACGAATATATTTGCAAAAATGAGATGCACCCTGGAATACGCTGTAACTAATGACTACTGACTACTGACTACTGACTGATGACTAATTATGATTCGTATTTATACAGAAATCGAACGAGGCCAGCGGTGGCTCGATCGCTATCGGGGACGAAAACCGATATTTGCCTGCGTGTTGGGATTTACCGCAACCGGCTTAATTCCGGGCATTTCAGCAGCAGGAGCAACGCCGCGCGATCGGCAATTTACTTGTTTGGCCGATGCAGAATTCTTGTATAACGGCCCCCAACCGTCGCCGCAATATCCCTTACCGCCGCTAGAAGCAGGAGCTTCGCCGGTACTGATATCTCGCGCTGCAATCGAAGCTTTAGAAATTCCACTTTACCTGTTTAATGCTGGTTTGCCCCTCCCGCCGACCGTACCTGCAATTGATTTAGGCGGCACTGCGGCAAAGTGTCTGACTTCTGGCAAAGCTTTAGAACTCGAAACAGTCAAACATTTGCTGGAACAAGGATTAATTTGGGGAGCTAAATTAGCCGATCGAGCTAATGACAGCTATGTAATTTTAGGAGAGTGCGTAGTTGGGGGAACGACTACTGCTTTAGGCGTGTTAATGGGTTTGGGTATTGCAGCGGCGGGCAAGGTTAACAGTTCTCACCCTTGCTGCAATCACGCTCAAAAATTGGCTGCGGTGACAGCGGGACTGGATAATGCTGAGTGGAAAATTAGCGGACAAAACAGCACTCCCCTAGAATTGGTGGCGGCGGTGGGCGATCCGATGCAAATAGCGGTGGCGGCAATGGCGATCGCCGCGAGTCGGACTTGCGGGGTACTCTTGGCCGGGGGAACGCAAATGCTGGCAGTGTACGCTTTAATGCAAGCCTTAGCCACGGAATATGCTCTGTTATGGCGTCCCGAACAAGTGGCGGTGGGGACTACGCGCTGGGTGGCCGAAGACGCGACGGGAGACACGATAGGACTCGCTAAAGAGATCGGCGGCGTGCCTCTGTTGGCCGCGCAGCTAAGTTTTGCTGGCTCTAGCTACCCGCAACTGCAAGCTTACGATCGCGGGTATGTCAAAGAAGGTGTCGGTGCCGGAGCGTGCGCGATCGCCAGCAGCTTAATTGCAAATTGGACTCCTGCTCAACTCCTAGAAGCTGTTGAAGCTTTAGCACGGCGCATCTGTGAAATTCAACATTAAGTAGGTAGTTATAGCAATCGATACCGGATTTACGAACTTCTCTCTCTCTGCGCCCTCTGCGCCCTCTGTGGTTCATAAAAAAAGCTTGTTCACCAAAGAAACACGATTGCTATTTATACACAAAATCGCGCCTTAATATGCTATTCCCATGCTAATTGCGCCAGCTAAAAAGCTCTCGGCAATGACTCTATAAATAGACAAGCAGAAATCAACCCAAATTCTATTTTTTCTGGAATTAATACCCGATCGCCTCTAACAATATTTAATTAGACCCGCCTGCGTGTTGCGAGTGCATTCTTTTGGAAAGCAACTGTTCTTCCAAGGCGGCAATTCGATTGTAAGCCGCTGTTAGCTGAGCTGTAAGGCGCTGGATTTGAATCTCGGCGCTCAGCTCTTTATCCAGGCTTTGAGAATTCTTGTCGAAATAGCTGTCATCTAACAGTATGTCTTTGTGTTCGAGCAGCGCGTCGAGGCGGCTGTAGCTTTGATATGAGGGGGTTGTGTCATTTACTACCGTTCCAGAGCAGTCGTTTTTTTGTTGCTGGGCCAGCTTTGTTTCCCGGGCGGACTCCAATAACTTTTCGTTGAGGTTTTCTATGAGTTTGTAGAGGGAATCGACTTGTTGGCTCAATACTGTAACTTGCTGGCGGAGCATTTCCATAAAAACTTTTCCTGTGGAAAATAACTTATATCTTTACATTGTAGGGAAATCTTTACATAACTGTGATTTATCACTAAATTATTTAATTTTTGACTTAATTGTTGTGTTCCCAATCCTGACGGTAGATTTAGGGACTCAGCTTGTCGATTCAGGTTTGAAATTTGAGATTTTCCAGAGTCGCGCACCCTGAAACGGGGTTGTTCAACCCTAATACTCGGTTCTAACTTTTAATCAGAGTTAAAAAAACAGGTTTCTGAGAGTCGGAGTGCCGCGAGTCCTGTTATAAGCTGTACTGCATTTAACTTGTATGTTTCGCTTCCAGGTCGAAAGCCGTCAAATCCCCTCCCCCTCTGTGTTTCTCCCCCTCTCCCCCTCTCATACCGCAGAGAATCTAGATGCAGTAAAGCTTATCAATGCGGTGTCCTGATTTGTCCGATCGCCCCCGCAACCGAGTACAATGATTCTGTGTTTGAAAAAGAAATAAGACAAATCGGCGCCAGCTACCGGACTCGAAAAACAATTATTTCCAGACCTGCAGAACACACGGACGATCGGTCAATATTTAGAAAAGCGGATTTCACAGGTGAAACGAAGGTCTTTGCTCTTGGGGGCCGCCACCCTAACTTTAAGTCAATTGGCGGCTGGTTGCGACTCGAAACCTATTCTGAAAATTCGATCGCTCAAAAACGGTATTCCGGCCCAACTGGTAAGCAAATTCAGCCGCGATTTACAGCCGTCTCCGCTTTTGCAGGTAACGCAAGAAGCGCAATTAAAAGAATTATTCGCCCTGTTGCAGGAGTGGAAACGGGTTCCAGAATCAAAAAATCAAGCTAACTTGGTGATGCTGGGAGATTACTGGCTGACTTTGGCAATTCGGCAAAAATTGATTCAGCCGATCGATCCTGCTAAGTTTGATAATTGGTCAAAATTGCCCGAAAGATGGCAAAAACTCGTCAGGCGCAACGGTGAAGGTCAATTAGATCCTAAAGGTAAAGTCTGGGCCGCACCTTACCGCTGGGGAAGTACGGTAATTGCTTATCGAACTGACAAATTTAAGGCTTTGGGATGGACTCCGAAAGATTGGAGTGACTTGTGGCGAGTCGAATTGCGCGATCGAATTTCTCTCCCAGACAGCGCTAGAGAAGTTATCGGTTTAACCTTAAAAAAACTGGGAAAATCTTACAATACGCAGCAATTAGATAAAGTTCCAAATCTCAAAAAAGAACTGGAAAATTTGCACGGACAAGTTAAACTTTACAGTTCCGAAGCTTACCTGCAACCGTTAATTTTAGGCGATACTTGGTTGGCCGTAGGTTCCTCTGGGGACTTGCTACCGCTGCTGCAAACTCAAAAGGATATTGCTGTAGTAATTCCGGTTTCGGGAACTGCACTTTGGACTGATTTGTGGGTAGAACCAGCATCGGGGAAGCCAGTTTCTTTAGTAGAAAAATGGATTGATTTTTGCTTGCAGCCTCGAATTGCTCCTCAATTATCTTTGCTGGCTAAGGCTAGTTCGCCGATAATTCTGGGCATGAAACCGGAGGATTTGCCGGCAGATGTCCGCACTAATTCTTTGCTGTTGCCGGATGCTAAGATTCTTGCGGATAGCGACTTTATGCTGCCGTTTGGGGATGCGGGGATTGCACAATATCGATCGCTCTGGCAAGAAATTCGGCAAGTATAGCAGAAGGAAGTTCGGCAACGAAGCAGTGTACGGGATGTAACGGATGTAAAGGATAGAGGGAAGAAGGGAAATGCAGTATATACGGGTAAGGTGCGCATTGCGCACCCTACAGTCTACGGGTAAGGTGCGCATTGCGCACCCTACTAAAATCCTTTCACCCTTCCTCGAATACCCGGATTTGACAGAGATTCTAAATCGATGCGACAGTTAAGCCGATCGCCCTTGCACGCATAAACTGCCAAAGCCGTCCCCTGACGGTTGCACACTCGCAGATTGTAACCATAATCATTGGCGACAGTGCCGAACCGGTTGACAAACTGATAGCGTTCCATATAATCGAGCAAACTCCAAAGTTGGCGGTTGACTATCAGGATTACCCAAGTATTGCCGCGATCGACAAACCAGCGATCGAGCAATTTGCCGCCAAACAGTTTTTGAGCCAACCACAGACTCGGAACGCTTTTTTCGGTTTGCGAAAGCGGAGGCTGCGGGAAATTGGCAGCGTCTCCAGTCGGACAAGCCGGCTGCTGGGAATAAGCCGCAGATTGTCCCCACAGCAAGGCTCCGACGCACGCACAACAGGCGATCGGGAACAAAAATAAACTTTTTGTCAAAAGGCTAGGTCTGCGCCGGAAAACTTGATTTTTGTGGCTAAATTTGTGGTGATTCATCATAATTTATTGCGACAAAATTGTTAAAATTCCGATCGCCTAAACAGCGAAGCAGGCAAACAAGCCGTAAAAGTAGAACCGCAATCTAACTCGCTAGTAACTTCAATATCGCCGCCCATCATCTGACAGAAACGCTGGCTGATAGTCAGTCCCAAACCCGTGCCGCCGTACTTGCGGGTAGTTGAACTGTCGGCTTGAGTGAAAGGTTGGAACAGCCGCTCTTGCTGCTCTTTTGTCATGCCGATGCCCGCGTCCGACACTCGGAAAATTAAAAATTCTGAATCCAAAATTAACATTTGAGCAACTCGCGGTTGATACTTATTTTTAAATTCTTCGCTGGTAATTCTTTCGACAGTAAGTACGATCGTCCCATTAGCCGAAAATTTAGCAGCATTGCTGAGCAGATTTAGGATTACTTGCCGCACTTTCATCAAATCGCCGTGCATAGCGCCGATATTGTCAGCACTCAATACTTGCAAAGTATTGCCGTTTTTATCCATTAGCGGTTTGATAGTTGTTGCCACTTCCTCGATTAAGCCGCCGACATCGAAGCTTTCGAGGTAAATCTCCATCTTGTCAGCTTCAATTTTGGAAATGTCGAGAATGTCGTCAATCAGCCGCAGCAAGTGTTTGCCAGCAGTCCGAATTTTGTCTAAATCCGAGACAACTTCTAAATTGCCCAACTCTTCGGCATCTTCCACCAGCATATCGCTGTAGCCGATAATCGCGTTCAGGGGAGTGCGCAACTCGTGGCTCATGTTTGCCAGAAAAGCACTTTTGGCGCGGTTGGCGAGTTCGGCGGCTTCTTTGGCCAACTGCCACGCTTCTTCGGCGTCTTTGCGCTCCGTAATATCCCGCAGCGTCGCCACCACCGCTTCGACGCTGCCGTCTGTCCCGCAAACCGGGCCCAGAATGTACTCGTAGTCGCGGGTTCCCCAGATTGCGGTGGGGACGATGACTTCGCCTTTGACTGGCTCGGCGGTGGTAAATATGCCCTCGCATTCTTGGTGAACCCGCTGCATAATTTGCGGCGACCAGCCTAATTCCTGCCAGGTTTTGCCGATCATTTGTCTGGCATTCATGCCGGCTGCTTGAGCGGCGGTGCGGCTGACATAGGTGTATTTTCCCGATCGGTCAACTAGAAAAATTAGATCCAGACAAGCGCCGAGAATGCCGTCAACTGTTCTGGCGTGTCGGGCTACCTGAGCGGTCATTTGCCTGACGGTGATGGCGCCGCGGACTCTGGCTGCGAGCTCAAACTGCAAGAGTTCGTTGGCTTGTTTGAGGAATAGGGTGCGCTGTTCGACTTCTATTTCTAGTTCTGCTTTGGCTTTTTGCAGGGTGAGTTCGGCAAGTTTTCGATCGCTCACATCTGTAGAAATTGTACCGACTGCATAAGCTTTGCCTTCGGAGTTGCAGAGGGGAAATTTGAGAGAAAGATAAGTGTGCGGCCCGTCGTCTTGAGGGATAACTTCTTCGATGCTTAAGGGCGATCGGGTTTCGAGAACTTTCAGGTCGTTTTCTCGCAAGGTTGCTGAAGAATCTTCGGGAAAAATATCGCCGTCGGTTTTGCCTGTTATTTGCTCTTTTTCCATGTGGAACAAATTGTCAAAATGGCGGTTTGCGAGCAGGTATTTTCCGTCAGCATCTTTGATGTAAATGATTGCTGTCGAGTTGTCTAAAATCGCTTGCAGCAGTGCTTCGCTCTTTCGCAGGGCTTTTTGAGTGTTTTGGCGTTCGAGTATTTCTCGCTGCAATTCCAAGTTGGCGCGATTTAAGTCTTGCCAAGCTTCTTGGACTTGATTTAAGGCGATCGCGCTTTTTTCTTGTTCTGCATTTGCCGGTTGCGGGTGGTTTGAGGCTGGGGGCGCGGGCAATTCTAGGGGGTGGAAAGTTAGCGGGATTGGACAATTTGCGATCGGTCCCGCAGCGCCGGAAAAATTTTTATCTTGAAAATCTACCGCTAATTTATTGTCTAAATGGTGTTCGCCTAAATTTAAACTACTAGATAAATTGTGATTCGCGCGATCCGACTTCCGGGATAGCTGCTGCGGTTCGGCGGTGGAGTTAAAAGCCCCGTTCCCGTCTGCTGTCGATACATCTGAGTTAGCGGGTTTGGCAATCCGGCGGGTGACTGCAACCGCCAAGGCCAGGGGGGCGGCAACAGCAACCGCAGACAGTCCCAGCAGCCAATTCTTGTCCCACCAAGTTTCGATCGAGGTTTTGGGAATGCCCCGCACTAAAATTACTGCGGGTTTTCCAGCTAAATTATTTAGAGATTTTGCTGCTACTGTATAAGTCTGATTCCCTATTTTTATTTGCCCAGCAACTAATTTGCCATCGGCGGCGCGTGCAGACCTTAGTAGCGATCTGTCCATCCACTGCAAGTCGGGCAACAGTTGATTTTTCGCAACACTTTGTCCGCTTAACAAGACATATTTGCCCTGATTAAGCGGTGCATAAACAGCGTAAAATCCGACCTGTGAATTGACTGTTTCCCTGCTGGCAATCATCGGAATTTGGCTGAGATTTGTTCCTAAAAATAAACCAGCAATAACAGTCTGATTTTTGGGGTTTTTGACGGGAATTTCTGAGTAATTCACAAGGACGCGTTCGCTCAATTCCGGTGTCAAAGTTGGCAATTGTTTTTGATTTGCCGATTTAGCGATCGTTTTGTTAGCCGTAATTGGCTCTTTTTTTGCTAATACTCGATCGGCTAGGTTGCGAGGATTAAAACTTTGTTTCTCCTGCTGGTTGAGATTAACGCCAACAATTATCTTCCCATCTTTCCCCACTAAAGCTGCACTGTGTATTGCTCCTGTTTTGACATGATTTTCTATAATTTGCTTGACAGATTTTTGCAAATCTGATATATTTTTGCCGCTGTTGTAAGCTAAAGCTGTTTGGGCGATCGTTTGGCTGTCAGAGGAGTTTTGCAAACTGTCGGCGGCGCGATCGAGTTTGAGATTGTAGTTAATTTCGTATCGGCTCAATTCTGATTTAGCTTGATTTTGCAGTTGGTGGCTGCCCGCTGCCGATGTCAGCCAAAGCGCTGCTCCCGTTAGTCCCGCTGGGAAGATTGTTTGTAAAGCTACCAGTCCAATTAGCTGTTTTCTGGTAAGAGATAAGCTGTAGGTGCGCGGCCCGAAAACTGCTGTAAAGCTTTCGGAAGTCTCAGCTTTACAGGGCGGCGGACAATGTAGCTGGCGATCGTTTAACTGAGTTTGAGCCATAGTAGTAGATGCTGAATCGGTTGTAGATGACACGCGACAAATGAATCTGGAACCATCAATTTTAGATTTGAGATTTTAGATTGAGTTCGCTTAATCGCCGATCGTAAAATTGTGCGCTCTCGCCGAACCCAACCAAGCAATCAAATGACTGGGATATTTTCACATAAGCTGCTTTCTGGCTGTTAAACCCGACTTTTTTATTTAATTGTTTTCACCTATGCCGATCGCTATTTAAAGTTTGTTCTGAGCAAAGAGGGGATATGGGTGTCAACTTAAGACTAAAACCTTTTGTATTTCTGGTTTATAGCCGAGTCTCGATCCCCCTAAATCCCCCTTAAGAAGGGGGACTTTGAC
>JAUBOG010000317.1:0-7804 GCA_036700105.1 Microcoleus occultus BM001215583
CCTGAAGCGTGAGCGCAAACAAACCTAACACTCATGATTGTTGCTTTCTGGAGGCAAGAATTGGTATTATCTCGTTTCCGGTTGCATCGGAATTAATCTAACCCGAAATCAGGAGACGGCAGTGCCGTATCCCTACAGTTAATCTGGAGTAGGGAAACGGCACTGCCGTGTCCTCGCTTGTTATTCCGGCGCACCCGGAATTGATATTATCTAATACCAATTCTCCAAAATCTTGCAACTGTTATGAGTTTTTGGTTTGTTTCCTGAAAGACTCTATGCAGCGGTGCGTCGCTGTGAGATAGTCGCTTTTTTCGATAATTTTTGATAGCGACGCACCCTACAGCTAAAAACCGCAAGAAACCTAGGAATTATGGCTGGTAGGGCCGATGACGCCGACTTTGTGGCGAAAACTCAGTTCGCCCCCAAACCAGCCTGTAATGCCCAGCAATGTTGCAACTACGATCGATATTCCTAAACCTGTAAAGACGATCGGCTCAGCCGGATTTCCTTGGCGCAACACCAGGTTAATCAGCGAAAGTACCATCGCCGCTACATTGCCGCCCATGTGCAGCCAACCGGCACTGCGCTCGCGCACTCTTTTAACTTTGAAAAAATCTAAAAAGCCCGTGATCGCGGCCAAAATCCCCGCTGCAAAACCGACACCGATCAGCCACACTGAAGCTCTCGCCCAAAACGGATCGCTTGTGAGCCAATAACCGATATCCGTGCCCGCAGCTCCGACTAAAAAGGCTACCGGAAAGATGACGATGATGGGGTGGATGGGATGGCCCGCAACTGAAAGCGTACTGGTAATGCCGGCGTCGCGGTATTCTCTGTCGTCACTTTCGAGAATCGGCGGAATATTCGGATACGGCGTACTACTTCTTTGATTTGTTTCCATGATTTCTAGCGATAAATTTTGTACAAAAACCGTTTTTATTGGATTTAACTTAATCCCAAATCCGATCGCCATTTTCGTCAACGCGGGCCTGCCGAATTACGTCGGAAATTTCCTCGGCGTCTTTGACGTGGTGCAAAGCTTTCTTTTCGCCGTCCGGTTCTTCTACGATCACGTAAGTTGGAACTGTAACTGTATCTCCCGTGATGTCCGGCACGTGGTCAACTGCCAACTGCTGGGCTTTTTCTTCGATGGTTTGCGGTTCGTCGGAAATGCGATCGCCCGGATTGACAGTGCGCTCCATATCTCTGCCCGGTTTGTCGATACTCATAAAAACCTCTCTGGTATTTCTAATTTTTTGCTGGCTGTAATTGCTACTATTGAACGAAAAATGTGCCTGGGTTAACATCTCTCAAGGGGTGGAAGTTTCAGTTATGCCGATCGCAGGCAGCCTCTTCCTGTAGGTAGAGGCTTTTTTCAAGGCTGAAGGTACAAGGAAAAAGGTAGAAGTCAAGAAAAAATTTTAATTTTTGGTTTTTTGTGCATTAGTGTTGAGCCTTTTCGGCTTGTTTCCGAAACAACCTAAGTTAAAATCGAAAGATTATCTGTTCCTTCCCTTTGAGTGGCCCATGAAAAGTTACGATTGGATTGTTGTCGGCGGCGGGATTACGGGTGCGGCCCTGAGTTACGAACTCGCAAAAAAAGGTTTTGCCGTGCTGCTTTTAGAACGAGATGCTACCATGCAAAATGCTACTCGTTTTAGTTACGGCGGCTTGGCTTATTGGTCGGGGACGACCGATTTAACTCGCCAATTGTGTCAAGAAGGTATCGAACGCCACCGCAATTTATCTGCGGAATTAGATGCTGATACTGAGTTTCGCGAGTTGGATTTGCTGCTGACAATTGATGCGGGAACTGATGCCGAAAAAGTAGCGGCTAATTACGCGCATTTTGCGATTCCCCCGCAGCTTGTGAGCGTTGCAGAAGCTGGCGAGTTGGAACCTTTGCTGGATCGAAGGGCGATCGCCGGAGCTCTGACTGTGCGCCACGGTCACATTTCGCCGACAGCCACAAATCAAGCTTATTGTCAAGGGTTTTTGCGCTTGGGAGGAACTGTAGAATTTGCTGAAGTAATTGGGTTTATCGCAGAGGGAAATCGGCTTTCGGGAGTGCAGACGGCGCAGGGAATTTATGGCTGCGAAAATGCGGTTGTTTGTGCTGGAGGTTGGAGTCGGAGTTTGCTGAAGGCGGCGGGTATTTCTGCGGGAGTTTATTTTACTCGCGCTGAGATTTTGGAGACTGCGCCTGTGGATTTGAAACTGAGGACTTTGGTGATGCCTGCGGTCTTAAAACGTTTTGAATTGGAAGCTGAATCGAGTAGAATTGAGGTGGATTTTCTGTGGGATGAACCGGGTAAAGAGCTGTTACCGCCGATTTTGGATTCCGGTGCAATTGGGTTTAATGATGGCAGTTTGCGGATGGGGCAATTGTCTCGCACTTTGAGCGATTTGAATGCTAAAGTCGATCGCGCCACCAGCGAAAGGGCAATTCGCGCCGGCATCGGCAAGGTTTTGCCTGAAGTGGCTAATTTACCCGCAACTTGGCACGATTGTATTGTGGCATTTAGCGCCGATAAATTGCCCGTAGTCGGCGAAATTGGCTCTCGCCCTGGATTGCACGTTTTTTCTGGTTTGAGCAATCCTTTGGCGATTGTACCTGCTTTAGCTGAGCGATTTGCTAATTGGGCGGCGGGAGAAAAAGATGGGGCGATTCCCTACGGGATAGCTTCGCACGCGCGTGCTTTTGTCTCCCAATAGATTTTGCTGACAATGACCTTAATAAACCCGTTTTTAGTAGGGTGCGCAATGCGCACCCTACTGACTGATGACTAATGGCTCAAAAAAGGCAGCGCGACAATAAATGCAGTACCTTTGCCGATCGCACTTTCCACACTTATTGTACCGCCGTGCAGGTCAACAATGTGTTTGACAATGCAGAGTCCCAAACCCGATCCTTTAATCTTGCCTACATTAGCACCCCGTTCAAACTGCTGAAATAGTTTTCGTTGATATTCCGCACTCAGCCCAATTCCCTCATCTCGAACCGCAAAAATTATCTGCTGGTTTTCGCAGCTTAATTCTAAACAGACATTGCCGCCGTTTGGAGAGTATTTGATAGCGTTTGAAAGCAAATTAGTCAACAGGTGGTGCAGCAGTTTTGCATCGAGTTGAGCGTACAGCGGATCTGCTTGAGTGCGGAAAGTTACCAGGTGTTTGTCGGTGACGATCGGTTGCAGTTCTTCTAAAATAGAGGTGCAGAGATCCGTCACATTTACCCGCTCTAAATCCAAGGAAAGTTTGCCCGCTTCTGCTTTGCTGAGCATTAAAATTTCCTCCAGCAATTCACTCATATTGCTGACAGCTTTTTTAATGCGATCGACATTTTTATTGGTAGTTCCTGGCATTTCTGGAAATTCGCTATCTTCCAGCATTTGGGCAGAGAGTTGGATGGTAGTTAAAGGAGTGTTTAAATCGTGGTATGCCATTGAAATAAATCGCGAACGGTTTTCGCTTTTCGCTGCTGCTACTGCAATTAATTTTTGCAGATTGACTGCTTCTTGGTATTTGCTCAATGCTATCTTGATCGTGGCGTGTACTTCTCTTTCTTTAAACGGTTTCAGGAGGTAGCCGTAGGAACCAGTATTTTCGGCTCGCTGCAAGGTTTCGTCGTCGGCGTATGCAGTCGTATAGATAATTGGGATATCAAATACTTGATGAATTATTGCTGCGGTTTCTATGCCGTCAAGGTCGCCTTTGATGACGATATCCATTAAGATTAAATCTGGTTTCAGTTCGCCTGCGCGCTGGATGGCATCGGCTCCTGAAGAAACGATATCGGCGATTTTATATCCCAATTTTTGTAATTTGTGGGATAAATTTTTAGCAATTAATAGTTCGTCTTCCACAATTAAAATATTAATTTGTTTTTCGGAAAAATTCATAATTTTAAAACCTTTGAGAGTAGTTTAACTCGTTGAATTTCAAGTGAAATGCAGTGCCGTTTTGTCTTGAGAGTTCGAGCGTTCCTTCTAACTGCTCGGTTAAAGTGCAGACAACTTGAAATCCCATCGAGCTGGTGTTCCGAAAATCTAAGTTTTGAGGAAAGCCAATGCCGTTGTCCTTAACGAACAGGTGGATTTCTCGATCGCCAGTTTGATAGCATTCTACACTAACTGTACCGCTCGTGCCATCAGGAAAAGCGTGTTTCAGGGTATTTGAAACCAATTCATTAACAATTAACCCGCACGGAGTAGCGGTTTCAAGGTTTAGGGAAATAGGTTCAGCTATTACCTGCAACAGAATGCGGCTGTCGCTTATATTGTAAGAGTGAAACAAGTTAGTTACTAAATCTTCGAGATATTCGCCAAAATTAATTTGCGTTCGGTTAGTCGAGCGGTACAGTTTCTCGTGAATCAGAGCCATAGAGTAAAGGCGATTCTGGCATTCTTCAAACATTTTGGCGGTTTGCGGGTCGCCAACTGTGTTAGATTTCAATTCTAATAGACTGGCAACTACGCAGATATTATTTTTGACGCGGTGGTGGATTTCTTTGAGCAAAATTTCTTTTTCTTTGAGGGAGTTTTTCAAATTTGCTTCGGCTTGGAAGCGATCGCTCAGTTCAGCTTGCAGTTGCTGGTAGAGTAGAGATTGCTGAATGGCGATCGCCAATTGATTCACCAACTGCTGAAATAAATTCATTTCCCATTCTTGCCAATCCCTGGGACGATCGCACTGGTGAGCGATCAGCAATCCCCAAAGTTGCTCGTGCTGAATAATCGGCACTACTAACTTGGCCCTCACTTCAATCTGTTTCATAAACTCCACCATACAAGGTGTAATGGCCGGATCGTCCCGTTCGGAAATCGCAGAAATTCGCCCTTGCAAATAAAGCTGATAACTTTCAGTGGGAAAAACTTCTTCGCCAAAATATGTATCTACCAGCGGGCTGCATCCTGCGGCGACGGCTTCAGCAATGACTCGGCCGCCGATCGAGGGTAAAATTTGATAAACCAAAACCCGATCGGCTAACAAAACTTGCTGGAGCTCCGCAACCGTTGTATTGAGAATTTCCTCTAATTGCAAAGACTGGCGGACGCGGCGGGCGATCGCCTCCACCAGCCGTTCTTGCTCGAACTGCTGCCTCCTGGCGATTTCGGCGTATTTAGAATTGCTGATATCGGCGGCGTAACCGATAATTTCGATCGGAATGCCCCGGCTGTCAACCAATAGTTTCAGTTCCGTCCGCAGCCAGCGGTAAACTCCGTCTCGGTGCAGAAATCGGTACTCGCAAATGCAATTTTTACCCTCGGACAAATCAGAAAAGTTTACTATATATTGCGGCCGATCTTCAGGGTGAATGCGGCTCGACCAAAAATCAGAATCTGCTAGCACCTCTTGGGGATCGTAGCCGACGATTGCTTTAACGTTGTCGCTGATGTAAGTAGTACAAAAATCCCCCGTCGGTGCGGCAGTAAAAATTACGGCCGGATTAGAAGCCAGTAAAAATTGCAGGCGTTCTTTTAGCTGCTGCAATTCCATTTCTGCCTGCTTGCGGCAACTGATATCTTCGATCGCCCCCATGCTGTAGAGAGGAATGCCCGATCCGTCGCGGATCAGCGTCATGGTCAAGTTTGCCCGCATCACCTCTTTATTCTGCTTAATCAAGCGTTTTTCCACTTGAAATCGAGAAATCTTGCCCTCAACCAACTGCTTGACTTGCTCTAAATCTGCTTCTAAATCTTCTGGATGCGTGACATCAGCGAAACTCATGGCGGCCAACTCCGCATCGCTGTAGCCCAACATCTGGCGGTAAGCTTCATTCACTTTGATAATCCGGTAGTCGTGCACGCTTGCCAAACAGATCGCGATCGGAGCATCGTCAAATAAGTTGCGAAACTTTTCCTCGCTCTTTTGCTGTGCAGCTTCTGCGTGTTTGCGAGCTGTAATGTCTCGCGCTACCCACATCACCCGATCGACCCCCAGCGGCGAAATACTGCCGTCAAACCACAATAACTTGCCCTCAATTTCCATGCTGTATTCAACTCTGTGGGTTTCCCCAGAGGCCAAGGTTTGGCGAATGTGGCTCAGGGCAAAATTAGCTTGCGCTTCAGGGAAGATTTCGGCGAGGGTTTTGCCCAACACTTCAGGAGCCCGTTTGTACAGCAGTTGGACCGCCGTGGGTGAGACTTTGAGGTAGCGGCCGCGGTCGTCGAAAACCAGCACGACATCTGTCATGGCATTAAACAGCGCCAGCAGTTCGGCTTCAGAGTTTTGCAGTTTTTCTTCGGTCAATTTGCGTTCCGTAATGTCGGTGTCAGTCCCCGTCATGCCGCAAATTTTACCGCTCTTCGAGAGCACCGCACTGCCGCGCACAAGCAGCCAGCAGATACTGCCGTCAGAGCGCAGCATCCGGTGTTCGACTTCAAAAACTTCTGTCGCGCCCTCTAGATAAGCATTTACCGAGGCTTTGAGTGCATCTAGATCGTCGGGATGAACCAGAGACATCCAATTTTCCACGCGGTTGGGAATTTCTGCGTCTTGATAACCTAACAAAGCTTTCAAAGACCGATCGATGTAAATTTCGCCGGTTTCCAAATTCCAGTTCCAAACCCCCACTTTCCCCGCCGATACAGCCATGTCGTAGGATTCATTGCCCTGCTGGACTCGCAGTTCTAACTCTGCATTGAGCTGCTGCAAAGCGATTTCTGCTTGTCTGCGCTCCGTAACATCCCGCCCCGCAGCTTGATACTCCACGATTTGTCCGCTGTCGTCGAAGATAGCCCGATCGATCCACTGCTGAATGCGAATTTCCCCAGTTGGCAAAATTACTCGGTGTTCGCAAGTAAAAAACGGGTTTTCCGGAGACAGAAAAGCATATTGCTCTTGAACAATTTCTCGGTCAGCTTCGGGGATCAGCGGCATAAAGCTGTTGCCGAGCAAGTCTTCTGCTTGCACTCCGAAATAGCGGCAGTAAGCTTGATTCACAAATGTGATTTTACTGTCCCGGAGGTAGCGGCAAATCAGTTCGCTCTGGTCTTCCACAATCGCCCGGTAGCGCGCTTCGCTCTGCCGCAGGGCATTTTCGGCATTTTGGCGATCGCTGACTTGTTTTTCGATTTCTGACTTGCTTTCTAAGATTTGACACTGTTTTTGCTGAAGTTTTACAATTTCTTGCTGCAATATTTTGAGCTGGCTGTAAATTTCTGGGCGCATCCTTTCTTCGCTGACCAAACCTACAGGCTGACCCCGTTCGTCCACAATTGGCAAGCAGTCGATAGAATGTTGACAAATTAGCTTAAATGCAGTAAAAATATCTGTAAATTCTGACTCTTTTAAAACAATTAAATTCTGATTCATGGCATCAGCAACTTTCATTTCTTGCCATCCGT
The DNA here is from genome assembly GCA_036700105.1 of Microcoleus occultus BM001215583. Classification (GTDB taxonomy): domain Bacteria; phylum Cyanobacteriota; class Cyanobacteriia; order Cyanobacteriales; family Microcoleaceae; genus Microcoleus. The sequence continues at coordinate 7,347 of JAUBOG010000317.1, forward strand.
ATTCTGCCGCCCTGTTCAGCACATCTGGGGGGCTTAGCAGTCCGACTAGCTGATTTTGCTCGACAACTAAGGCACAACTAATCGATGCTTTTGCCGCGGCGTTCGAGTGGCGGCGCATCAGGGCGATCGCCTCTGAGAGCGAAGTTGAGGGCGAAACCGTCACAAAATGGCGATCGACAACTCCAGAGGGCGATCGTAAATTGGCCAACAAATTAGCAAGTTCCATAAGTCTTGGCCTAAAGTATTGCTAACTCACTTTAGCAACATTTTGCGTCATCAGCCAGCACTCATAACTGATATCATTTCCTCTAAAATAACTAATATCAATTCCGGTTACACTCCTGATGATATAGAGGACACGGCACTGCCTATAGGTGTCAATTTAAGCTCAAATCCAGTCACAGACTGATGTTTGACTATTAAATCTAGATCCCCCCTAGCCCCCCTTAAGAAGGGGG
>JAUBOG010000318.1:0-7757 GCA_036700105.1 Microcoleus occultus BM001215583
TCCAATCCTCTTCCTTCTAGGTAGAGGTCGCTCTCCAACTGTCAACTGTCAACTGCGGTGCCGAGCCCTTCGACTACGCTCAGGAACCGCGGAGCGCCGTCCTGAGCCCTTCGACCCTTCGGCTACGCTCAGGGGGACGCTTCGCTCAGGATAAACGCAGTCGTTGGGTCGAAGGGTCAACTGTCAACTGTTGAACGTCCCTGATTCGAGTCCGCCACATACAGATCCGACTTCCGCCAGCTAACTCGTGCTCGCAGCTATAGGAGGTAGGGCGATCGGCCCGATGGAGCGATCGCTGCTTGTACCTGGAACGATCGGGGAGGTCGGCTGCTGTTTGAGTGCTACCTTGAAAGATACATCCCGAGTAGGGGGAAGATAGCTTTGGGGACCGAGAACCCCTCCTGTACTGGGAGATGGCGGCGAAATAAACGGTTCTTTGATGAATGGCTCTTTCGTAAACGGATCTGGTTCCCGGCTGGGATTTTCAGGTTGAGCGGGGTAGATGCGCGGCGGCAAATCTTGACTCGGAGGCGGACTTGATTCAATTGCAGGCCCCGTCGGGTTCTGGAAAAATGAGGAGTTATCCGGCTGTTGGGGCAAAGCCGGCAAAGCTGGCAAAGCCGGAGCAGGTTTGGGTTGTCCCGGGCCTGGCAGATTGTTTTCACCGGGCTTGACTGGGGAACCCGAATCGAACCCTCCGGTATTGCTCTTTGGTGGGAGCGCGGGAGAATTGGGAGTTTTTGGTGCCATTGCTGGGTTGATTGGGGCAGCGAGAATTACAGAAGATCGCATCGGTCGATCGAAAATACTAGAAATTTGCTCGACGCGTTTGAGAATGCGCTCCCCCGCCGCTCCCTCCACAACCGAAGGCTGAAACTTTTTCACCGCAACGGGCAGAAATTCTACCTTCATATTCCGGTCTTTGAGCGATACTTTCAGGACTGCGGTATCGTAATCGCTGCGGGCATTCCCGCCGAATATAAAATTACCCAGCGAGTAAACTATCGGGCGGCCCTTGTAAACTTCTGCACCTTGCAGGACGTGGGGGTGATGTCCCACGACCAAATCTGCTCCTTGGTCGATCGTGAACCGAGCCAAATCAATCTGCCAGTCCCCCGGATAGTCTGCCAACTCGACTCCCCAGTGGTAATTAACAATAATCCAGTCTACCTGACCCCTGAGAGCTCGAATATCCTCTGCCACGCGATTGTTGCGGCGGGGGTTAATGCCCGCTTTCCCTCGATCGGCGGCGTGAAGGTCCGCATCGTAATAACCGAGATAAGCGATCCGCTGACCCTTAACCTCAATAATATCTGGACGCCTTGCTTCTTTAATATTTCGACCCGCTCCCAGATGTTCGATCCCAGCATTATTTAGAGTATTTATAGTATCCACCAGCCCGGGTTCCTCGTAATCCATAGCGTGGCTGTTTGCCAGATTGACAATATCCACTCCTCCTGCCGTTAATACTTTCACCGCTTCTGGAGCGGCTTTAAAATTTAATTGTTTTTTGCTGGGGTTTAAGGTAGAGCTAGTCAAGGGGTTTTCTAAGTTAACCATCGCCACATCTGCTTGCCGATACTCGTCCATATTGGCGAAAGCCCAATGGTAATCATTGCCGACCGATGCTCTGAGGGCATCCGATAGATTCACATTTCCTCCGAACATCAGCGTTACGGTTGGGTCGTACGGATTAGCAACTTGCTTTTGCTGCACTACAGGTACTACTTCTAAGGCCGCTTGCACCGCATCTGGACGTTTTGGAGGCGGCCCGGACATTGCCTGCGCTTGCTGGTACGGGGATGGGGATACTGAGTGCAGCGCCAGAGCCTCGTGGTAGCTCACCCAACACCCTAAAACAAATGAGGCAAGTGCCGAGCCTACTAGCAGTAGAGAACGATATGTTTTAAATTTAACCCAATCGACGACCGGCAGGGAACGGTAACGCCGCTGCCGCCGATTGGCTGGAGTGACAATTCGCACTGACTGTTTCCAGAGAATCTCTGGTTCCCCGGCCAAGCGCGCATGAATTCTCACCCCTTCTACTGCTGGCGAGTTCAGCCTCCAGAGTTGGTGACAGATAAATTTGACTAGGCCTTCCCGGAGAGTGCTCCCCAGTAATGTATTGTCTGGCGCAAATTCGCGCTGGAATTCTACTAGGATTTGGACGCAGCCAGCGCTTGCCTGTTCGACGCGGGCATAAATCCCTTCGGGTCTGAGCAAGCTGTCAATCCAGTAATTCAGGGCTTGAAAGTTGCCCGATCGCGCTAGCTCCAAGATAGACGGCTGCGACCATTTTTCTGCGTACACCATCAATTAGCCTCCTTAACACGCTCGAGCGCTGACTCCAATTTGTTTTGAACGGAACGATAATTCTTTTAGCTTAACCGCCACTTCGCTGCCGGTTTTGAAGCTAGTTGTTGGTCGCCACCATTTTCTACATTTAGCGGCTGCCTGCTGTCAGTGATTTTTATCACATTTGGGTCGGTCGATTTGAGATTTGAGATATGAGATTGAGCGCAACGGTGGGTAGCGGGAGCGGGCGATCGGACTCGCCGTCCCAAAAAGAGGGCGGAGGGCGACTGGAGGCAGAATAGGTCGAAATTTCCTTTTTAGCAGAGTTTGTTTTTATTATCGCTGCTTGAGTGTCGGTGTTTGAGCTTTGGTTCGGTCAATCGATTGGAGATTTGAGATTAAAGAATTGGAGGATTGAAGAAAGCGACCTCACGGATAAATCTGGGGACTGGCGATCGGATACTGTGTTTTTGATTTCTGCGTCCTGAGTCCTCGAAGGAATGAATGCGGGGGCTTGTACCCTAGCTGCTTTCCGTCAAGTTCCGATCCTCCGGATCTATTTTGGCAAATGCCTCTAGCGAGAGATGCGGCCTCCGGCAAAACCTGCAATTGGATAAATGGCGTACTGGATCGATTTGGTGGTAAAATGATATTCAGTAACTCCCATCGGTGTTGAAGTTTCAGAAAACGTGAAACTGGTCAGTCGATACGACTGTACCTTCCGATGTAAAACCCAAAGTACGTTACTGTAAACAGGTCATATTTTAAGCAAGTTACACTGCGCAGGAGAACTGACAAATGCTACAGCGCAAAATCTATCAACTCTGTTGTGATGGTCGTGAGGTTTCTATTTTTCTTCGAGATCAGCAACGTTGGATAGAGCGCGCTCGTATCCTAGATATTGAAGGGGATCTAGTCACGCTGCGCTACGAAACCGACGAAGAAGACGAAATTAGCTCCTGGGAAGAAATGGTGCGTCTAGAAAGTATTGGAGCTGTGTCCCAGAAGTTGGCTTCGGTGTCGAGAACTAACTGCGAACCCCTAGTTTCTGACGACTGTCCTGAAGCTGAACAAATTCGCAATCACTACCCAGACTCGAATTTAGATTAATTTTCAGCTTGTGTCTGGGCGCACGAGCCAAATTTGGGGTTCGGGAAATAACTTCCCTCCCCTTTTTTTTGTTCTGTTTATTCGTCGGTTTCCCCGTCTAAGAAAAGTTCGGACTCCGGTATCGCTTCAAACACCGGACAGAAACCGTCGGGGGTAACTTTAAAGCCAAACAAAGCACTGGATTGGTTCCAGCAGCGCTGGCCGCGGTAGTGCTGGCAATTGCCGCAGCATTCGAGATTCGCTTGAACAGCACGGCCTTGAAACAGCAGTTCTCGCTGGGAGATGCCGCGCAGTACCAGTTCTTCACCTTGCCAGCGGGCTTCTACTAAACCGGTATCGGCAAAATTGGCCCACCGAGGATCGGCTGCGATCGGACTCGGCAAGCTAATTGCTACCTCTGTCCCCAATTCGCTGAGTTCTCCCTCATAGTTAGTTTCCCCGATCGCGGGCTGCAAAAACATTTCCCCGATCGGCAATTCGACAACTGTGCCGGCCGCCGGAGTGTGCAACTGATAGCGGTTTCGCAGCTCGTCCAAGTTAGCCAAGTCAGCCAAATATGCAGGGGAACCGTGGATCAAAATTACGTGCTGCGGGCGCAAATTGTGGATGAGCTGGGTAGTTCCCGGGCCGTCGCAGTGTTCGGCTAGCAGATAAGTTTCGATGCTTCTGACTCCAGATTCGCAACCGTTGGCCAGCCATTCCCGGACGGGATATCCGGGCTTTTGAGGTGCGAGCAAAATCCAAGGAATGGCGCGATCGGCAACGTACAAACCCAAATCAGCAAACTTGTCTGTAATCAGAATACAAGGCGCGGCACCCAACCCGGGGCGATCGGAGGCAGGCAGCCGCCGGACGCGGGGTTTCACCCTTTCATCCCAAAACAAAGGTTGGTGCAGAGCAAAATTTTGGACGGCGGTGGGAAATTGGGGCAGCAGTTCCAGATAAGCGTCGCATCCGTCGGCGACAGTGCCGTCTACCCAAATATCCAAGTCGCGGCCGGTGAAGTAGTGGTGGCTGCGGAGCAGCATCAGCAGTTCTTGACCCAAACCGAGGGCCGGGGCGGGCAGCAGTACCGAGTTGCCGTCGGCGATCGCGCGGTGAATGCGATCGGCCAACTGATTTTCCAGTTGCCGGCGGTGGGGGTGTCGCGCCGTGCCGTAACTGCCTTCGACAATCAGCACGTCGGGCTTCATGCCCCTGAGTTCTCCCAGCGGCAAACCTTCCACCAAACGAGAATTGGACAGAAAAAAGTCGCCCGTGTAAACCAGGGTGTAGGTGCGGTGGGGCGCTGCGTAAGTCAGCAGCACAGTCGCGGCTCCGGGCAAATGGCCCGACGGGAACAACTGCACGCTCAGTCCCGGGCGCAGTTCGATCGGCGACTGCCAGGGCAGAGCTTGACAGAAATGCGACTCCGGCTCATCCGCCAGGGATGGCCAGTTGAGCGGTAGCAGTCGCGCTGTCACTTCGCTGCCGTAAATTGGCAAGTGCGGGAAAGATTGATGGAGTGCTAGCAAACCTCTGGCGTGGTCGGAGTGGGCGTGGCTGCACACCACGAAATCGGCTGGCAGCGATCGATCGGGTGTCGCTGACAGCGGTGCGATATCTTCTACACCGCAGTCGAGTAAAATGCGGTGCGGCCCCATTCGCACTAGCAGACAGACTCCTTCTTGTGCGTGGCCTGCGCCGTAAGGTAAACAATCGAGATCCATCACTGCGTTTAGCTCCCTGCTTTGCGCGAAACTTGCAGTATTGCCAGAAAATTGAAAGACCGATCGCCGCTGCATCTTCGCCGATCGAATTCCGTCGCGGGTTCAGAAACCGGGGAAAGATGAACGGATAGAGTTTGCTGTCGCCCGGAGCGCCCGGTCAAAAACCGATCGCCGATCGAAGTGTTGGTGCGGCCGCCTGAGAGTGCCATCTTTACTTTCCCATACTCGAAAAATAATTGCACTCAAGATTTGATGCAGCGCCAGCAACCCGAAAGCGATTTGCCGAAGGCCCGATCGGACTCGGACAAAATTAATGCTACTGGTTCTTGCATCAAAAGTTACGTTTTATTGCACCTTGTAATAGCAGCGAACTCGGTCTCATAAGCTGATTTTTAAACCTTTTTTTACAATTTGCCCCTGCTCAAAGCTTCCCTTTTTTATGAGAAGATTTTAATTCAGCAGCCCAAAGATGTTGACAAAACTTTACAAATCTTCATCGATCGGATTTTGGGGGCGGTGTATAGTCCAATAATGAAAACTCAAAGAACCGGACTCGTGTTAGCTAACTGCTGCTGTCAGGGCAGATAGCGACTTTATGAGTTCGATCGGTTTCTTTGTAAAAGTTTGATACATTTTTCTAAGCAAACCTTGTGGCTATCCAGGAGAGAGTTTAAATGGCTTTTGGACCTGCATCTCAATTGGGCGTCGCCCTATTTGAAGACACAGACCCAGTTCAGTTGTGGCCCGGACGCTCGGATGAGGAAGCCGCAACAGTAATTCAAGCAGTGTACCGACAAGTTTTGGGCAATGCTTACGTGATGGAAAGCGAACGGCTTGCTGTTCCCGAATCGCAGCTCAAACGCGGCGAAATCAGCGTCCGCGAGTTCGTGCGCCAAGTTGCGAAATCGGAGCTTTACCGATCGCGCTTTTTTGACGTTTGCCCGCGCTACCGCTATACCGAACTGACTTTCAAGCACCTGTTAGGTAGAGCGCCTGACGGCTACGAAGAAACGAAGTACCACAGCGGCATCCTCGATGCCAGCGGTTTTGAAGCTGATATCGATTCCTACATCGACAGCGACGAGTACCAAAACGCTTACGGGGAAGACACCGTACCGTATTACCGCGGCTACAAAACCCAGACAGGCAAGAACATGGTTGGTTTTACCTATATGTTCCAACTGCTGCGCGGTGCTTCTAGCAGCGACTTGAAAGGCAGTTTGGCCGGCAAGAGCGCCAAATTGTACAAGCACGTAATTCAGGAAACACCGCTGGCTGTAATCGCTCCTTCGGGCGGTTCCGACGGCTGGTCGTTCCAAGACTCGCCCAGCGGCGCTCGCACCCGTCACGGAGCTGGCGCTGGCGATGAAGGCAAGGTTTACCGGATCGAAGTTACGGCTTACCGATCGAATGTGGTCAACCGCGTCTCCAAATTCCGCCGCAGCAACCAAGTATATCTGGTACCTTTTGAGAAATTATCTCAAGAGTACCAGCGGATTCACCAAATGGGCGGCGTGATTGCCAGCATCACACCCGTGAGCTAGGTAACAGGTTTCAAGTCTGGGTAAGGTACGCATTGCGCACCCGAAGACTGGGTAAGGTGCGCATTGCGCACCCTACAATTATTATTGCGAATGGAATCTACTAGGGGAATTAGACTCAGTAGAAAAGCGAATTTTGAAAGGTTTTTATCAACTCAAGAACAATGGGGAGAAATTAAAAATGGTGAGTACAGCACCGGCGGTAAAATTTGGAATAGAGGCTTTTTCGGGAGCGCCAGTTGAACTGTGGCCGACTAGCGGTTTGGAAGAGTTGCAAATTGCGATGCGGGCAGCCTACCGGCAGGTTTTGGGCAACGCTCACGTGATGGAAAGCGAGCGGTTGACGAGTGCAGAATCTATGTTGTGCGATCGCAGCATTTCCGTGCGCGACTTCGTGCGGGCCGTGGCAAAATCTGAGATGTACCGCGCCCGTTTTTTTGAAACAGCTTCTCCTTATCGGTTTGTAGAACTCAACTTCAAACATTTGTTGGGTCGAGCACCTCAATCTCAAGCAGAGATTTCCGAGCACGTTCGCCGCTACAACGAGAACGGTTACGAAGCGGAAATTGACTCTTATCTTGACAGCCAAGAATATCAGGAAAACTTCGGCGAAAATACTGTACCTTTCTACCGCGCTGCTGTCAGCCAAGTCGGTCAAAAACAAGTCGGCTACAACCGGATGTTTGCTCTGTTCCGCGGCCCGGCCGAAACTGACACAAATAAGGATTCCCAGCTAACTTATGCTGTGGCAACTAACAGCACCAGCAAGATTGTACCTCCGATGTCGGGAGGCCGGAGCGGTTATGCTGACGCGACTGAAAAGATGTTTAAGATTGTGGTGCAAGGTGCTAAGTACAACCAACCCCGCCGCCGCAGCACTGTGGAATATATTGTTCCAGGTAACAGGATGACGCCGCAAATTCAGCGGATTAATCGGACGAACGGCAGAATCGTCAGCATCACGGAAATTTCTTAATTGGGGAATGGGGAATGGGGCATCGGGCGTCGGGAATTGGTGTCAACTTAATATCCAATGTAGTGTCAGGCTACTGAAAAAAGTCCACATTCCTCTCGATCCCCCCTAGCCCCCCTTAATAAGGGG
>JAUBOG010000319.1:0-6292 GCA_036700105.1 Microcoleus occultus BM001215583
GACACGGCACTGCCGTGTCCCTACAATCGATCGCGGCGCAAGAAACGGCACTGCCATGTCGAAAGCTTGTCATTCCGCCGCACCCGATCTGAAATTCACTGGCAAATCTGGAAGTTAAACGGAAAAAATTGTTTTAACATAGAAGTAATATCTTGTCCGGTTTCTGTGGATGGTCGCACTAATGAGCAATTTCAACAGCCGCAAGTTAGAGGGAACGCCGAGCTGGATGCGTTTCGCACCCTACGCAGCCTTGGGCATTGTAATATTTTCTCTCAATTCAGGCAGCGAACTCAATTATTTCTTGAGAGGCTACTCGGTGATTCTACAGGCTCAAGCCGGTATAGTTCTGCTGTATTTCGCGATGTCTAAGTTTCGCAAAAACCCCAATAAATGAGTAAAAATTAGTAAAATTGCCGGTCGAGATTCTGAAAGGTCGATCGGCAAAGTTAAACTTAAAAAAACTGGGAAAGGGAAAAATGGTAAAAGATAAAACCGCAGCAGTTGTGTTAGCTTTCGTTTTAGGAGGTTTCGGAGTTCACAAATTTTATTTGGGTAACAACTTAGCAGGAATACTGTATTTGCTGTTTTCGTGGACGTTAATTCCTTCACTCATCGCATTTTTCGATTTTCTCGGACTGCTGCTGATGTCGGAACAAGCTTTTCAAGCACAGTACAATCCCGGTATGTTGCAGTCGGGGTATAGCCTCAGAGGGGCAAAAGATGTGACAGGGGCGATCGCCGAATTGAAAGGACTTTACGATATGGGCGCAATTACTGCCGAAGAATATGAGGAAAAACGCCAAAAACTGCTGCGGGAATTGTAATTGAGAAGTCATTAGTCATTAGTCATCAGTCATTAGTGATTAGTCACAACGAAGAAGGGAATCTACGCTTGAGAGGATTTACGCACAAATTATTGATGTAGTAGGGTTCGCCCCTATCAGTAGCGTGTAAAACCACTTTTTGCATAAGTCATGTATGAAAAAGGTGGGATTTAAACAAGAGTCAAATAAAAGTCGAGTGAGGATAAAACTAAAGTGTCTCAAGATTTATACTGGCTGCGTCAAACTCCAAACTGGGTGTGGTATTCTTTTATTCCCTATTTCGGCGGATTGGCGATCGCCTATGCAGGCCAAAAAACAAATATTCGCAGTTGGATGGGATGGGGTGTTGGCTTTACTTTAGCAGCACTAGCACTATCTTCTTCTGCTAATTTTGGGACGCTGGTTTGGATCGCTCAAATTGTCACTGCTTTTAGTCTGAAAAAGCGCTATCTGATCAAAACCGCACCCAGAGGTTTATTGGTTCCTGCAACGGCGACGAATGCCGAAGAATTGGCTTCTGTGCGCGGCAAAATAGATATTAACGAGTGTACCAAAGACGATATGGTGAGAATCTTGGGTTTGCCGATCGTCTACGCTAACGATATTGAATCTTTGCAAAACGAAGGCTACATTTTTACTCACGCCGAAGAGTTGTCAGAAATCGCCGGAGTTCCAGAAAGTCACGTTCGACGTATCACTCCGATGATTTGTTTCAGCTACAATTATCAAAAAGAATCGCAGTTTACTTGGAAGCGGTTAAACATTCTTTCGCCGTCTGAGTTGATCGAAAGCGGTTTAGATCGGGTGGTTGCTGAAAAAATAGTTAGAGAAAGGCAGGACAAAGGCGCGTACAAATCAGTTGTTGATGTCAAGCGGCGGACGGGACTGCCTTTTGATTCCTACCGCCATATTTGTTAATTATGCAATTTAAAATTGTAGGGGCGGGTTCACCAACAATATATAATAAATACCAACCATCTAAATAAACCCGCCCAACCCAACTTCGGACACGATCGCGTTATCTGTGCCTCCAGGACTATAAGAAACATGACGGCAAAACTAGATGTAGAACGACAAAATTTGTACGATACAGATTACCTGAAATGGATTGAAACTACTGTGGAAAAGTTGCGGGATGGCGACTATTCAAACATTGACTGGCCAAATCTGATTGAAGAAATAGAAGACGTGGGGCGCAGCGAACGTCGGAGTTTGGAGAGTAATCTTGTGGTAGTTATCATGCACTTGTTAAAGTGGGAATTTCAACCCGATCGCAGAAGCGGTAGTTGGAAAGCTAGCATTGCCGAACACCGCAGGCGCATTCGCAAAGCTGTGAAAGACTCTCCAAGTCTAAGACCCTATCTTGAAGAGGTGTTTTCTGAATGCTATTCTGATGCAATGGAACAAGCAAGTGCTGAAACTGGATTGTCGAGAGAGACGTTTCCGCAATTGTGCATTTATACTTCTACTGAGGTTCTAGATTCAAACTTTTTGCCAGATGAAATAATCGAGAAGTAGCATTATGAGAAAACCCGATCGCCCGATCGTAATTAACGCCACCTAAAAAAATATAATACCCAGAACCCCGACAACTTCTGCGAAGTCGGGGATCTAAAAATCCTGGACTAGACAATGCTTGGAATATTGGTGCTATCCTACAGAATTATTATTGAAATGCAAAACGACACAACAGCAGATTACCCCTAAAATCACACTTATGTCTGACTCTCCTCCATCCCAAACTCCCCCAGAAACCGCAGCAGACAGTCCTCAAGCAGACAGCCGCAGTGCCAAAACCCGGCAATTGCTGGGTATGAAAGGAGCCGCTAGCGGGGAAACTTCCATCTGGAAGATTCGCTTGCAACTGATGAAACCGATTACCTGGATTCCCCTGATTTGGGGCGTGGTGTGCGGGGCGGCGTCTTCTGGAAACTATGTTTGGAATCTAGAGAATTTCTCGATCGCCGCAGCTTGCATGTTGATGTCAGGGCCGCTGCTGGCGGGGTACACTCAAACTTTGAACGATTTTTACGATCGCGACATCGACGCCATTAACGAGCCCTATCGTCCCATTCCATCGGGTATTATTTCGATTCCCCAAGTAGTCACCCAAATTTTGGTATTATTAGCCGCAGGCATTGCGGTGGCTTATGCCCTAGACTTGTGGGCGGGTCACGAATTCCCCATCATGACTGTTTTGACTCTCGGGGGCGCGTTTTTGGCTTACATCTACTCTGCGCCACCGCTGAAACTCAAGCAGAATGGCTGGTTGGGAAATTATGCCCTGGGTGCTAGCTACATTGCCCTGCCTTGGTGGGCCGGTCAAGCTTTATTTGGTACACTAGATCCCACGATTATGATTTTGACTCTGTTCTACAGTTTGGCCGGGCTGGGAATTGCGATCGTCAATGATTTCAAAAGTGTTGAGGGCGATCGGCAATTAGGGTTAAAATCTTTGCCAGTGATGTTTGGCATCGGCACCGCAGCCTGGATTTGCGTGTTGATGATAGATGTATTTCAAGCTGGGATTGCAGGCTACTTGATTAGCATCCACCAAAACCTGTACGCTGTCATTCTCCTGCTGCTGATCGTGCCGCAAATCACTTTTCAGGATATGTATTTTTTACGCAATCCTCTGGAAAATGATGTTAAATATCAGGCAAGTGCTCAGCCTTTCCTGGTGTTGGGTATGCTAGTAGCGGCTTTGGCACTGGGTAATGCTGGTTGAGAAGAGTTTTGAGTTGTGAATTTTGAGTTAAAGAGTTTTTAATTCAAATCATAGATAACTCAAAATCATTCGCAGTGTTGTTGAAGAGCAAGTATCAAGTTAAAAATTAAAAATTGAAGGGGGCTAGCCTTTTTGATTTTTAATTTTTAATTTAAATTGATGAGGTTTGAAGGTCTGAACGTGGCAGAATTTTTCTCAAATATCAAGGATAAATTGAGCAAAGTCACTAAGGGAGCAGGGGGTAATTCCGATCGAGAATCGCCGAATGCTGCCAATAGCACCGGGCTAAACTCGCCGCAATCTCCGGCTCAATTGTCTGCAAAGTCAACAGGCGAGCGATCGGAGTATGTGGTATCAGAAGATGCTGCGCCTCCAGAAGAGTCAGAATTACGATCGGAATATTTAGAGTCAGAATACGATCGGTATCCAATAGTCAAGCGCAATTGGGAAGGGTTGAGGCGTTTGATAGTTTGGTTGGAAATTGAACCTCAAGTTACCAGTATGCAAGCAAAGGGAAAAAAATTGCTGCGATCGGGATTGAGTCAGCCGGACACTAAATTACCCAGAAAATTGGAAAGTTTCGATAATAGCAAATTGCCGGAAAATAGCGCGCTACAAAGCACCGAACTGCAAAGCAATACGGAACTACAGGAAATTAGCGCACCGCCGGAAGTTATCGCACCGCCGGAAATTAGCGCACCGCCGGAAAATACTAAAAAACGGCTCCCCCGCCGCCCTAGATTTTGGATCGGTTTAGGTGTTCTCAGTATAGGAAGCGGCGCTTTAATCTACGGTTTGTGGATTTTATACACCTTAGACAAAGGTTTGCCGGATGTTAACGATTTGTCGGCTTTTAACCGCGACGGGACGCTGACAATTAAGGCGGCTGACAATACGATTTTGTTGCAGTCGGGGCCGGCAACTAGAGATAAGCTGAAACTTAAGGAAATTCCCGAACTGTTGATTAAAGCTTTTATTGCGATAGAAGACCGCCGTTTTTACGAACATCGCGGGGTGGATTATCAAGGTATTGCGCGATCGATCGTTTCTAATCTGGTGGCGAGAGATTTGGTGCAGGGCGGCAGTACAATTACGCAACAATTGGCTCGCGTGGTTTTTCTCAATCAGGAAAGAAGTTTTCGGCGAAAGGTTCGGGAAGCTCTTTTAGCTCAGAAAATAGAGCGGGAGTTGAATAAAGAACAAGTTTTAGAACGGTATTTAAATCTGGTTTATTTGGGTTCGGATGCTTACGGGGTAGCGGATGCGGCTTTGGTTTTCTTTAGCAAAACAGTCGATAAATTAACTTTGGCAGAGATGGCAACTTTGGCTGGTTTGCCGCCGGCACCGAGCGAATATTCGCCTTTGGTTAATCCGAATATTGCTAAGCAACGCCGCAATCTGGTGCTGCAAGAAATGCAGGAAGCAAAGGTAATTACAGAGGCTCAGGCGAAGGAGGCGATGGCAGAACCTATGGCGGTTAAGCCAAGTTCGCCGAAGCGATTTAAGGTAGTTGCGCCTTATTTTGCTAGTTACATTCGGAAGGAACTGCCGCGCTATGTTTCTCAGGATGCTTTGGAATCTGGCGGTTTGACTGTCGAGACGACGGTGGATTTGAAGTGGCAGAAAATAGCGGAACAGGTGGTTAAAGATGCGATCGAAGTTGATGGCCGCCGTCAGGGTTTTGAACAGGCGGCTTTAGTTTCGATCGAAACCAAAACAGGGGAAGTTAAGGCGCTAGTCGGCGGCGGAAATTTTAAGGACAGTCAGTTTAATCGCGCTACGCAGGCTTTGCGGCAGCCCGGATCGACGTTTAAGGGGTTGGTTTATGCGGCGGCGATGGGGGCTGGTTTTTCGCCTTACGACAGCTATGAAGATGCGCCGATTATTATCGACGGTTATCAACCGAATAATTACGGCAAAAAGTTTAGCGGCTGGCGATCGATCTCTGATGCTTTGAGGAGTTCGGTGAATGTCGTGGCGGTGAGGGTGTTGATGGATGTCGGGTTTGAACCGGCGATAAAATTAGCTCAGGATATGGGAATTAAATCTAAATTAAGTCCGATTTATTCCCTGGCTTTGGGTTCTTCTGAGGTGAATTTGCTGGAGTTGACTAATGCTTACGGTACTTTAGCGTCGGAAGGTAATTTTATTGAAGCCCACGGAATTAAGCGGGTGATCGATCAGCGGGGAGATGTAATTTATCAGGCTGATTTTAAACCGAAGCGGGTTTTGGATAAGGATAGTGCTGCGATTACTACTTGGATGTTAGAGGGTGTGGTGACTGGGGGAACGGGGGGGCCGGCTGCTTTAGGCGATCGGGCTGTTGCCGGCAAAACTGGCACTTCGGAAAAGGTGCGGGATTTGTGGTTTATCGGTTACATTCCGCAGGTGGTGACGGGTGTTTGGCTGGGGAATGATGACAATTATCCGACTGGGGGAACCAGCGGTACTGCGGCTTACAACTGGCGCGATTTTATGAGTCAAGCTGTGAAGGGAATGCCGGTTCAGGAGTTTCCGAAGTTACCCGAGTTGGAGGGCCGCAAAGGCAGTATTAAGGCGAAACCGGTGGAGCCGAAGGAGATTATTCGAGGGATGATTGTGAATGAGGATGGGGCGATCGTACCTTACAATCCCAATCCCGAACCGAAGTATCACGCACCGGCAGAACCGGCTTATCAAGAACCGGCTTATCAAGAACCCGCTTATCAAGAACCCGCTTATCAAGAACCCGCTTATCAAG
>JAUBOG010000319.1:6392-7738 GCA_036700105.1 Microcoleus occultus BM001215583
ATCAAGAACCCGCTTATCAAGAACCCGCTTATCAAGAACCCGCTTATCAAGAACCTGGATATTAAGGATCGATCGCGAATTAAATAATTTACACATATTTGTGGGACGGGCGGGACGCCCATCCCACAAGAACAAGAAAAATTGTAAGTTATTTAATTCTCATTCCTAAGTAGATACCGTAGGGTGCGTCGCCATCAACAATCCACAACTAAAATTGAAAATTTGGCAGCGACGCACCCTACAAGGGACTGCCCTCACCCAACCAAAAATTTAAATGTACATTGGATTTATTGCAAAAATTGGAATTGGGAGTTTTTAACCGCAGATTTTGACAGATTAACACGGATTAACGCAGATGTATTTGCGGATTTAAGTCGTATTGCAATCTAGTTTCGTTTGAGCCGCACCATAAAAAAGCCATCCATTTGATTTCGGTGCGGCCAAACTTTCACCCATCCTTCCGGTGATGGCTGTACTGGTAAATCTATTGTTGGCGGTTCGATTTGCCAGTCAGGATTGTTGGCTAAGAACGATCGCACAACCTGTTCATTTTCCAAGGGATGAATCGTGCAAGTTGCGTAAACTAATACGCCGCCGGACTTGACAAAAGTCGCTGCATTTGCTAACAATTCCGATTGCAGTTGCGATTGCGCTTGAATGTTTTCGGGCGTGTGGTGCCAGCGCGCATCGGCGCGGCGGTGGAGAGTGCCGAGCCCGGAACAAGGTGCGTCTAGTAAAACTCTGTCTGCTAGGTTGATAAACTCGGGAAAATGGCGGCTGTCTCCGGTATGAATTTTAATCGATCGCATCTGAAGTCGATCGGCATTTTCTTTAAGTCTCTTAAGTCTATTTGCTGTTTTGTCGCAAGCATAAATAGTGCCTGTATCTTGGATTAATTCAGCAATATGGGTGGTTTTCCCGCCCGGTGCGGCGCAGGCATCGATGATAGTTTCCCCGGGCTGCGGATCGAGTAAATGGGTGACTAATTGAGCGCTGCTATCTTGGATTGTCCACCAACCTTCGCTGTATCCGGGGAGGTTTTGAATTGCGCCGGTGCTGCCATTTAGTCTTAAGGCTTGGGGTAAGTGCGGGATTCTGCTAACGCTGATGTTTTGGGATTTGAAGGCGGTTTCGATTTGGGCGATCGTACTTTTTAAAGGATTGATTCTGAGGTCGATTGTGGGCGATTGATTGAACCATTTGCAGAGTTGTTCTGTTTCGGTTTCGCCTAGTTGTTCGAGCCACATTTCGACAATCCAGTCGGGGAAACTGTGGATAATTCCCAGGCGTTGGATTAGGTTTTCGGGTAATTTTAGGGGATTCAAACCCCCCCTAGCCCCCCCTTG
>JAUBOG010000031.1:0-25339 GCA_036700105.1 Microcoleus occultus BM001215583
TAACTAATAAATTGTCTGCCGGAATGCTTCGCCCTTACAAAATTGGGATGCACCCTTAGTAACTTTATTTCAACCGCCTTCGGGGCGCTTACCCTCCGGAGGGTACGATTCGGCGGACATTACTGCGGTTAGATTATCAGACTTATTCTGGTTGTTTATCGAGGTTTTTTGGGATTCAACCTTTGAGAGGAGAAACGATTGCACTCTCCTGGGAAAGTATTACGTGGGTCCTATGAATGTCCCACTGACGACCCAACGGTCGATTCCCATCCAGCAATTATGCTGGTAACTGCCTACATTGTGGAACGTGGGTTGATTCTAGAACCCTTTGAGGTAGATTCAAAAACGAATGAAATCACGGCAATTCCTGCTTTTATTGAGCAAATGGCACTCCAAGGTGTTGTCTTCGCCTTTGATGCCATCAGCACCCAAAAAAAGCTGCTGAGACCATAATTGATAGTAGCAATCATTACGTGGGCGCACTCAAAGGCAATCAATCTGGATTATTGACCGCAGTATCTGCCACATTTCAACCGCAAGAAACGTCATTCCAGATTAATAAAGGGCTCGGGGAGGATTGAAAAACGTACCGTCAGCATCAGTCAAGACTTGACGGGAATTCCTGATTTTTCGGGACTAAAAACCTTAATTATAGTTGAATCCGAACGCCATGTCTATCGAGCGAACATCATTGAATTCTCTACCGAAACTCGCTACTACGTCACTTCATTAACTGAAACAGCCGCTTGCCTTGCTCAAAGAATTCGAGGCTATTGGGGAGTCGAAAACTTTCGTCCATTATGTCCGTGGTGTTACGAATGAGAAGAAGATGCTTGTCGCATTCGCACCGTTGGACTCGCTCAGTCTTGGGCAATCGCACGAAACTTTGCCCTTAATTTGTATCGCGATCGTGGCTTTCAAAACATGGCTCAAGCTCAACGTATCGCTGGCTTTAGTTGTAGCATACTCAAAGATATATTTAGAATGAAATAGCCCTGCGTATTTGTCGGTCCCAGACTGTTAACAAGTCATGAATCCGAAACATATGTTTGGACTGAATTGTTTGAGCTTTGCCGCCAGATTCCCAAAATGCTGGCGGCATGGAATTTGGGCCGTTGATGAGACGAGAAAAAGACTGAGTAAGTCGAGATCAAGCATTCGGAAAAACTTCCGCACTAAACATACGGCGCAGAATCTCGTAGAAAGGTTCGCAATACTTTGCTTGTTCCGGTGTCAGACAAGTCGCAATTTCCTTGCGCAGCAAGTGAGTCATTTGGCTGACAAGTTCCCAACTCACATTTAGTTTGGGGTAAATCATCACGCACAGCGGAAACAATTCGGTTTCTAGGGCGTGCAGATTTCCTTCCAGCAAACACACCCACATATAAACTTGAAACATCTCGACATCGCGGATGCTGGATGTGCGGATGTGCGGGCTGTTGAGCGGCCCAGAAAGACAGCGGTAGCGCGGGTACAGTTGATTTACTCGGTTTACCACCCGTTCGGAAATCTCGGTCATCCTCGGCATCAGCGCGCGTACAGATTCCAGCGGTACGGAATCCGCTGGATGCTTCGCTGCGGCTTGGTAGGCGCGTTGCAGGGGCATATACAGGTGATCGTCGAGAATCTTGACGTAGTTCGCAAATATCTGCTGTTCGCCCTCGGGGAGCAAGTCCATCAACTGCATTCCCGTGTAGTGGTACTGCATGGCGACAAAGCCGATGACGCGGGGATCGATTGCTGTGACTTGCTTGCGGACTTCCCCGAGCACGGGGCTAACTTTGTTGACAATGCTGTGGGGCGGTAGTTGCTGGGCGTAGGCTTCGATCGCAAATTTGTACACTTTATGAATTCCGCCGGAAATTTGCCAGGGATCGATGAGATCGCTATCAATTCCGTGCAAAACTAACTCTTGGGCAAGCAAATTATCAGTTTTAGTCCAAGATTTTGCGCTCACAGAACGCAGCGAATCCAACATTTTTTTTGACATTCCGGCCCGCCGCCGTTCGGCAAATCGATCGTCACCAGCAGCCGCTACACCGCCTTTCATCTGCTGCATATATTTTTGAGCGAAGGAAACAGATAAGTCGATGGTCGGTGATAGAGGATCGAATGATGTGGAGCTAGCCAAAAAGGAATTATTAGTCATGGATTTAGTGTTTGCTGCGAAATAGTTTGATAAAAATCTTTTGTGGGTTATAGATGCCATTGATTCAATAGATGATAATGATACAAGTACCTCTGTATATGTGATCTAGAATTTGATATCGAGTGATTTAGATCATACCGTTCGCTATTTGTGTTAAAGTGTTAATACAATTATAATGGTGTCCTTAAAATTTCCTTTAAGTATAATTACTGATTTATTGTATTTTCTTGGTTAAGTCTTATTTATTAAGTGTTATTTGTAATCGGTTGCTGTTAGAAGCCCGAATTATTTAAGAAGTCGGGCTTCTGGATATTTTGCCAACTAACTGCTAAACCCGTTCATTCTTTGTTTCAGGGCATTTCGGGCTTGTTCTCGATCGTCAAAATGGACTTTTTCGGTGCCCAAAATCTGATAATCTTCGTGTCCCTTTCCTGCAATCAGCACGCCGTCTCCCGGTTTGGCATCCATAATAGCAGTGCGAATTGCGGCAGCCCGATCGCACAGGACGATCGGCTTTATTTCAGCGGGAATTCCTGCTAAAATATCCTCCAAAATGCGATCGGGAACTTCAGTACGCGGATTGTCGGAAGTAACAACAGCTACATCGGCCAATTCTGCGACGATTTTACCCATGATCGGGCGTTTCGTGCGATCGCGATCGCCACCGCAACCAAACACGCAAATCATCTCACCCGAAATAAACGGCCGCGACGCCTTCAGCAAGTTTTCCAAACTGTCAGGAGTGTGCGCGTAATCCACAATTACGCTAATATCTTGGTCGGCGCTAATTTGCACCCGTTCCATCCGTCCCGGTACTCCCGAAAACTGAGATAATTTATCCGCAATTGCGGACAAATCCAAACCCAACTCCAAAGCAGCACCGACAGCAGCCAGCATATTCGATAAATTAAACTGACCGACTAAAGGCAAATCAAAAGCAGTTTCGCCCTGGGGAGTGTGCAGCATTCCCTTAACTCCATTCGGCTGATACTGCAAATCAAAAGCGTACAAATCCGCCGTTTTGTCGGTAGTGCTGTAACTCCAAACTTGCTCGGAATTGAGAGTTTCAACTATCCGCATTCCGCAGGCATCGTCAATATTAACTACAGCCCGACTCTTGAGATAATCAGAACTAAACAACAGCGCTTTTGCCTTAAAATAATCTTCCATATCGGCATGGAAATCGAGATGGTCTTGAGTCAAGTTTGTAAACACTGCCACTTCAAAACCGCAGCCCAAAACTCGCTGCTGCGCCAAAGCGTGGGAACTAACTTCCATCACCGCATATTTGCAGCCAGCAGCTACAGCTTCTGCTAATTCTTTTTGCAGTTCCACAGCAAAAGGTGTGGTATAAAGTGCCGTTTTTTCGTAGCCCGGCCAGCGAGTATAAAGCGTGCCGAAAATCGCCGTCGGCAACTGCATTTGATTGAGCAAAAACTCAATTAAATGAGTAGTTGTAGTTTTGCCGTTCGTGCCGGTAACGCCCACAAGTTTTAATTTGCTAGCTGGATTGCCGTAAAATGCCGTTGCTATTTGAGCGCAAACTTGAGCCATATCGGCCGCTGGAATGACGCAGGGAACCTGTTCTAGCCCCCCGTTATCAAGGGGTGGAACCTGTTCTAGCCCCCCGTTATCAAGGGGTGGAACCTCTCCTAGCCCCCCCTTAGCAAGGGGGGGTTGGGGGGGTGTTTTCTGCGCGGCTTGAGTGGAAATTACGGCGGCTACAGCACCGTTGGCGATCGCGCCCGGCCAAAAATCTCCGCCATCTACCCGCGTTCCCGGCATTCCCAAAAACAAATCACCCGACTTGGAAGCATGGGAATTAGTGGATAAACCGTTAATTTCAGCATCCAGGGCCGGATGTTCCCCATCCACAGAAATGCTGGGAACTGCTGCTAATAATTCTCTCAATTTCATACCAAAAACTCCTCAAGTAAGTCCTAATTATCAAAAATTAGGGGCTTAAAACCCCCGCTTTCAGAGTGGAATGTTTTTAGGTAAGGTGTAAATCCCGAACCTGAAAACCTCGCGATCGACTATCAACTGTCAACTGTCAACTATCAACTGTCAACTGTCAACTGTCAACTGTTTATTTTGACTCATCGCTTTGTAAATATTTCTGTAACATTTGCTCCAATTGCGCGATCGTGCAGCGGGGAGAAGGGCGCGGCAGCAATTCTTCTGGGCAGGATACAGCATCGCCCGCAGATTTTTTTGGCTGGGGCTGCACTTTATACAAAACAGGTACTTCGTACTGATAAGCTTGAAACCAGTCATCGCGCGAGGTAATGTCTCGGACTTCTAGTTGAAATTTGAGACTTTCAATCTGTTGGAGTTTTTCTTGCAGCCCTTCGCACAAATGGCATCCGGGTTTGCTGTACAAAATCAATCGCATCATATTGTAAAATTACACTCGATCTTAAATTTTATTTCCTGGCATCGGAAGTTAGCTAACCCGACGCTAGCAAGACGCAAATCATGGCATATTCGCGTCAATGCACCGTGAACGCTATCTTAGCATTGGCGGCCAACCAATGACTTCGACGAGCCCTCCCAACGCAACTACAAACCCATCAAACAATACACTCTGTCAGCAAAAAATGCAAATCACCCCTGAAGTATCTCACAGAATTAAAGTATTGCGTCTGCCTCTAATTATTGGCATAGTCACTATTCACTCATCCCTAGTTCCTGTGGGATATACGGACAAATTTTTCCAGATATTTATTGCCGGAACTTGGGGCGGTTCTTGCGTGGCTTTTTTATTTATACTTTCAGGTTTCTTGTTTTTTAGAAACTTCAAATTCTCTTTAAACTCTTACTTAGAAAAACTTAAATCCCGGTTTTGGACGCTGCTGGTTCCTTATCTATTTTGGAACTTAGCTTTGTTGGCGATGGTGCTCATTGTTTTGAACGTACCGGCGACGAGTTCAATTATTCAGGGACATTACAAGCAATACATCGGAGATTACAGTTTAGCCAATTTTATAGACTGTTTGACTGGCTCCAAAAGCACTTATCCGATCGCATTTCATTTCTGGTACGTCCGGGATTTGATCGCGATGGTGATTCTGTCTCCGGTATTTTTGGTAATAGCGAGAAAGATACCGTATCTAGGTTTAGCTTTGTTTGCCGCGCCTTGGCTGCTGCAATGGGAACTCGGTTTTATTAACATTCAGTGGTTGGGCCCGTTATTCTTTTATTTGGGATGTCTGATTGCTGTTAAAAACTGGGATTTAACTAAGCTAGACCGACACAAAGCTGCAATAATAGGCATCTATTTAGGGATGGCTGTAGTCTTGACCGCAATGCAAACCTCAGACATTCAAACTTTCCAACATTTGTTTGAATGCTGCACGAGAGTTGCAGGTACGGCAGCTATTTGGTGCGCTTCCGATTTGGTTGGCGGGAAGCTGCAAAAAATATGTTTGAATTTTTCGGGTTTGGCATTTTTTGTTTATGCTGCGCACGAACCGACGGTAACAGTTTTGAAAGAAGTTTTTGAGAGATTGTCAAAGCCTTCAAATTCCCTAACTGTGATAATATACTATTTATTAATAACGGCGATTGCGACTTTCGTAACGCTGGCGGCTGGTACGCTTTTGCAGAAGTATTCACCTAAGTTTTTCCAATTAATTACAGGTGCAAGGGGATAGTCAATAAGTAGTTCTGAGTTGAAATCAAAAATTGCACAATATAATGTATGGTGCGCATTGCGCACCTACTGCTTGTTAACATCAATCAATAAATTTTAATTCTGACTTGACCAATGAATCAAGTTAAAGTAAAGTGTAAAAATAGCCCTACAAAAAGGAGGCAGTATGGACTGCACCGAATACGCATCAGCCAAGCGAAAAACAGCCAAAAAAATCAGCACCGATATTCGAGAACGCTGGAACAACCGCATTGTTCAGCGGGGATTGCACTTGATGGGCGAAGCGGGTGCCGTGCAGTATTTAAGTGATTACGGGCGCGGAATTGGGACGGCAAAAGTTATCGGTTTTGCACTGTGTGCGGAGTCGGAAGGATACCCGGAAATGGCGATGGGATTTTGGAAAAGAGCGTTTGAATTGGAAACTGGAGAAAAGCCGATCGCCCTTAACGCTCCCAACAATTCTACCACCGATCTCCCGGCGGTCAAAAAATCAACTACCGCCCCAACAACCGAAACAGTCAACAATCCGATAGTAGCCGAATTGCCGCCGCACTTGCAGCCGGGAAGGATTGTGACAATGCAGCCGGTTGACGCGCCGAGCGATCGCTCTTATTATATCGAAAATCCAGATTATTGGGGACAGCCGAAGCGCGACGGCAATCGAGCAGTCATCGTGGCGACTAAAGACAAAGTATACTACCAATCGCGATCGACAAACCTGCGACAGCAGCCATCAATTGCGATCGAACAAGCATTAATCGACACAGCAGCTAAAATTGGCACCTTTGTTTTAGACGGCGAACTCTACTACAAAAGCTGTACCGGCAGCGAACACCGCACCGGCGCCCAAGCTGCTACAGTCAATATTGAAAGCGGCTTTCCGACAACCCAGCCCAGCGCCATTTATGCCATTTTTAAATGTTTGTTTTTCAAAGGAAATGACTTAACAATCCTCGCCGAATCCGAACGAATTGCAGCGGGAGTTGAAGTTGGCAAAATGCTGAATAATTTATCTCCAGCCTTTGAAGTCGTACCGACATTTCGCACCGCAGCCGAAAAAGTTTTACTAGCCAAGCAGCAGGAATCAGAAAACAGAGAAGGCGAAGTTTGGGTTTTGCATAACTGCCGCTATGTCGGCGGCAAAGATGTTAAGAATTTTCCGATGGTGAGGACTAAATACTGTCTGGAATTCGATTTGTTTATTGTCGGCTTGACGGCGACAAAAGTTGCGGGGCGGCCGTTTAGCGCGATTAAAGTCGCACAGGAAATTGACGGTAAATTAGTGCCTGTGGGAACAGTGGGAACGGGGTTTAGCGCGGAGGAAATGCAGGAAATAGCCGGACGCTACGAGGCTAACCCCAAAAACGTCAAAATCAAAGTGCGATCGCAGGGTTTGACAGAAAGCGGCAAACTGTGGCACGCGCGATTTTTGGAGTTTTGTTAAATCTGTAGGGAAACGGCAGTGCCGTTTCCCACCCGGGTATGCGATTATTAACAAATAGTGTCAAATAAAATTTCGGAGGAAACATCAATGTTTGTCAGCAAAAATAATTTCTACATCTCCCCAGAAGAGTACCTAGAAGGCGAACGAGTAAGCCCCATCAAACACGAGTACAGACGCGGACACGTTTATGCAATGACGGGGGCAAAAAACCCTCATACTATTATTTCTAGTAATCTAATTCGCCTGTTGGGAAATCATCTTCTGAATACGCCATGCTTAGTTCTTTCATCAGATATAAAAGTCAGACTGGAAGCGGCGAATTGCTATTACTATCCTGACGTGGCGGTAACTTGCGACGAAAGAGATACAAGTTCAACAGAAGACTTCATTCTCTATCCATCTCTAATTATTGAGGTGTTATCTCCTTCAACCGCATCCTTTGATAGAGGCGATAAATTTGTCGATTACCAAACTGCATCGAGTTTGCAAGAATACGTGTTAATTACTCAATCAGAAATCAAAATAGAGTGTTTTCGTCTGAATGAGTCAGGAAATTGGGTTTCTCAAACTTACGCACAAGGAGATATAGTAGAATTTATTAGTGCGAATTTAAGTTGTGCAATTAGCGAAATCTATCAAAAAGTCCCCGGTATCATATTGTGATGAAAAAAAACTTTCTTTGCTTCATTGTCAGTAAAGCAAGTCCTCACAACAAATAACTCATAACAAATAACAAAAACAATGATTAAAATTCTTCATCTTTCAGACATCCACATGGGAAGCGGCTTTTCCCACGGGCGAATTAACCCAGAAACCGGGTTAAATACGCGCTTGGAAGACTTCGCATCTACGCTGAGTAAATGTATGGATAGGGCAATTTCCGAACCCGTAGATTTAGTCATATTCGGCGGCGATGCTTTCCCCGATTCCACGCCGCCGCCGTTTGTCAAAGAGGCTTTTGCGCGTCAATTCAGCCGCTTGGTAGACGCGCAAATTCCCACGGTTTTGCTAGTAGGAAATCACGATCAGCATTCTCAAGGACAAGGCGGGGCGAGTTTGGGTATTTACCGGACTTTGGGAATTCCTAAGTTTATTGTAGGCGATCGCCTGGAAACTCACCTCATCGAAACCCGCAACGGCCCCGTACAGGTGGTAACATTGCCTTGGTTGACGCGATCGACCTTAATGACGCGATCCGAGACTGAAAGCCTCTCTATGGGCGACGTTAACCAATTATTAACCGAAAAACTGACGATCGCCCTAGAAGGCGAAATCCGCCGCCTCAACCCCGAAATACCCACCGTATTATTAGCGCATTTAATGGCAGATAAAGCAAGTTTGGGCGCCGAGCGTTTTTTAGCAGTCGGAAAAGGTTTTAACATTCCCGTTTCCATGCTAACTCGCCCGTGTTTCGATTACGTTGCTCTCGGCCACGTTCACAAACACCAAAATTTGAATGCTGCTAACAATCCGCCCGTAATTTATCCCGGAAGCATCGAAAGAGTTGATTTTAGCGAAGAGAAAGAAGACAAAGGTTTCGTGTTAGTTAATTTGGAACGTGGGAAAGCCGAGTGGGAATTCTGCACTTTACCCGTGCGCGTATTTCAGACAATTAAAGTCAACGTGTCTGAATCGGAAAACCCGCAAGCACAGTTAGTTAAAGCCATTGGGAAGAAGGAAATCGCAGACGCGGTTGTGAGATTGATCTACCAATTGCGATCGGAACAATTAGACTTAATCGACAACGCAGAATTGCATACACTTCTGGGCGAAGCGCACAGCTACACAATTCAACCGGAATTAGTCAGTCAGCTAGCAAGGCCGAGGTTGCCAGAATTGAATGCTAATAACAGTATAGAACCGTTAGAAGCTTTGAAAACTTATTTAGCAAGTCGCGAAGATTTGAAAGATGTTGCAGAGAGTATGTTGGAGGCGGCGCAGGGTTTGCTGGGCGGCGCGGAGGAAGTTTTGGTCGAATTCTAGGTAGTAACACTGAGATAATTTATAGAGTAACGATTATTGCGACGGCTGACAGCACAATTTTTGCCTCTGATTCCTATCTAATTCAACAGCATCCTCAGAGCTTATTGTGTACGCCGATTCTCAGCCAAGGTAAGTCGATCGGTATTTTATATTTGGAAAAATCGGTGACAGCGGTGGCGTTTACAGCCGATCGCATCGAGTTGCTAAAAATGCTGTGTTCTCAAGCTGCTATTTCTTTAGAAAATGCCCGACTTTACCAAAAATTGCAATAAGCCTTAGAAAATCTGCAACAAGCACAATTGCAACTAATCCAAAGCGAGAAAATGTCAGCACTTGGAAATTTGGTTGCGGGTGTCGCCCACGAAATTAACAATCCTGTAGGTTTTCTCAAAGGCAATTTGAAACCTGCGATGGATGGAATTAAAGATTTATTCGGCTTGATTGACATCTACCAACAGGAATATCCCGATCGCACTCCGGCGATTTTAGATGAAATAGAGGCGATCGATCTAGATTTTCTGCGCGCAGATTTGCCGGATTTGGTGGGTTCGATGACAGAAGGAATCGATCGCATTTGCAACATCAGCGTTAGTTTGCGGACGTTTTCGAGGGCCGATAGCGAGATCCCTTTCCCTTTTAACATCCACGAAGGCGTTGACAGCACCCTGCTGATTCTCAAACACCGTCTCAAAGCTGACGATACTCGCCCGCCGATTGAAGTCGTCAAAAATTACGGCAACTTACCTGCTGTTGAATGTTTTGCGGGACAGCTAAATCAGGTGTTCATGAACTTTTTAGCCAATGCTATGGATGCCTTAGAAGAATCTAATTCGGGACGCACTTATCAGGAGATTGAAGCCAATCCGAATCAAATTGCGATTACCACAACCGTTTCTGAAGATAAAAAATCGGCAATCATTCGGATTAAAGATAACGGGAGCGGGATGAGCGAAGCAGTGCAGCCGCAAATTTTCGAGCACTTATTTACCACTAAAGCTGTGGGGAAAGGTACGGGGTTGGGGCTGGCGATCGCCCGTCAAATTGTGCTAGAAAAGCATCGGAGGACGATCGAGGTGAATTCTCAACTCGGACAAGGGACGGAATTTGCGATCGGACTTCCTTGTAACAGTTTGTAACATTAGGGGACGATCGAGGTGTATTCCACTGTGGGACTAGGGACAGGATTTGCGATCGTACTTCCTTACAACAATTTGTAACATTAGCCTTTTTTATTTAAATTCCCTCTTAATTTACTAGCAACATGAACAACAAACCATCTCTATTCAAGAGATTTATAGCCCGAAAAATAGAGTCTATATCAAATTTATCCAAATTCAGGGGTTTAAAATCTTATTCTAAAAACCTCACTGTCAACTGTCAACTGTCAACTGTCAACTGTTTAGCCAAGTGGTTGCTGGTGGCGATTCCTCTAGCTGCTATTTACTACGGCTCAGGTAAATTAGGAATTGCGATCGCCTTGCCTATTTCACCGGGAAATATTACCGCCCTATGGCCTCCATCCGGTATCGCCTGGGCAGCAAATTTGTGCTTGGGCTATCGGTTTTGGCCGGCAATTTTCTTAGCTGATATATCACTTAATGTTCCCGGATTATTCGAGACAAGTCACGATTTAAGCAAGACGGTCGGCACGGCGGGTATTGGTGCGTTTGTTTCTATATTCGAGGCGATCGCAGGGACGGTTTTACTGCGCCGCTGGCTGGGTAATTTCTATCTGTTCGACCGCTCCGAAAATGTTTTTAAATTTATCCTAGTTACTTTAATCTGTACTGCTATCAGTGCATTGTTTGGTATCTCTGTTACTTGCTTCAGCGGCATAGCTGATTGGGCTAATTTCGGTTACTTTTGGTATACCTGGTGGATCGGCAATGCCATTGGCGTCATAGTTTTTACTCCCATGCTATTAACTTGGCGGGAATATTTACAGCACCAAGTAAAATTGCGGCAACTAATAGAAGCATTGCTGTTCCTAACCGTGCTGCTAAGTGCCGGAACAATCGCTTTTGGACTGGGGTATTCAGTTGAATATCTGTTCATCCCTTGTTTAGTTTGGGGAAACTTTCGATTTGGCTTATTGGGAAGTACAACCGGGGTGGCAATTGTCACAATTATTGCCGTCTTGGGAACGGTAAATGGTGTCGGTTCTTTTGTGCGACCCTCCCTCAACGAATCCCTAATTTTACTTCAAAGTTTTATGGGTTCTGCTGCGGTGACAACGTTGTTGTTAGGGGCAGCGATCGCAGAGCGCAAAGCTTCTCAATCGGCACTAGCCCGAGCCAACCAACAGTTAGAAGATCGCGTAGAAGAGCGAACTGCTGCCTTGCAGCAAGCAAATTTTCAACTTACGACAGAGATCGCAGAACGCAAGGAAATAGAAGCAGCAATGCGGCGATCCGAAGCTGCTTTAAAAGAGCAAACTCAAGAATTGCAAGCAACTTTGGCAAAGTTACAAGCAACTCAATCGCAGTTAATTCAAACTGAAAAAATGTCCTCTATCGGTCAATTAGTTGCTGGCGTCGCCCACGAGATTAACAATCCAGTTAATTTCATCCACGGCAATCTTAGCTACCTCGATGAATATACTTGTGGATTGTTGGAATTAGTGGAAATTTATCAAGCAAGTAACATCGAGACTTCACCAAATATTAAAGATAAACTCGAGGAATTAGACCTGGATTTTTTAAGCGCCGATATCTCTAAGATACTGCAATCGATGCGCATGGGTACAGAAAGAATTAGAGACATCGTGCTATCGCTGCGCAATTTTTCTCGCCTCGATGAATCTGAACTCAAACAAGCAGACATCCACGCAGGAATAGACAGCACTCTGACGATTCTGCAACACCGGCTGAGAGCAACATCCAATCGTCCAGAAATTCAGGTCGTGAAAAAATATGAAAAATTGCCACCGATAGAATGCTGTCCCGGTCAACTAAATCAAGTATTTATGAATGTGATCGGCAATGGAATTGATGCTATAGAAGAGAGCGATCGCCAAAAGTGTCCTGAAGCCGTTCCAGCCAAAACTGGAGAAATTTGTATTACCACAGAATGTGTTGGCAGGGAATGGATAAAAATCCGCGTGGCTGACAATGGCATTGGCATCAGCGAGACGATAAGATCTCGGCTATTCGATCCATTTTTTACTACCAAACCTGTGGGTCAAGGAACGGGGTTGGGTTTGGCGGTGGCGCATCAAATTATTGTCGAAAAACATCGGGGGACGATCGAGATAAATTCACAACTAGGAGAAGGGACGGAATTTGCGATCGCTCTACCGATTAAGTCAGGACTTACGCAAAAAGTGCTTTGACACTCTACTTATAGCGTAAGGTGCGCTCTTATAGCACCCTAAATCAGCGAGTTTATGCGTCCAGGACTATAAGTAATAAGTTGACCAACCCTAAAACCTCGACCTAATTAATTATGATGAAAAATCAACATCCTCAATCGATTGAACAACCTCCCAAGCAACTATTCCATTCCAGCAAAACACCAATCTCTCGCAGCTTCCTGACTCGTGCGATCCGATCGTTGGCAGCACCGCTGGTTGTGAGTATTGCTGCATACTTACTTCAGCTATCAAACTGTACGAAACATCGTGCTAGAAAATCTGAAGCAGAATGCCATGTTTGTAGTTAAAGGGGGTGTGGATTACATTACCAAACCTTTTCAATAACGAGAAGTGTTAGCGCGGGTAAAAACTCATTTGCAGTTGAGTTTATTGACTCAAAACTTAGAAGGACAAGTATCTCAAAAAACGGCGCAATTACAAGTTTCGCAATTTTAACTAATTCAAAGCGAAAAAATGTCCGCATTAGGCAACTTAGTTGCGGGAGTTGCCCGCGAAATTAATAACCCTATTGGTTTTATTGGTGGCAACATTCTACCTGCATTAGATTACATCAACGATCTGTTTGGGTTGCTCGATTTGTATCAAAAAAAGTATCCCCATTCCGATGCTGACATTAGAGAATAAATGCAGGCGATAGACTTGGAATACATCCGGGAAGACTTGCCGAAATTACTCGGTTCTATGAAGGAAGGAGTAAAGCGGATTCGGGACGTAAGTACCAGCTTGCGAACTTTTTCTCGTGCCGGTAGCGAGAGCCCCGTGCCTTGCAATATCTACGATGGCATCGACAGCACCATCATGATTCTGAAGCACCGCCTCAAAGCCGACGATATTCGCCCAGAAATTGAAGTCTATAAGAATTACAGCGATTTACCCCTGGTGGAATGCTATGCAGGGCAACTCAATCAGGTATTTATGAATCTGCTTAGCAATGCGATCGATGCTTTTGATGAGTCTAATAAATGTGATAGTATAGTTATGACAATATTCCTCGTAAAATTACGATTGCAACGGCAGTAATTCCTGCCTTAAAAAAATATTTATTTCCATCAAAGATAACGGTGTGGGGATGAGTAAAACATTGCAAAAGCAGATTTTTGATTATTTTTTTACTACCAAATGTGTGGGTAAGGGGACGGGATTGGGATTAGCCATTGTGCATCAATTTGTAGTATAAAAACTTCCCGGAAATATTACAGTTAATTCTGCCCTCGGAGCCGGAAGTGAGTTTGTCTTAACTCTGCCTATTCAACAATGATATGGACTCAGGAAGTTCGGCAACGGATTCGCTCTACTGATTTAACGGATGTCAGGAATCAGGAATCAGGAAGAGGGAAGAGGGAAGAGGGAAGAGAGAAGAGGGAAGAAAATACACCTCCTGCCGCGACTTGTTTAAGAAGTCGCGGCTCTAATAGCGATCGCATCCAACAATTTTGATTGCGGTCGTTCCAGGGAACATAGTATAAAATAGTACATAAGGATCGAACAGGCGGTGCTACCTTTGGCATCTGTGGATATTATTCGAGGATTATTGTAGATATATAAAGGATTAATAGCTTATGGATGCGATCGCAAATTTGTCAGGATATCAGATTCGAGAGCGACTTTATGCAGGTTTGAGAACCTTGGTGTATAGAGGTATTCGAGAAAGCGACGGACAACCAGTCGTCATCAAATTGTTGCACAACCCCTTGCCCAAATTTAGCGAATTGGTGCAATTTCGCAATCAATATACGATCGCCAAAAATCTCAATTTACCGAGCATCATCAAGCCCCTCAGTCTAGAAGCATACGGCAATAGCTATGCTTTAATCATGGAGGATTTTGGAGGTATCTCCCTGTCTGCTTATCTTAAGGGCGATGGGAAACATCTCGCAGACACAAATCGAAACCAACCAGATCGATCTTTACCTTTAGCAGAATTTCTGAATATAGCTTTGCAACTAACAGATATTCTGCACTATCTCTACCAAAACCGAGTTATTCATAAAGATATCAAACCCGCTAATATCCTGATTAATCCACATACTAAAAAAGTCAAATTGATTGATTTTAGCATTGCTTCGCTGCTACCGAGAGAAACCCAAACAATCCACAATCCCAACATTCTTGAAGGAACTCTAGCCTATATCTCCCCAGAACAAACAGGCAGAATGAATCGCGCCC
The DNA here is from genome assembly GCA_036700105.1 of Microcoleus occultus BM001215583. Classification (GTDB taxonomy): domain Bacteria; phylum Cyanobacteriota; class Cyanobacteriia; order Cyanobacteriales; family Microcoleaceae; genus Microcoleus. Next base: position 14,771 of record JAUBOG010000031.1, read on the forward strand.
TTGACTACCGCACCGATTTTTATTCCCTAGGTATCACCTGCTACAAATTATTGACGGGAAAGTTACCGTTTATTTCCGAAGATCCGATGGAATTGGTGCACTGTCATCTCGCTAAACAGGCAATTCCCGCACATCAAATCAATCCAGAGATTCCGCTAGTTTTATCATCCATTGTCGGCAAACTGATGGCTAAAAATGCGGAAAATCGCTATCAGAGCGGACTGGGATTGAAGCGCGATTTAGAGATTTGTCTGGCTCAACTCCAAGAAACTGGTGATATTAAAGATTTTGTGTTGGGTGAAAACGATATTTGCGATCGCTTCATTATACCCGAAAAACTTTACGGCAGAGCAACTGAAGTTGCCAGCCTCCTCGCCGCCTTCGAGCGCGTAGCAGGGAGAGAATTGGAAAATCAATCGCAAATCGAAATGATGCTAGTTGCCGGATTTTCCGGGATTGGCAAAACTGCTGTAGTCAACGAAATTCACAAACCGATAGTTCGAGGGCGCGGTTATTTCATCAAAGGCAAATACGACCAATTTCAACGCAATATTCCCTTTAGTGCTTTTGTGCAAGCCTTCCGAGATTTGATGGAGCAACTGCTGAGTGAAAGCGATGCTAAACTTCAGGAATGGCAAACCAAAATTCAGCAAGCTCTTGGCGAAAACGGTCAAGTTATTGTTGAAATAATTCCCGAACTAGAACGAATTATTGGCAAGCAACCGCCTGTCTCGGAACTTGCGGGAACTGCCGCCGAAAACCGCTTCAATTTAGTGTTTCAAAAATTCATCTCTGTCTTTAGCAAAAAAGAACATCCGTTAGCGATTTTTTTGGATGATTTGCAGTGGTCAGATTCAGCATCTCTGAAGCTGTTGCAACTGTTGACGAGCGAAAAAAACAGCCACCATTTGCTAATTATTGGCGCATATCGGGATAACGAAGTATTTCCAACTCATCCATTTATGGTGGCGGTGGCCGAGATGGCAAAAGCAGGAACAGTGGTTAATACTATTACCTTGCAGCCGCTGACTCAAGTTGATATTAACGATGCGATCGCAGATACGTTGATTTGCGATCGCACATCAGCTCAACCATTAACCGAATTAGTTTATCAAAAAACCAAAGGCAATCCGTTTTTTGCCACGCAATTTCTCAAATCTCTACACGAAAATGGGATGATTGTGTTTGAAGCCACCCCCGCCCACGAGGGCAATCACGGGGGGATTGCCCCTACTGAAAACCAGAGTTTTGTAGGGGTAGTGCCCCCGTGCCTACCCTCCCCATGCCTACCACAAAGAACGAAACAGCCTTGGGCAAATCAAGGGGGGTGGCAGTGCGATATTGCCAAAGTAAAATCCCTGAGTATTACTTCGGATGTGGTGGAATTTATGGCGCTGCAATTGCAGAAATTGCCGCCAGCAACTCAGGATGTGCTGAAGTTGGCTGCGTGCATTGGAGCGCAGTTTGATTTGAAGACATTGGCGCTAGTCAGCGAGAAGTCGCCAGAAGAAACTGCTGCAGATTTGTGGAGAGGGTTGTCGGAAGGATTTATCTTGCCCACCAGTGAAATTTACAAGTTTTATCAAGGACAAGAAGAGCGCAAAACAACCGATTTATTACCAACGAACGCCGAGCAATTTCCGAGTTATAAATTTCTACACGATCGCGTGCAACAAGCTGCTTACTCGTCGATGGCTGACGGCGAAAAGCAAGCAACTAATCTCAAAATTGGTCGGTTACTGCAAGAAAATTTTACCGAAGTAGAAGCAGAAGAAAAACTGTTCGATATTGTCGGACATTTGAATCGAGGAATTGATTCGATATCTCAACCAAGCGAGAGAAAATTGTTAGCAAAACTCAACTTGAAAGCTGGAGGCAAAGCCCGACTTTCTACCGCCTACGCAGCAGCAAGTGTTTATTTACAAACAGGGCTTGGGTTGTTGACAGAAAACTGCTGGAAAACTGATTATGAATTGACCCTAAATCTCTATGTTGCTGCGGCGGAATCTGCCTATTTGAATGGTGATTTTGAGGGCATGGAACAGATGGCTGCAATCGTGTTGCATTATGCCCAAACAATTTTAGATAAAGTGAAAATCTACGAAATTCAAATTATCGCTCTCACGGCTCAAAGCAAGCTATTGGAGGCGATCGCTGTGGGAAGGAATGCTCTGGCAAAATTGGGGGTTGAATTGCCGATCGAACCTGATGAGGTCAAAATTGGCGAAGCGCTACAAGCTCTTAACCAACAACTAAGCGGCAGACAGATTGAGGAATTTGTTAACCTACCCGTGATGACTGATACCACAACTCAGGCAGCCATCCAACTATTACGAATATTATTTCCCCCCATTTTGCTCGGAATGCCTGCTTTGCTGCCCCTGCTTACCTCCGTCATGGTAAGCTTATCGCTCTCCTTTGGCAATGCGCCTGCATCAGCAGTGGGATATGCCAGTCACGCGATGGTGCTGTCGGCTTTTTTGGGAGATATAGAAACGGGCTATAGCTTCGGCCAATTGGCATTAAGCTTGCTGAATAAGTTTAATATACGAGAATTTAAATCCCAAATTATCTTACTATTTGGTTATGCAGTCCAGCATCGTCGGGAATCCCTAAAAGCTGTGAGCGTGACGCTGAAAGATGGTTATGCAACAGGGATTGAAACGGGCGATTTTCTGAATGCTGGCTACAATATCTGTTCTTATTTCCCTGCTAGTTTGTGGGGTGGCTTTGAACTTGCTAGTTGGGAACCGGAAATAGTAAATTACAGTGCTGCTTTAGCTAAAATTAAGCAATATTCTGCCAAGACTTATTTAGATATAACGCAAGAGATCGTGCGGAACTTAAGGGAAACGAAACCTGAGCCGGAGCTTTTAATTGGTAATGCCTATGATGAAAGAGTGATGCTTCCCCAGCACCAGCAAAACAGTGAATTCACGGCGATCGCTTTTGCTGGTATTTCCAAACTGATGCTTGCCTATGTATTTGGTAACTACACTGCTGCTTTAGATTGCATTACTCAAGTTAACCTCTATTTAATGGCAGTAGCAGGAACGATTAATATTCCGGTTTTTCATTTTTATGCAGCCTTGACACGCTGGGAAATATTCCCCAGTTTGTCAGAAAGTGACCAAGTTGAAATCCTGAGTCAGATCGAAATTCATCAAGCTACTCTGTACGATTGGGCACAAACAGCGCCGATGAATCACCTGCATAAATGGCATTTAGTTGAAGCTCAAAGGCAAAAAGTTTTGGGGAATAAACTAGATGCGATTGAAAGTTACGATCGCGCTATTTCCATCGCCAAAGAAAACCACTTCCTCAACGAAGAAGCATTAGCCAACGAACTCGCAGCCAAATTCTACCTGGAATGGGGCAAAGAAAAAGTAGCTCAAACTTATATGCAGGAAGCTTACTACTGTTACGCCCGGTGGGGAGCGAAAGCTAAAATCGATGACTTAGAAACCCGCTATCGGCAACTCCTGACTGCCATCTTGCGGCCGCAATCAAATGATTTTTCGATCGGCGACACCCGCGTTCAAAGTCTCGATCGCTCTTCCATCCTCGATCGCACCATCCACAAAACTCGTTCTACCAGCAGTAGCATTTCCGAAGCCCTGGATTTCGCCACCATTCTCAAAGCTTCGCAAGCTTTATCCAGTGAAATTCAACTAGAGCAATTAATTGCTACTTTAATGCAAGTAGTGATGGAAAATGCCGGGTGCCAAAAGGCAGCCCTGCTGTTATGGCAAGACGATATTTTGATGGTGGAAGCTCTAGCAAATAACGCTCAAAATATTAGCATAATTTCAGTGCCAATGTCAAGTTTTTCGGAACTTCCAGCGACACTAATTAACTATGTTAAACGCACATTAAAAACCGTCGTTCTCGACGATGCAACAGCAGAAAATAATTTTAGTTTTGACCCGTATTTGATGCAGGAAAAACCGAAAAGCGTGCTGTGCGCGCCGATTTTAAACCAAGGTAAATTAATCGGGTTGCTGTATCTGGAAAATCAACTGACGATCGGGGCATTTACGCGCGATCGCACCGAGATAGTTCAACTATTGTGTACCCAAGCAGCGATTTCTATCGAAAATGCGCGCCTTTATGCCCTGGAACAGGAAAAAAACGATCGGTTATTGCGATCGGAAGCCCGGTTCCGACAACTAATCGAGCGATCGGCCGATTCTATTTTGATCTTCGATCTCGATCGCATGATTTTTACCGACTGCAACCAAGCAGCCGTCGATTTGATAGGCTTTAGCTGCAAAGAACAACTCATCGGATTGAGTCCCCTCGATCTTTGCCCGGAAGTTCAACCCGATGGCATTTCTTCAGAGGAGAAAGCAGCAGAAATGATCGGGATTTCTGTTGAACGCGGCAGCCATCGATTTGAGTGGCTGCAAAATCAAGTCCATCGCGGAACTATGTGGGTAGAGATTGTGCTAACGCTGATGTCGTTTGACGGAAAACCGATTTTTCAGTGCATTTTTCGAGATATTAGCGATCGCAAACAAGCTGAAGTCGCCCTGTTGCAGAAATCTCAACAACTCGAACAAACCCTTGAGGAATTAAAACAAGCTCAATTGCAAATGGTGCAAAATGAAAAAATGGCAACTTTAGGTAGTTTAGTAGCCGGCGTCGCCCACGAAATCAACAATCCCATTGGCTTTATTGCAGGCAGTATCAACAACATCGAAGAATACCTTCAATACTTACTAGATCATGTTGAATGCTATCAAAAATATTATCCAGAACCAGTAGCGGAAGTCAGCGACAATGCAGAAGATATTGACTTAGAATTCCTGATCGAAGATTGGCCAAAGTTGATTGCATCTATGAAAATAGCCTCGCAACGGATTCGCGAGATTAGCAACAGCCTCCGCACCTTTTCCAGGGCCGATACCGCCGAAAAAGTTGCTTGCGATATCCATGAAGGGATTAACAGTACGCTGTTGATTTTAAAATACCGCCTCAAAGCTTCCGAGAAACGTCCGGCTGTTGAAGTGATTTCAGAATACGGTAAATTGCCACTTGTCAAGTGCTTTTTGGGACAATTAAATCAAGTATTTATGAATATCATCGCCAATGCGATCGATGCCTTAGATGCAGCCAGCGTCGGGCAAACATTTGCGGAAATTGAAGCAAATCCGCAGCTTATTACAATTTGCACTGAAGTTTCGGGCGATGGCGTACCGCCCCGCAAGCTACGGCAAATGGCAGTAATTCGGATTAGAGATAACGGCCCGGGGATGTCTGAGGAAGTGCGATCGCATATTTTTGACCACTTGTTTACCACGAAAGAGGTTGGTAAAGGCACTGGATTGGGACTGGCAATTGCGCGTCAAATTGTCGAAGAAAAACACGGCGGAAAACTGAGTTGTATTTCTGCACCAGGAAGGGGGACGGAGTTTGTAATTGAGATTTTAATTGATTGAGGCGATCGCGCTAATTATGTAGGGTGCGCACTGCGCACCGGTGCGCATTGCGCACCCTACTTACCAGTATTTGTTAAAACAGCGCAGTGCGCACCCTACTAACTAACTATCATTCCGGTGTTACCGAACATGATATAAAACATTGTTTTAGCTGTTGGGCGAGGACTTCAACGTGGGGTTTTCCCAGCATACTTAAGTGATTTCCGGGTACTCTAATCACTTCTACTTTGTCGTTAGTTAGTTCGCTCCAGCCGAGGGTAAAATCCCGATCGCCCGTGCTGATTTGCGAAGTCGATCGCACCAGAGTAATCTTATTTCCGTAACTTTGCGGCGCGTAAGCCAGAGTGGCTTTGCTGTTAGCTTGAAATACGGCAAATATCGGTTTAAGAACTTTATTTAGTTGAGCAATTCTCGCAGCCAAACTTTTACCCGAAAAGTTATCCGCAGCAGCCAGCAAGCGAAAATAATCTAATAAAAAAGGCCAAACCGATCGCAGCCCTGTTGTCAGCAGAAACTTGCAGCCATCCCAAAAAGAAATTTGATTTGCCGCAATTGGTGCTAAAGTGTCGAGTACGGCGAGCAAAGCCACTTTCTCGCCCGCTTCTTGCAACTGTTGAGCCATCTCAAAAGCTACTAAACCTCCAAATGACCAACCTCCTAAAAAATACGGGCCTTGCGGCTGCACTTCGCGCACGGCGGCGATGTAAAAAGCTGCCATTTCTTCAATGCTAGTTAAGGGAGAACATTCTCCGTCAATTCCTCGCGGTTGCAGCGCGTAAAACGGTCGATCTGTTCCTAACTCTGCTGCTAGTTTGTAATAAGGAAAAACTACGCCGAAGATGGGATGAACGCAAAAGAAAGGCGGATTTTTACCTTGAGAATTAATTGGAACTAACGGCGAATTAGATAAATATTTTTTTCCTAAATCGAGGCTGTTTGCTAAACTGTCTACCGTCGGATTTAAGAACAAGCAAGACAGCGGCAAATCCTGCTGAAACTGCTGGTTTATGCGATCGATCAGGCGCACGGCTAGCAGCGAATCTCCTCCTAAATCGAAGAAGTTATCCTGAATCCCGACTCGATCGCGATTCAGAGTTGCAGCCCAGATTTGGGCGAGAGTTGATTCGGTTGGGCTGCGGGGGGAAGCGAAAGCATCGCCCGATGAGGCTGTCAGGTTTCCGGGCGAAGATAGGCGGCGGCGGTCGATTTTGCCGTTGGGCGTTAGCGGCAAGCAATCGATTATTTGAAAAGCATTCGGTATCATGTAATGCGGCAGTTTTGTAGTTAAAAAATTGCGCAGTTCGAGAGCGCTTGGTGGCGGATTGTGGGGTACAATATAAGCAATTAGGCGCTGATTTTCCGAGGATGCGTTGCAGGCGACTGCGGCGGTTTCTCGCACTCCCGGATGCTGTCTCAACACCGATTCAATTTCGCCCAATTCGATGCGAAAACCCCGCACTTTTACCTGTTCGTCAATGCGTCCTAAAAATTCGATGTTCCCGTCGGGTAGGTAGCGAGCTAAATCGCCTGTTTTGTACATTCGCGCTCCATCTCGATTGCTAAAAGGATTGGGAATAAAGCGCTGTGGTGTTAAGTGCGATCGGTTGAGGTATCCTCTAGCTACTCCCAAGCCGCTGACGTGCACTTCGCCCGGAATGCCGATCGGCACTGGCTGCAAATGTTGGTCTAAAATATAGATTTGAGTATGCCGAATTGGGCGGCCGATCGACATTTTCGTGCTGTCAGTAAGTTCGGCAATACTCGACCAGACAGTCGCTTCTGTCGGGCCGTAAGCGTTAAAAAAATGGCGGTTTTTTGCCCAGAGTTTGACAAGCTCCGGCGCGCAAGATTCGCCCGCACAGATAATAGTTTGCAGTGCGGGAAGTTCGGTTTTTGGCAGCAGTTTTAAAACTGCGGGCGGTAGGGTAACGTGGGTAATAGAATTGCGGCGCAAAAAATCGATTAAATGCTTGCCTGGGAAGCGAGATTCTGGGTTTGCTAAGTAAAGCGTTGCTCCCGATCGCAAAGCCATGACTATTTCAAAGATTGAGGCATCAAAACTGAGGGATGCGAATTGCAAAACGCGGTGATGCGGCTGCAATTTAAAAGTTTCGATTTGAGCTTGTGCTAAATTTGACAGTCCTTTGTGTTCGATTAAAACGCCTTTTGGTTTTCCGGTGGAACCTGAAGTGTAGATGGCGTAAGCGAGGTTGTCAGCGGTTACTTGGCTGCTGGGATTTTGTTTGCTTTGTCGGGCGATCGCTTCCGAATCGCGATCGATGCAAATTACAGCAAGATTTGGGATTTGGCAAACTTTGGGGGTAAAACGCGGTAAGTGCTGCTGAGCGGTTAGCAAGATGGATATGCGAGCATCTTCTAACATGAAGTTAAGGCGCTCTTGGGGATAATTTGGATCTAAAGGGAGATATGCTCCGCCTGCTTTGAGAATGCCTAACAATCCGGCGATCGCATCTAAAGAGCGATCGATACAAATGCCAACTAAAACTTCGGACCCGACTTTCATTTGCTGCAAGTAGCGGGCGATTTGGTTGGCTTTGGTGTTGAGTTGGCGGTAGGTTAAATGCTGGTTTTCAAAGACTAGCGCGATCGCGTCTGGCGAGCGCTCTACTTGCAGCTCGAATAATTGATGGAAACACAGTTCAATGTTACTCGATTCTGACTTTATTTCTTGACAATTGGAAGTGATATCTGGTATAATATTCGATGAATTGCGATTGAATTCTACAAGCAGGATATCGCGCTCGGCTGCGGTGAGAATTGGCAAGTCAGAAAGCCGCTGTGTGGGATCGGCAACAATGCTTTCTAACAGCGTTTGAAAACAATTTAACATTCGGGCGATCGTCGCGCTGTCAAATAAATCGGTACTGTAGGTGAGTTGCCCTTTAATGCCAGCAAAATCTTCCCACAAGTTAAACTCTAAATCGAGCTTGGCAGTACCTGCGTCAAAGTCGATCGCGCTCCAAGTTAGTTCGGGCAATTCTAGGGCTGCTGCGGGCGTGTTTTGCAGGCTGAAACTAATTTGAAATAAGGGATTGCGGCTCAAATCGCGATCGGGGTGCAGCGCTTCTACTAGCTTCTCAAAAGGCAAGTCTTGGTGTGCATAAGCTTCTAGAGTTACTGCTTTCGCCCGACTTAACAATTCCTGAAAAGTTGGGTTTCCCGACAAATCAGCCTGCAAAACTAAAGTATTGACAAAAAATCCAATTAACCCTTCTAATTCAGTGCGGTTGCGGTTGGCGATCGGCGTTCCGATTGCAATATTTTTTTGCCCGGTGTAGCGATAAAGCAGGGTTTGAAAGGCGGCCAGCAAAGTGACAAACAAAGTCGCGTTTTCTTGCTTGCTTAACAAATTCAACTGTTCGCTCAAAGCTGTTGACAGCGTTAAAATTTGTCGCGCGCCGCGGTAGGTGGGAACGGGCGGCCTCGGGCGATCGACTGGCAGATTTAAGCAGGCAATTTCGTGTAACTGTTTGCGCCAATAAGCAAGCTGAGTTTCTAATACTTCACCTTGCAACCATTGGTGCTGCCATTCGGCAAAATCGGCATATTGAATGGGGATTTCTGGTAGCCCAGACAACTGGTTTTTGGCGAAAGCTTTGTAAAGCGATGTTAGTTCGCGGATTAAAATGGCGATCGACCAACCGTCAGCAACAATGTGATGGAAATTAATCAGCAGCACGTATTCTGCGGCGCTCAATTGCAGCAGTTGTACCCTCAACAGCGGCTGTTTTGCTAAATCGAAAGGTAGCTGCGATTCGGCAATTGCCCGCTGCTTGACGGCGGTTTCTTGCTGATTTGGCGGTAGATTTCGCAAGTCTATTCTGGGAATAGATACAGTTAATTCGGAGGCGATTATTTGCGACAGTTGCCCTTCTATTACTGCAAAAGTTGTGCGCAAAATTTCGTGGCGGCGGACTATTTCGTTGAATGCTTGTTCGAGGGCGATCGAGTTGAGGGAACCCGTTAACCGGAGGGCGGTTGAGACATTGTAAAAAGGATTTCCGGGCGCGAGGCGATCGAGAAACCAAAGCCGCTGCTGGGCAAAAGATGCGGGGAAAACAAAGACTTCTGTTTCGCGATTAAATAGTTCATCTGCCTGCATAATTCCCCCATCAATCCGTCTACAGCAAGAATCAGGTATCGCGCTTACTTCTCTTTACTTTCTCTGTTCAGCGATGACAGCTTCACGCGGCGATTTTCGCGCGAAACAGGGACTAAAGCCGGAGCTTTAATATTAGCATTGTTTTCTTTCAAACGCTCGACAATTTCAGACTGTTCTGCAATTGTCGGCGCTTCAAACACGCAGCGCAAAGGCAACTCAACCCCGCAAGCATCGCGCACTCTCGAAACAAGCTGAGTTGCTAACAGCGAATGCCCGCCCAATTCAAAGAAATTCTCGCGAATTCCCGCCCGCTTTATCCCCAAAACTTCCATCCAAATTTTCGCTAAAACTTCCTGAGTTAGAGTTTGCGGGGCGGCATAACTTCCAACTGATTCTAACTTCACAGGTTCCGGTGCGGGCAAGGCGCGCCGATCGATCTTTCCATTCGCTGTCAAAGGCAGCGATGAGAGCACCGCAAAAGCCCCAGGAACCATATATTCCGGCAATTTGGCTGCGAGGTAAGCTTGCAGTTGCGGCACCAATTTGCGCGCCGCTTTCGCTTGCAGGGGATTGTTAGCATAAGAGTGCCACGGGCGCGGGGAATCGACTGTTTCCTCTCCCACAAAACCTCTAGTTTCTCCTCGCACAAACACGACCTCATAGCAGCCTTTACTGCTAGAATTAGACCAACTAATATTCACAGTATACGGTACATCCAAAGCATACCATATTTCCGGTTCTATTCCGCGATCGGGAATTTCTTCTAAAGCTTTCTGCAACTGAAATGCTGTTTTAAATCGACTCGAATCGGACAGCCATTCGGCAGCCTGAACCGCTGCCGCAACTCGCGCGTTGGGTACGTTGCAAATCCCGAAAATATCCGGTTGACTTTCAACTAAAATCTGGCGCACTTTTGCCGCCGTCAAATCTTCCTTTTGAGAATCCCAGTTCAACCATATCTCTTTTTCCTCTCTTCTTCCCCCCCTTACCAAGGGGGGGACTGAG
>JAUBOG010000320.1:0-7713 GCA_036700105.1 Microcoleus occultus BM001215583
GGTTATCACTAATAAATTGTCTGCCGAAATGCTTCGCCCTTGCCAAATTGAGATGCACCCAATTTCGTGCTTGTTGTCTTGCCTCTATCCTGCTCTTCATTTTAACTAGATCCTGATTAATTTCGTGTAATTTTAGTAATGGCACACTTTTTCGCTTGCGGATAAAAGGTACTAAATAATCGTGGACAAGTTGGTAGCGTTTCGGAGTTGCAGGTACTTCTAACACCAATCCAGATTTAACGACAATCTCTACAACCAACTCTAATTCTACTGACTCTGTTCCTAAATTTGCTGCTAATTCAGCTAAAGTTTTTTGAGGGCGGGTATTGTTTTCATCCGTCAGCAAGTACAGGAAAAGTTCGGCAACATCTTTTGTTTCTTGGCCGCAGTCTGTTATTACTTCTGCTAAAAATTCCTCAACCACTTTAACCTTAGCCCGATCGCCCAATTGCTGATATTCACTCAGTCGAGTAATCTGCCATTTTTCCAGTTGCATTCCCACGATTTGCAGTTCGATCGGTCTTACTTCGCCCACTTCACCTGCTAAATCTGCTACCAGCGCGTTTGCCAAATCCTCGTCTAAGTAAAATTGAGAGCCTTTTGTTAATGTTTGAACAACAGTTGTCGCCTCTGAAATCGAAAAATTACCCAAGTAATAGCAGATTTTTTTACTGAGAATGTCATTATCAATAGTTGATAAATTAGTGGCGCGATTGAACTCTAACAAGTAGAAAAGATAATCTTCTCGCAGCGACAGGATGATTTTGAGATCGCTAATTTCATTTAAACATTCAGCCAGAAAATCATATAACTTTTGCCGATCGCTTGGTTCTCGGTAAGCAAAGAAAAATTCCTCAAACTGGTCAAAGATTAATACAGTTAATAAATTACGGTTTTGATTCAGTCGCAACTGTTCTAAAATAGCTGTCGGAGTGTCGCTCGCCCCTGACAAACTCACAGCTTTTAATCGTTCAATTCCCACTTTCAAACACTCACCGCAATCCCTCGCCCAATCGTGATAAGATTGCAATAACACAGGCAATACATCCCGCGCTTCAAAAGTTGTCAGTTGCAGTGCCGGAACTAACCATGCCTGAATTATCGAACTTTTTCCTACCCCAGATTGTCCGTGAACGATCGTCAGCTTGCAAGCAGGTGTACGTATCCGTTGACTTATCTCTTTAATATCGCGCGATCGCCCGGAAGCTGCTTCAATTTCCTCAACAATTTTAGCTTTTGACTTACCGGATTCTAAACCGATATCAATTATTTGTTGCGGCGACTGCAAGCGGCTGGCACCAATAAAAGCTTGCAACCCATATTTGCTTTTAACTGCTTGTTGTTCGAGTTTAATGTTAAATGCTTTTAAATATTCGCTTTCCTCAAAATAGAGAGTTCTCAACTCTTCTAAAATCCTCAGATAAAGTTGCACGTCATCTTGAGGCTGCGTATTTTCTTTAGCTACCTCTAAGTTGTTAACTGCCTTCGACTGTTGAGTGAGATTTCGCTGCGCTTTTGCCAAAAGTAACCGATACAAACCAGTCTTTTGTTGGGATCTTCCTGCTTGTGCCAAAACCGACAATGCTAATTTAGCCGATTCGCAAGCTTTTTGCCACTGAGATTGTTGCAGCGCCACCTCAGCCAAAAAGCCGTAATCTTCAGCTACTTGACTCGGAGTGCCGTAATTTTCGTGAATTTCTAAGGCTTTGACTGCTAAACTTTGCAACTCTTCCCAAGCTTGTAAAAGTCGCAGCACTTCGCCAAGTTCGCTAATACATTTCGCAGCTAAATCATGTCGCTGTGCTTGCTCAAAACTCTCCAGAGATTGCTGTAAATACTTTCTAGCTTCTTGCCAATAACCTTGATTTCCTGCCCGGTGCAATTCAGCTTTGCGGTTGTAAGCTTGAGCAATTTTCTGGGAGACAATTCCTTGTCTTTCTAAGTGGCGATTTTGCTGCCAAAATGTCAAACTTTCCTCATAATGTTCGATCGCTAAATCTATTTGATTTTGCTGAAATTCCACTAAACCCCGAATAAATTGCCAACTAGCTTGCAATTCTTCGTTTAATGATACATTTAGCAGATCGTTTTCCAGCGACTCAATTTCACACTCAGCTAATTTGAAATTCTCAATATTAGCAAAAGCTTGCTCTACTTTTTCTCGCAATAAATTCATCAAATCATCGATCGGCATAGTAAACTGAATTGGAGGAGGAGCCCAAGACTTCAAATCGTTAGCCGATCGACTAAATTTAGCCAGTACAGCATCCGTCACCCACAATATCAAAGGAAAAGCAAAATCTTGCTTGAATTGGTCGCGCGCTCTATTAGCCCCAGCTAGCAGGTCATCAAGAGCAACCACCGACTCAATGCCGACAACTATTAAAGCTTTCGGCGGTTGCTCTTGGACGGCATTGAGAATAGTTTGATGAAGTATTTTGGTAGCAGGTTCGAGGACTAATTTTTGACACTCAACAGTTGATATCTCGCGCAGTTTTTGCAGCATTGCCGAACGTAAGCTAGAATAATTGCAGCACACTAAAGTTAAAGAAAACTTTCCTTGAAAGCGGGCGATCGTCCGTACCAAAGTAGAGAGCGATCGCTCGTTTTCTGCTGCAATATCTTCGGATAGATTTGAGTTTACCATGATCTCAACAATTTTGCTGCTGCCACAGCTTAAATTTGTCCGTTTCCATCAACAGCGGATTCAACGCAAACCATGTTTTTTCATTGTCTACATATTCAAAAACCCACAGGTTTCGCAGCAAATCTTGGTATTCTTTGTCTCCATTAATGCTTTGTTCTTTCACCACTTTAAATAGTAGTTCCCACTCATCATTATCAATACCGCGACTCAGACTGTCGCGGGAACTGCGAATCACCGATCGCAAAACATCTTGGGAAATTGGAGGGTCATCTTGCTGCAAGCAACCAAACAGCATCCCCATCAAGTTTCGCAAATGACCTCCGCTGACTCGGCACAATTCATCTAAAGTTTCAGGACTGTCAAAAACTTCGGTAATTAATGCGATCTGTTCCTCGGTTGACACATCAGGAAAAGCTCGCGACATCACCATTCGCCGCAGCAAATTCATTCCCTCAACGCATTCGCTGCCGTCTCTATTCTTTACTGGCACCATCGGCAAAACTTTCGGGTCAACTCCGCCTCCCAAGCGATTTTTCAATATTTCACTGTCATTGCCAAAAATTAATCCCAGAGGTAGCGTGTAAACTAAATGGCAATTGAGTTTTCGCAAGTCATCTCCCCGGTTAATAAAGATATATTCTGGTAGCAGTATCCCCGCTGCATTGGGTCGAGCAACTATCCGGTCTAAGTTGTCAACAATCACCACTAATCCTTTTTTACCCTGCTGCTTAAGCTGATTAATTGCTACATCAATAATTTCTTGATTAATCAGTTCTAGCATTTTATTGGCTTGCGGTTCCATGTACTGTCTCAGTTTCGAGCGCAAGTCGGGATTGCTTTTGATTTTGGCAGTAATTTTGGCGATGCCTAAAGGCAGAGAAAGTTCCAGATTTCCGTCTGTGTTAGCCTTGGCTTTGCCGCCAAAAAGTTCTCCTTCCGCTTCTAAACTTACAGGAGTCTGTAAAAAATTCCAACTGTTTTTTAAGAATTCTTTAAAACCTTGGGGCTGCAAGGAAATTTTGCCCTCTTCCAAGCTTTGGGTGACTCGCCGCGCGATCGCCAACATGATATCTGTCAAATCGAGATCCATTTCATCGAGGTCTTGTGTTGACTCGAAGTAAACTACATGAAACCCTTCCTCTGTCAACTCTTTTTGCAGTCGCGACAATTCAGTAGACTTGCCGCAACCAATATGTCCGGTGAATAATTGGCAAGTCCGTTTATCTGGCGAAACCCGGGTAATTGTTCGTTTGAGTATGTTAATAATTTTGCCACCGCGTACCGAAGCAAAATCAATGTAGTAACGCTCATCTTCGGCATTTCCTAACATCAGGGAGTGACTGGGGTTGCAGGCTTCGCAAAATCTATTAAAATCTAGGGTCATAAATTTTATAAATTAATTATTGTAGTCATTGTAGGGTGCGTCAGGATTGAATATTTCGATCGCAAACTAAGCATTTTCCCGCTGAGCACCCTACGGTTAGTTTGTTATTGATGCTGTTTCCAATATTGGCAGGCGGCATAGGCCAAAGTTACAACCCCGGTGATTATGGCGGCTTCATTGACCTCAAATTGCGGGTGGTGAAGGGGATAATTCGGTTTGTCAGCGAGCCCGACTCCCAAGCGAAACATGGTTCCCGGTGCGTGTTCTAAATACATCGAAAAATCTTCCGCGCCGAGGGATGGTTCTGGTAAAATTTGAACGCGCGATCGACCTAAAGCTTCTAAAGCCGCCGCTTCGAGTAATTGCGTCAGTTTAGGATCGTTTTGGACTCCCGGCACGCCGCGCTTGTAGGTGAGTTCGTACTTCGCGCCGTATGTCTGACAAACGCTAGAAACTATTTGTTCGATCCAAGCCGGTAGTTTTTCGTGGGTTTCGGGATGGAGCGATCGCACCGTGCCCAATAATTTTACTCGATCGGCAATCACGTTAGGCGCCCGTCCGCCACTAATTTGCCCGATCGTCAAAACCACAGGCCTCAAAGGATTTTGCGTTCTACTAATCGCCTGCTGCAAAGTAGTAATAATCTGGGAAGCGATCCAAATTGCATCGATCGCTTCGTGGGGGCGCGCCCCGTGGCCGGATTCGCCCATCACAATCAATTCTAGGTCATCTGCCGCCGCCGTCAGGGCCCCGTGGCGGATACCAATACAACCGCCCGGAATCGTCGGAAAAACGTGCACTCCGAGGATGCCATCAACATCTTGCATCGCCCCATCTGCAATCATCCAGCGCGCACCTTGGGCAATTTCTTCGGCCGGCTGAAACAAGAAGCGGACGTTACCCGACAGTTTTTCCTGTAACTGAGACAATATCATCGCAGCGCCCAAACCGACCGTTGTGTGGATGTCGTGGCCGCAGGCGTGCATGACTCCCGGTTTTTTCGAGGCAAATTCTAAGTTTGTGCGTTCTTGAATCGGCAAAGCGTCCATATCGGTGCGAATCGCCAGCCACCGGGACTCGCTGCTGCTACCTTTGAGTTCGCCGAGCACTCCTGTTTTGCCGATTCCTTCGGTGGCGCGGACTCCGCTGGAAGCCAAAACTCCGGCTACGTAGGCTGCGGTTTGATGTTCTTGGCCGCTGAGTTCCGGGTGGGAGTGGATGTGGCGGCGGATTTCGATCAAGCGGGGGGCGAGGGTGGTGGCTAGTTCTTGGATGCGGGCAAGCATGAATTTTGTTGGGGAGAGCTGTAGTTAACTAGGTTAACGCAGATGCTTGGCTGTGACACTGAGATTTTTTTTGTTAACCGCAGAGGGCGCAGAGAACGCAGAGAGAAAAGAGAGTTAAGTAAGGATGAAAAATAGGAGTCTATATTGTATGTTGAAACTGAGATTATGCACCATCAATAAGCCGTAGGCGCGGGGGATGCCCTGACCGTAGTCGAAGGGTTCGCTCCTGAGCCTTAAAGCTTGCAGACAGGTTCAATAAACCCGCCCTCTCCCGCGAAAAATCTCCTTATTGACATTGGTACAATATCTCAGTTTAAACTGATATGCTGCACCATCAATAAGCCGTAGGGGCGGGTTAACCAACAGCCTTAAAGCTTGCAGACAGGTTCAATAAACCCGCCCTCCCCCACGAAAAATCTGCTTGTTGACTCTCTGTTGAAATGCTGTGTTTTTGTTGAGAATATTTTCTATGATTAGTTTGGGATTTTGGAATGTGCTTATCATCTTTACAGTCGCTTTCTTTCTCAATCGTAATTTGCGACTAGACCGCGAGCGAACAGCATGGCAAAATTCTTTGTTTTTAAAACATCCTTCTATTCAAAAGTTGAGTCGTTTTTTTGCTCGACCGATCGCTAACTTTATTTGCCAAGCAATTCTTGTATTAATTCTCACGCGATTCTTGGCTCATGCAGGCTGGTTGGTTTACGATTTAACTCATCGGCCCGATCCGCCTTACTGGGATTTTAAGTGGTTTTATGTAGCGAGTAAATTAGCTCATCAGCATTTGAGTCCGTTTAATGTCGAGGTATTTAACAGCGGTTTTTGTAGTATTACCAAAGTGTGCGGGTTGATTCCATCCTTTGTGTACCCACCTAATATCATTCCTCTGCTATGGTTTCTCGGTTATTTCCCGATGAAGACTGCATTCACAATCTGGACTTTGCTGCACCTTATTGCCACAGGTTTTGTTTTATGGGGAGCGAATATCCTGTTGGAGTCGCAGTCACGAGCTTTGAGGACTATTTGCACTATATCAGTGGTGTTGCTCTACGGTTTTGTCTTCGATCTGCAAGTTGGCAATGTGGCGAGTTTTATTGCTGTTCTGCTGTTGTGGATGTTTATATTAGCTCGAAATAATCGGGATTTACCCGCCGGAATTTTCTTAGGAATTGCTCTTTTTAAACCAACCTTAGTTGTATTGTTTATTCCTTATTTTTTGATAAAAAAGCGGTTTTATCTAGTTTTCGTATCGATTATTACGGCTATTTTTATAGCACTGTTCGGTTTGGCAATATCGGGTAATTCTCTAACAGGGTTTCTACAGGATGCTATTCGTGGATTTCCCCTCTGGCTCAACGATCCGTCGAACAATCCTTATATTTCGATGAGTCGCATTGATTTAAGGGTTGTGGGGCCGAGATTTTTTCCCGATAATTTCTTCGCGGCGAAGCTATTTTCAGACTTAATTATTCTGGTTTTAGTTGGTTTAGTTAGTTGGTATTTTTACCGAAAACAAGCTCGCACTGCTTGGTCAAGAAATCTTGATTTACCGGAAATGGTGTTAGTTTTCTGTTTGAGTATTGCGATTAACTATTCTCAGCCAACGAGTTCGGTGATGTTAGCACCGGCGGTGGTTTTTTTGCTGAACGATTTGTGTTTTCAGGTTAAATATTGTGTTTTTTCTGGCAAACGAATGTCTGTTTGGTTATTGGGAGTTGGCTGTCTTTTGGTGCAAACTGCGGTGATTCATGCTGGGTTGTTGGTGTTTCTGGGAAAGCGCTGGAATTGGAAGGCTGGGGAATTGCCTTATTTGTGGAAAGTAACTGTTTTTTCACTGCCGAGTTATGCGGTTTTAGGGATTGCGTTGAGTGTTTTGGTTTTAGCTATGACATCGCTTAGTCAAAAACAGGTTGCTGAATTTGACCCTTTGGATCGGGTTTCCGGTTAGAGGAAACACAAAATCCCACTCCAGCGCAAAATAAACGGCCCGACAGGTTGGCAGTTGAGAATGACCCATCAGCATAGAGGTCAAAGGTTAATCGCTGGTGGGTTCATCTTTTTTAGTCTTTTTAGTCAAGTAAGCATCTACAGCTTCAGAGACAATCCGACTTACCAGATTGCTGACTGTCCGGTCTTCTTCCTTGGCCCAATCTTCCAAGACGTTGTAGGCGTTTGGAGGAACGTAGCTGGTGACTCGTTTTAGGTTTTTTGCTGGCAAGTTAGGCAACTGGGAATTTACTTCATACATCGATCGTACTTTCTTTGTACGCCTCTTGCATGGTGACACTCGGTGTGATACCGTGTAATTAGTCAAACACAAAACCCCCACCGCTCAGACTCACGATCGTTCGGTGGGGGCTTTAACTCCCATATTCAGAAGCAATACCTATGATATC
>JAUBOG010000321.1:0-7696 GCA_036700105.1 Microcoleus occultus BM001215583
AATGATTTGCTGATTTTACGCGAGCAAGATGCTCGCACTGTAAGGATTCTGCCCTTGATTGATTTTGCGGCTGATTTAGGACTGCTATAGCTCAATCTAAAATTTAAAATCTAAAATCGAATGACTGTGCTGAAACTTTATCACAATCCCCTCTCGACTAACTCTCGCCGCGTCTGGATTGCTTTGCTGGAAAAAGAGATTGAGTTTGAATTAGTACCGCTCAAGTTAAATGGCGATCAATTTCAACCGGATTTTCTGGCAATTAGCCCTTTTCACCACGTTCCGGTTTTAGGAGATGGCGATTTTCATGTCATAGAAACGCTGGCAATTCTTGATTATCTGGAAGCTAAATATCCCGCGCCCGCATTGCTACCGGAGGATGTGAAAGCAAGGACGATCGCCCGCACGGTACAAATGGTGACAGTGAACGAGTTGACGCCGGCGATGAGTCCGTTTGTGCGCCAGACTTTCGGCGGCGAGGCCGACCCGGAAAAGCTGGAGAAAGCACAGCAACAAGTAGCTACTGTACTGCGGGTTTTTGAGGGTTTGTTGGGCGAGAACACTTTTTTTGGCAGCAGCGATGGAATTACCTTAGCGGATGTTGTAGCGGGAGTTTCCGTGCCGTGGTTGCCCGAGTTGGGCGTGTCTTTGGACGAGTATCCTAAATTGCAGGCTTGGTGCGATCGGCTAAATTCCCGCGATTCTTGGCAAAAAACTCAAGCTAGCCCCGAATTGGTAGCAGCTTTTAAGGCGCAAATGAAACAGTTGATTAAAGGCAAGCAAAATCAACCTTTGAATGATGAGATAAATCAGTTAAGAAAAGAAGATAAATAGTTGTCATTAGTCATTAGTCATTAGTCATTAGTCATTAGTCATTAGTCATTAGGGAAAATTCCCAATTCTCAATTCCCAATTCCCAATTCCCAATTCCCAATGCCCCATGCCCCATGAATGACTTAATTTACAAATATCCGCCTTTATTACCAGGCATTTTAATCAAGCGGTACAAGCGATTTTTCGCCGAAATCGAACTAACAACGGGAGAAATTATCACCGCGCACTGTCCGAATACCGGGCCGATGACTGGTGTTTTGATTCCCGGAAATCCCGTGCTGGTATCTCGCAGCGACAATCCCAAACGCAAGTTAGCGTATACTTGGGAATTGATTAAACTGTGCGACACCGAACCAATTTGGGTGGGAGTTAATACTGCGCTGCCAAATCGAGTTATTAAGTTAGCTTTGGAATTAGGCTTGTTTCCAGAGTTGGGCAATTACAGTTTAATTCAGCCGGAGGTTGTTTACGGGATAGACAAAAAAAGTCGCATTGATTTTTGGCTGACTGGCGGTACTAAACCGATTTTTTTAGAAGTTAAAAATACAACTTGGGCAAAAGAGAAATTGGCTTTATTTCCCGATACGGTGACGGAGAGGGGACAGAAACATTTGCGGGAATTGATCGAAGTTGTGCGGCACGGTTCGAGGGCTGTAATGCTGTATTTTATCAATCGCGGCGATTGTACGGATTTTGCGCCCGGTGATATTGCCGATCGCACTTACGGAGAATTGTTCAGACAAGCCATGAGTGAAGGTGTAGAGATTTTGCCCTGTCGGTTCGACGTGACACCGGAAGGTGTTCGCTATTTGGGGCTAGCAAAACTAGATTTACTAACCTCTAAATAATTAGTTTAAACTGAGATATTGCACCATTCTCAACTAGCCTTTCACGGACGGGCAGGATGCCCATCCCACAATAAAATTTAATTTTTGTGGAACAGGCATCTTGCCTGTTCTTGAGAATGGTGCTCTTCGGTGAGTTTAAATTGCCCGCATTTCGCTATCTACCTCGACACCGGCCACGCCCGTTACCGTCTTGAGTTGTTCTAACTTCGATCGAGCAACTTCTCCAGTAATAATGCCAGTAACAGCTAGCACCTGCTCGACTTTCATTCCCGCCGATTCTAAGCCAGCGACAACAGATTCAATTACCGATAAGTTTTGGTCGTCCACAGTTACGACGATGCGCTCTACTTGTTCGTCAGACATATTTAGCCTCCTTTGGGCCAAATCCATTGCGTAGATTAGACATCTCCCAAAAAGCCTGTCTTGAACAGGCAGGATGCCTGTTCCACAATTATGGGAGAGGTCTATCTCAAACTGTCAACTGTCAACTGTCAACTGTTGAAGGAGCTTGTACCAAGCCACTTCCAACCTTGGCGCTTGGCAACCGCAGCGCCAGAGAATTGGCAGTCAGCAATTTCCAAAGTTGAGCACCTCGTTTACCAGTCGATTCGGCATACAGGGCAGCGATCCCAGCTACGTGAGGAGTCGCCATGCTAGTGCCTCTGAAGGAATCATAACGCCCTTTATCCACAGGCACTGATGAGTATACATTCACTCCAGGAGCGGCGATATCGACTTTAGCCCCTGGAAATACGCCCGAGGGAGACGAAAAGTCAGGCGCTTTGAGGCAGCTATCGACGGCTCCAACAGCCATAATCGACTCGCTATTGGCCGGTTGTCCGACTGGTTTGGGCCCGTGATTGCCTGCGGCTGCGACGATCAGACACCCATTTTTCAGTGCCCGACGGCCGACATTTTCGTAAGCAAGAGACGGTTTGGGATTTGTGTTTCCTAACGACATCGAGATCACTTGACACCCGTTGACGATCGCCCATTCCATCCCCGCCAGAATCCAGCCACTAGCGCCGCTACCGGCATTGCTCAACACTTTACCGACATAAATCGTCGATTCGTAAGCTACTCCGTACCTGCGGCCGTTGAGATCCTTGAACCCGCAGGCTGTCCCGATGCAGTGGGTACCGTGACCCATCCCATCTTGTACCTCTTCCCCCGGTACGAAAGACTGCGATACGATCGATCGACCCGCGAAATCAGGATGCAATAAATCCATCCCCGTATCCAGCACCGCAACTTTCATGTCTTTGCCAGTCAACAGAGACTTCATCGCCTTCGTTGCCTTCAAACCCCAAGTAAACTCGGTATCGTCAGCAAAACATTCTTGTTTCTCGGTTCCTGTTTCGCCTGCTGATGCAGTGGCTTTGTCGTACAGGTGATTTACCGCATCGCGATAGCCCTGCAAATAATCTACCGACAACCCTTCCCCGATCGCGTAAAAGATGGTCTCAGGCTCGATCGCCAGAATCGCAGAATCCTCTCCCGCCGATGTCATGACGCTGCTAAAACCGCCTTCATCTAACGTGACAACCGCTATGCCGAGAGTAGGAAACACCGCTCCCCCTACTGCTTCAATTTGTCCCAAATCTAAAGCAGAGTCCGGGAAATCGGCTGCATTTGCCAGTCCTCTAATCCCAGTTTGGTCGCTCAACAAATCTAACCCTTCTGTCACCGCATCTTCGCGGAAAGTAATAATGTAACGCCCAGTTGTTTCATCGGCTGGGGCCGTTTCTGGGATGGGAAAGCTCGGTTGTTCAGACATAAAACACCTCTTATTTAGTGTTGGATAATGCGTTTAGTTGGAAAAAAAAATTATTGAATTTCCAGGCTGTTTCATGCTCCCAATCTCTGCGGGCAAGGGCAACCGATCGAACAAACTCAATGCGATTGCTGCAAAACTTTGATTGGCAGACTCATCAAAGATTGGTGAAGAAACAGCCCTATTGAATCCAGGCTAAGGGTTGAATACGAAATAGTCAACATAGAGCCGAATCGGGTTTGCCCACTCGATGTTGACCCAAACCTTGACTACACCGTTTTGTGGGGCAACGTTATGGACTGTATATCGAGCATTACCGATAAACTTTCCAGCAGCGGGACCTCCGGCAGCACCTTCGCCGATCGCAACGAAGACGAGAGAGTTAGGTGTGATTAAGCCCCAATTCAGAGGCAAGATCACCTGTCCCTTCAGATTCCCCCAATCATGGCGATAACGGTAGCCATTACCGAAAAATGCCGCGGCAGTTTCTCCTTCTTGAGACATACCCAGTTGACCAACCTCTTCAAGGTTAGCCTCTTGGTTTTCCTGAATTATGGGAAGCTCTAGCATGGAAGTCGATGCAGCAAGTTCTGTTGTAGAAGACATAGCTTATTTCCTTGTTATTGAAAAACGTTAATGGGAAGTAGTTTCTAGCTATATGCCTAGATAACTGCTTTCGATCTAATACTCATCCAAATTTATTTCGAGAGCAATACGACGATCCGCGTATAAGATTGTGAAGATATTGCAACACTTCGACTGCGCTCAGTGCGCCGCAAATTATGCTGTTTTTGGCAGAGCTTTTTCTCACCAGCTAATTGCATCAGCAATCGCGGCTGATACCCCACGTTTGTGGCGTGGGGTTTGGCCCGAAACAGCTAGTTACACGCAGATAATCGTGCCACTCTTAGAAACACACTTCCAGCTAGAAAAAGGAGTCGTCCGATAACAAGCCTGTGCCTTATAAGTCAGACACTTACCTTGCAAGCACACTTGAATTGATGCCTTCGCTAACAGGATATTACCTTGAAGCGTTTGACACTTATTGAGGCCTATAGTGGCGCAGGTTACCTCAATTCCTGCCAGTTTCAGGCAGACTTTAAAGCCAGCGCCAACTCTGTCATAGCAAATTTTGACAGGTCCAACGATGCTAAAGCAACCGCCCAGGGCTTCATGAAGCTCTAAAGTGTTTGCCATCTGCTCTTCTGTCACTACTTCCGCAACACCTTCTTGACTAACCACGGTGGCTAGTCCTTCCCCATCTAGGAATTCCAACGGATCGTGGTCGAGTTCTATCAATTCATGGTTTGCCATAATCTTGTCCCCTTTATTTAGGTTTGAGTTGTTGTTAATTAGACACCTCAGCCAAACAGCAACTACTGGTAAGCTGTTTGCTTTGTGTATGTTCTAATTCTCTTCAACCTAAACTCGGGCAACAATACGACGATCCGCGTAGAAGATTATGAAGGTATTGCCACAAATTCTGCTTTGAACAACCCCAACTTTTCGATAGCAACCATCACAGCAGCCGTCCGGGTTTGTACGCTTAGTTTCGCGTAAAGATGCTCTAGATGTTTTCGTACTGTTCCTTCACTGCAACCGAGGACTTTAGCAATTCCTGCATTGCTTTTATCTTTAGCAATCCAAAATAAAACCTCCGCTTCCCGTTTGGTGAGTCCCAGCAATTCCAGAGCCGGAATAGAGAATGATTGCAGTTCTTCTTCCTCCAAAAGCAACAGATATTGCTCTTTGATCGGAGTGGAAATCAGGCGGACGCTCAACTGTTTTCCTGCTTGCTGAACGTGCAAAGGCAAACAGGGCGGTGCAACATTTCCCTTGTATGCGACTCGCGAAATCTGCTCCTGGAACCAATGTTGCAGGGATTCTGGCAACGAGTAGGGAATGCAGGGTAAAAAATATTGCTTCAAAAGTTCTTCGGCGCGTTGAGTCATGAATTGCACTTCGCCTGCAATCTCGACAACGATCGCCCCTACGCGATCCAAGATTTGCTTGACTGATGCCTTAATGAAAGTATCTGGCTCCTTGTTAGGGCGATCGCTCTCGACTTCGAGAGTATAATCTTGGTAGCAATTTTCGTAACTTTCGGCCGGGGCTTTTGCTGCTGGGAATTTATCGATACCTTCAGATGTCAAAATAACTGCGCGCTGACGCTTTTGTGTCCGTGAATTCATGGGAAATATCTCCATTTGCATACAGATGAGAATGGCGAAAATAGCTCCGCTGGCGCTGCGGTATCTCGCTCATTTCACTTTGGTTGATGTCTACAACAACAGAAATGCACTCTGAGATTTTTTGACAGTCCCTGATTTAAGTTATTTTTCTTAAATAATCACTAACAATAACAGTCACTAGCTCTTAGTTACCAGTCACACAATCGAGGGACTTGTAGATTTTTTGGTTTTGTGTTAATGCCTGTATAGGATCGCAAATTAAATAATTTACACTCTTGAAAGTGGGATGCCCATCCCACAAGAACAATAAAAATTGTAAATTATTTAATTCTCATTCCATAGGCTGTTGTAGAGATTAGCAAGTAGGGACACGGCACTGCCGTGTCCCTACGGGTATCTGTACATCATCAAATATACTAATGGGTGATTGTAAAGTTGGTTAAAAATCTGCGAGCAGCCGGGCTTTTCTGAGAATAAATGTAAGTACAGTTTCTTGTCTGGAAATAATATCGGCTGTAACTTCCATTCCTGGTTGAATATGATACTGACAGCACAGTAGATATGCAGATTGGCTAATAGCCCGATCGCCCTTGACTAAATAAGTTTTTTGGGGCATAACAGTCACTTCATAGTAAGGCGGACTGTTATTTTCACCAGCAATAACATCGGGTGCGATCGCGCTGACTTTCCCTTCGAGTACGCCGTAGTCGGGATAAGGATAGGCAGAAATTCGCAGGATAGATGTTTGACCGATCGCGATTTTACCAATATCAGTAGCGGCCACGCGAGCTTTGACGACAATCGCAGCATTAGCGGGAGCAATTTGAGCGATTGCGGCACCGAGTTGTGCAGTTTGTCCGGGATTTCGCAGATTCAGTTTGAGAATAGTGCCGTCTGCTGGGGAACGAATGACACTTTTTGCAAGTTCGGTATCAATTTGTTTGAGCTCTTGGCGATCGCGATTAATTTGATTTTGGATGTCAGCGCCACTCTGAATCGAAACTAATCGTTCTTTTTTCAACGCTGCTAAAGCTGCTTCACCCCTCGCTGTTTCTTGAGAAATTCGCTGCTGGGCGATCGCAATCGGTGCAGCGCTGGGATTCAACGCAGCTTCAACCACTTTCAATTTAGCGGCAGAGAATTCAACCGCTTGCCGCTGCCTGTCAACGGTTTTTCTTTGGCTGGCAACTGCTTGTTTTTGCGCTTCTACGGCGGCTTTTTGCCCCGCTACGGCTTGTGCTTGCTGCTGTGCGGCAAGTTTCGTCTCCTCCAATAAATCCAGCGAAATAGCGCCTGTTTCTTGGATTGACTGATAGCGATCGCGCTTATAAATAGCTGCTTTTAAATTTGCCTGGGCTGCCTTTAAATTAGCTGTAGCTGTTTGCAAGGCAGCCTGTTCTTTTTGCAATTCCGGCAGCGACTTTTCCCATTCCGACTGAGCTAATTGTACGTTAGCTTTAGCCGCTTCAACTTCAGCCAGCGAGGTAATTTGCCGATCTTCATATTCCCGCTGGCTGCGGCTTAAATCTGCTCGCGCAGAGGCAACAGCGCCTGCCATTGCTTGAGTTTCCGCTGCGAGGCGATCGTCTAAAGCGCTAATTTGGGCGGCAATTTGACGCAGTTGCAGTTGGTTTTGCTGGATATTTCCTTGCAGTTGGCTTTGTTTGGTTAAAAGTTGGGAAGAGTCGATGAGGGCGATCGTATCTCCTTGTTTGACAGCCTGATTTTCTTTCACTTGAATGCTTTTAACCGTGCCTGCTGTCGCCGCTTCTACAATGCGGATTTCACCAGCGGGACGGACGGTAGCGGGAGCTCTGACGGTAACATTATATTTAGCGACAGCAGCAAGGGCGATCGCCCCGCCAAAAGTTGCCAACAAAAACAATCCGCCCGCCGTTATCCAGCGGCTGACGGGCGGCAAGAATTCATCCGGTTTCGCACTGCGGAGAAAGTCAAAAGAAGAGTCACCAGTCATCAGTCATTATACCAATTATAAACCAAATAACAGTATTCTTATTCCCCCCCAACCCTGGCCCTTCGCTGACCGG
>JAUBOG010000322.1:0-3597 GCA_036700105.1 Microcoleus occultus BM001215583
ACCAATTTTAAACGAAATAACAGTATTCTTATTCCCCCCGCAAAGCAGCGGGGGGCGCCGGGGGAGTCAAAGAGTGTTGCATGACTTTAGAGAAATGGTATTAAAATAGTCTACAACAGCTTGGGCGAGATCCTCCGTACCGTGTTTATCCAACTTTTCCGACAAACGAGGCGGGTGCAGCGGCTTGTGCAAAAACCCCCAATCCCCCTCAAAAAACTCCGCCGCAGTCACAACTTGGTGTTCCGCATACTTTTCCAGCCACTCCAACAACACAGCAGCTTCCGCAAAACCTGCTCTCATGATAGAAACAACAGGTATTTCCAAGCGCAAAGCTTCCGAAAAAGTGCTGTATCCCGGTTTAGAAACCAAGCGCCCGCAAACAGGCATCATATCGACCGGGCGCGGTAAAATGGGGAAAGATTGTGCAAACTGCTGATGTTTGACTCTAATCAAATTCGGCAAATCGGGAGCTTTCGCATCAAAAGTAATAAATTGCCAGTCACTAAATTTTTGTAAATTTTGATAAGGAATTGCCTCTAAACCCAGCCCGCCGAAAGTCAGCAATACAGTTTTTTCTAGCGGTGATTCAATTCCGAATACTTCCCGAATTCGATCGTTGCTGTAGCGAGGATTGCCGCCAGTCAAGCCGACATCTTGAATATTTGGGAAAGCTGCCATCGGTTCGTGTAAAGGCAGACGAAAAAGCCGATCGCACTTTCCGAAGCATTCACCAATCCAATCCGCCATTTCGTCAAACTCCCCGCCCCAATCTCGATAGATAAAATCCCAGCCAAAATTGCTCATCATCCAGCAAGGAACCCCAGCCGATGCCGCCATTCGCGCTGCCAAAGGAGGAATGTCTGCCAGCACCAAACCCACGCGATTTTGCTTGATAAAATTAACTTCGCCCGCAATTATCGAATTTTGATTTTTCCGAATTTCCCGCAATTTTTCCAGCGTCGCCTGTTTATCGATATGCAAACTGTCAGCTTGCACCACACCTACATCAAAAGCGCGGGGACGGTGGATAAAGTCGCCGCGAATATAAGATTCTAGCAGCCAGCGAGGTGCAGTTGTTGTAATAATTAGTAAGATATCTGGGTTTAATTCTTGGATTTTTGCAGCGACGGAGGAAACTCGGACAGCGTGGCCGAATCCGTGATTGGTGATGGCAATATATAATGTTGGTCGAGACATTGGTAATTGGAAATTGGTAATGGGGAATTGGGAATTGGGAATCGGGAATTGGGCATTGGGCATCGGGAATTGGGCATCGGGCATTGATTGCGGGTTATTTGTTATCAGTTATTGGTAGACTAATAACTAATGACTAATGACTAATAACTAATGACTAATAACTAATGACTAATGACTAATGACTACTGACTCATTACTCGATCGATAATTTCGGCTGCCATGTCTTGTAAGGATACCACCCGATCGGCAAAACCAGAATTTACCACACTTCCCGGCATCCCCCAGACAACGCTGCTAGCCTCATCTTGAACGATAATCTTACCCCCAGCCTCCCGGATATTCTGACAGCCCAGCAGCCCATCTTGCCCCATTCCCGTCAGCACCACACCCAAAACCCCAGCACCGTAAATCTTAGCAGCCGATCGAAACAGCACGTCAACCGCAGGGCGACAAGAGTTTTCCCGCGCCTCTTGATTTGTGACAATTCGCGCTCCAAAACCGTGTTTTTCCAGCACCATATGGTAATCTCCCGGCGCTATCCAAACAACTCCCGGTTCGAGAATACTTCCAGTCACACCTTCCTCAACTCTAATCTTGCACTTTTCGGTCAGGCGATCGGCCAAACGCTTCGTAAAAACCGGCGGCATATGCTGCACGATCGCGATTGGTACAGGGAAATTAGCCGGCAAATCCTGCAAAATAGCTTCCAAAGCATTTGGCCCTCCCGTCGAAACCCCAACCGCCACGATTTCGACTTTAAATTTAATATTTACCGCTGAATTCGACGAAATCAAACGCGATGTAATTGGCGATTGTGTGGCAGTATTCTGATTTTTAGGTACTTGGATATTTCCCAACTTTGGTCTCTTGTCGCCATTGCAAAAAGCCTTAATTTTCGGAATCAATTGCTCGCGGACTTGTTCTAGAGCCGCTTCCTTGCTCTTCATATTGTGAGGCTTCGTCACGTAATCCGTAGCACCAAGCGCCAGAGCATTCAGAGTAGCAACAGCACCCAACTCTGTGAGCGC
The DNA here is from genome assembly GCA_036700105.1 of Microcoleus occultus BM001215583. GTDB lineage: Bacteria > Cyanobacteriota > Cyanobacteriia > Cyanobacteriales > Microcoleaceae > Microcoleus. The sequence goes on from JAUBOG010000322.1 coordinate 2,226, forward strand.
GCTAAACATAATTACAGGAATATTTTTGTCAAGTTTTCGGATCGCCGCCAGCGTCTCCAAACCGTCCATTTCCGGCATTTCCACATCCAGCACAATCAAATCGGGATTCACCTGAGAAATCTTGGCTAAAGCAATTTTACCGTTGGGTGCAGTCCCCACAACTTCCAGCGCTGCATCGCCATCGAGTACGTTACTTAATAATCGGCGCACCACTACAGAATCATCAACTATTAAAATTTTAATTTTGGGCATTTTCTATTATACTCGAAATAACAAATCGAGCAGTAAACGAGCTTGAAAAAACAGAATTAAATCGCCTTCTACGCCAACATCAATAATTTTAAAATGAGAAACAAACAGTATAATTGTTGACCGCATATTAAAATTCATAGCGTTAAAGATTTCATCGGCAGAACCTTCGATATAGCTGGGAACTACATAACCGAGGTTGTATTTTAATGTATTGCTAAACGTGCCGACGATACCGCTAATCGCTAAGTTGCCAATTTCCCCCATAATATCGGCTTTATCTTGCTTGAATTCCTCGCTGGCGACATCGCCGCCATTCAGAGCTAAAACAAGAGCATCAGCCGCATCGCAGGAAAACAACATTTGAGCCGAACCGGATAAATTGCCGTTAAAATCGAGCTGCGCTACAGCTACTAAGTTTTCTCCCAAGGTTTGAATCAAGTTTTTTTGCAAAAATAGCGGCGACAGCGCTTGAGCTGAAGGCATTTCAAATTCTACCTCACAGTCGATCATTTCGCTCATCTGAGAAACTGCTGTGGCGATGGCTTTGTTGACAACATCCTGTAATTTGTGGTGTTTTCCTGTTTCGATTTTGCCTAAATTGAAATTCCGAAATTGAGTAGGGGAATCAATTGCGCCGCTACCGTTTGGGTAGGCAGCAGTTGCCACGGCGTGCCGCAATTCTAATTGATTGTTGGTTTTTTTGAGAGTGGCAAATATGCCTGCCAGCGACAAATACTGAACCATATTTCTGGCTAAGTCGTCGCTGAGAATAATCGTCGGTATTTCTAGCAACTGCAAGAATTGGATTGTGGCTAAATAATTGTGTTCTATGGCTGCAAAGTCTAGGATTACAGCTTTGGGATGGTGGCACTCAGCGATATCTAAGCAATTGTATAAATCCGCAGTTGCGGCAAATACATATTCGTCTGCTTCTAAATTTTCGCGCAATTTCTGATTTTCTGAATCTGAAAAGCCACCGATCAGAATTAATGAAATTGGTTTTGAGTAGGTTTTCATTTTTGGGAAGTGGAAATTGGGAATTAATGATTGATAATTGGGGATTGGACGCATAACCTAATTATGTAGGGTGCGCACTGCGCACCTTACCTGCACGCATAAC
>JAUBOG010000322.1:3697-7693 GCA_036700105.1 Microcoleus occultus BM001215583
CCTTACCTGCACGCATAACCTAATTATGTAGGGTGCGCACTGCGCACCTTACCTGATTTTACGCACTCCGGCAACGGAGGACACGGCAATGCCGTTTCCCTACCCCAAAATAATCAATCTTCCTCTCGGAAAGATGCAACCATCGCCCGATTAATTGTAGGGAAACGGCACTGCCGTGTCCGATTTTGCTCACCAATGAAAACTGACAAAATCAATGCTTGAACTGACTGACAAGTTTTTGTAATTGAGCTGCTGTTTTCGACAGTTCGATCGCCGAATTTTGAGTATTGCTAGCACTGACAGTTGTACTTCCGGCTGCACCGGCAACGCTGGTAATATTTCGGGCAATTTCCTCAGAACCGATCGCCACTTGATGCACATTGCGCGCAATTTCGGTAGTTGTAGCCGTTTGTTCCTCAACTGCACTGGCGATCGTCGTTTGAAAATCGCTGATTTGATTGATAATAGAAGTAATTTGGGCGATCGCCTGCACGGAACTTTTAGTATCAGCTTGAATTGCCTCAACTTTCTTGCTGATATCTTCAGTCGCCGCCGCCGTTTGTTTCGCCAATTCCTTCACCTCATTCGCCACCACCGCAAAACCCTTGCCCGCTTCTCCGGCCCGCGCCGCCTCAATTGTAGCATTCAGAGCCAGCAAATTAGTTTGTTGGGCGATCGAAGTAATCACCTTGACAACATTGCCAATTTCTGCACTGCTAACACCGAGTTTAGTAATAGTTTGATTCGTAGTTTCCGCCATCTTCACCGCCGAATTAGCAACCGTCGCAGCCTCCGCAGCATTCTTAGCAATTTCCTTAATACTCACGTTCATTTGCTCGATACCAGTAGCAACCGACTGAGTATTGCTATTAACTAAATCCGCAGCCGCAGATACAGTACCCGCTTGAGCCGAAGTTTCTTGGGCCGCCGCCCCCATACTTTGACTTTCGCCAATCAATTCCTCCGAAGCACTGCTAACGGCGATCGCCACTTCGGAAATTTGCTGTACCTGAGCGGTCAAATTAGCCGCCATCAAATTAACATTATCCGTCAAATCTTTCCAGGTTCCGCTGATATCAGGTACGATCGCCTGCCCTCCCAATTCTCCTGCAACTACCTGCTTGGCCAGCCCCGTTACTTCCGAAGCAAAAGTATTGAGCTGGTCAACCATTGTATTCAGAGTATTTTTCAATTCCAGAACTTCTCCTCGAACTTCTACAGTAATTTTCTTAGACAAATCTCCCTGAGCCACAGCCGTAGAAACTTCCGCAATACTGCGAACTTGTTCCGTAAGATTAGCCGCCATAATATTCACATTCCCAGCCAAACTCAGCCAAGTACCCGACAAACCCTCAACGGTGGCTTGACCTCCCAGTTTACCTTCAACGCCAACCTCAGAAGCAACTCGCGTAACTTCCAAAGCAAACTCGTTAAGCTGAACAGTCATTTCATTAATCGTATTCTTCAGTTCCCGAATTTCCCCTTCAGCTTCCACAGTAATTTTCTTAGACAAATCTCCCCTAGCTACCGCCGTAGTAACTTCAGCAATATTGCGAACTTGACTGGTAAGATTGCTCGCCATTAAATTAACATTTTGAGTTAAATCTTTCCAGACGCCAGCCACTCCGTGTACTTGTGCTTGACCGCCTAGTTTCCCCTCAGTTCCCACCTCTTTTGCTACCCGCGTCACCTCTAAAGCAAACTCGTTGAGACTGTCAACCATTTGATTGAGAGTATCTTTCAGTTGCAAAATTTCCCCTTCGGCTTCAACTGTAATTTTTTCGTTCAAATCGCCGACGCTAATCGCAGTTGCAACCTTGGTAATATTCCGCACTTGATTGGTGAGATTTGCCGCCATCAAGTTAACGCTTTCGGTAAGTTCTTTCCAAATACCCGATAGCCCTTCAACCTGTGCTTGGGTTCCCAATTGACCTTCGCTGCCAACTTCGCGGGCGACGCGAGTTACTTCTGAGGAAAAACCATTTAATTGGTCTACCATTTTGTTGAGAGTAGTTCCAATTCGCCGGAACAATCCTTTGATCGGTTTGCCTTCAAACTCTAAGTTGAATTTTTCTGACAAATCACCTTTAGCTACAGCGTGCAGCACTCTGGCTATGTCTATTGTCGGGGTAACTAAGCTGTTGAGTGTCGCATTTACCGCATCAATGCTGCTAGCCCAATTACCTTTAAATTCTTGAATTGCTATTGGTTTTGGCACTTTTCCTTCTTCGGCCACTACTTGGCTGACGCGCTCTACTTCGTCAGCAAATTTTTCATTGACGCTCACCATTTCATTGAATACTTTGGCAATTTCACCCCAGCCGCTGTCGGCCGGCAAACGAACGCTAAAGTCCCCATCTCTGACTGCTGCTAGAGCGATCGTCAGTTGCTGCCGGTACTGGTTGTTGAAAATCTCTGCTGTTGCCTGCGAGGCGTCGGTTTGCGCAACATTCGTCTCTACCGAATCCCGGATAGCAGAGTCAATATCGGGGGATTCCGAGTCGGTTGATTGATTTTGTGTATCCATGTTTTAGCTAATTTTATACAATTTCTCAGGGAAAAGCCGATCGCACTTTGTAGAAAACCCTCTGGACTTGCAGCCCGAAACCCGCTTGGTGATTGCAGTCTTGTCCCGACTGCGGTATTTAAGATGCGGCGGCGATCGCCTTTAGCAGCATCTGAAAGGAACCTACATCAAAAAACAGCAGAATGTCTCCTTGAATTTGCAGTTCTTCAATACTGAAATGAGCCGGAGCAAACAGCACGCTATCGCAATCTATCGACCGTTCTTTCAACAGTAATTCCTCGATTTCTTCTTCTGCGTAATAGGGAACCGCATAATCTAACGGTTGGTCTAAAATGTTGCCAATTGAACCCATGACACCATTGATAACCATATTCCCCACCTCGCTGAGGGTACTAATTTTGAGAGAATCAAGGTCGGGACTTCCTTTTTCTTCACCAGTGAGAACAGAGACTAAATTCACCGCACTGTCGGTCGGAAAAAGTAGCTGCGCGCTGCCGCTAAATGAACCGCTGAAGCCGAGCTGAACGGTAGAAAGAGGTTCGATACCGAAGCGTTTTTTTAATTCGCTTCGCAGCTCCTTCGCGGATAAAAGCTCAATATCTGGAATCTGCAACTGAATCGGAAATTGAATCATTTCATTCAACATTCCAGCGGCACTGCCCACGCCAATATTGATCAGCTCCTTCAAAGCATCTATTTCATCTGCTGTTAGCTCCACTCTGGTATCTCCTATTTGCTATCCAGAGCTTTTTGAATTGCAGCCTGAATGTCTGGAGCTTTTGGGGGCTTTTTCAGCATCATAAATGCTCCCAATTCTTCGCACTTCTGCCGCGCGCTGTCTTGAATATCTGCAGAAAGTACGATAACTGGAATTTTCGAGCCTTTTTCCCGCAGGGCTTTTAGCAGGGCAAAACCGTCCATTTCTGGCATCAACAAATCTGTCATGATGCAGTCGGGCGACTGGGATGCTGCCATATCTAAGCCTTCTTGTCCGTTGGCTGCTTCTATGACTTGATGTCCGGCTTCTTCGATTGCTTTGCGAATCATCCGCCGAGAAAATGCTGCATCGTCTGTAATTAAAACTAAACCCATTTTTGCGTGCTCCTTAACTTGAGAAATTGAGAATTGGGAATTGGGAATTGATAGTTTCCTATAGTACAACATAGCCGTCCCCAATTGTCTTAATTTTTTTTAACCCGTATTCCTCATGAGAGTTTGTCAAATTCTGAGAAAATCGAATTTAGTTTGAGAATTAGTTCAATACTGAGGCTAGCTTGGTAAAGCCTGCCCGATCGGTAAATAACACCCTGACGTTGGGGAAGTGATTCTGCAATTACTAAGTCTGGGGTTGATTCTGCTTGCAGCCTCCTCGCGATCGACTCTGGTAAAAGATTGAGTAATAAATTAATACCATTTCTCTAAAGTCATGCAACACTCTTTGACCCCCCTAACCCCCCGATGCTTTGGGG
>JAUBOG010000323.1:0-6178 GCA_036700105.1 Microcoleus occultus BM001215583
TTAGCAAGGGGGGCTAGGGGGGTTCTTTCCATCCTCAGTATCGAGAATCCCCACAGCGTAATTACCGACAAAAACGGCCAACAAAAAAGACTCGCCCCTCTCCCCGCCGCCGAAATCGAATCGGAAATTATTTGCCGAATGTTCGACAATTCCACCCGACTGGAAGAAGACGCAGCCACCCTCGATGAAGTCGAAAGATTATTGCGACAACCGCACGATGTTTTTCACTTCACCGGCCACGGCAGCTATAATTTCGATAATCCCCTAGAATCAACTTTATACTTAAGCGGCAACCACCGATTAACAGTCAGAGAAATTATCAAACATGACCTCAGCAACTACCAATTAATCTGCCTTCCCGCCTGCGAAACCGCCTTGACAGACAAACAAACAATTCTCGCCGAATATGTAGGATTGACTAGCGGTTTTATGCGCGCCGGAGTTGGCTGTGTCGTCAGTACCCTGTGGCCCGTGGAATCCGGTGCGAGTACCTTATTAATGATTTATTTTTACCAACGGTGGCGAGAAGCCGGCGATTCTCTACCCGTGGCTTTAGCAAATGCTCAAAAATGGCTGCGAGAAGCCACCCGCGAGGATTTAGCCACCTGGTATCAAGGGGAAATTGACAAGATTTCCGCAAACAGCCCCGAACTTTCTGAAGATGAATTTATGCTATGCCGATTCTTTAACAGGAATCGCCAAGCATTAGCTACAATGGAATTAGACCCACCCTATCAGCATCCCTACTACTGGGCTGCTTTCACCATCACCGGATTATGAAAGACTCGCAAGACGAAATTTTCAAAGCTTTTATTGTCGCCCTAGTCCAACAGACTGAACCTTTGCCCGCAGCCGTCCAATCCGAGTTCAATAAAATCGATGAAACTTTCACAACTATCGATATCGATAGACTGACAAAATTGCATCCTCCTCTGCTAGTCGCCTATGCAGAAGCTGACACTTGGTTAGCAAATCATAGCAGCCAACGCAGCAAAGGATTAGATGTTCTACCGGATGCTGAATTTGAAATAAACAACACTACTAACACCGAAACTGATAACAGCGCTAGCGACATCAGCGATTTGACCGATTTGCCGAAAATTCTGACTCAAATCGAGGCAAAAATCCCGCCGCGCGGCTTTCAAGCATTCCTCGGAAAGATTTTGCAAGCTAAGGACTCTGTGCGAGCAAGTCGAGATACAATCTTATTGTCGATCGCAGATGGTTTTGTCCATGAGTAACGAGAATTGGCTAATCTACCCGACTGTCGATTTGTTTGTCTACGATTTAGCAGACGGTATCGGGCAAAATGAGGACAAGATTAGCCAAAATCGCGCACAGTTTTGGCAAAAGATTCCTGGCGACAAAGATTTAGAACAACTCAAACAAGCTGAAACAGAAACTGCTGAGTATATCGAGTTACTGGGCGACAAAAAATTCGCAGCATTTGAGTCTCCCCTGGATGGCTATGCTTATCCCGTGAAAATCGGCGATACCTATGCGGCACAATTTGATTTGTCTGGGAAAATAGAACCCGACGAGGACAAAAAATTTGCACCGAAAGAAATCGACTGTTTGGAATGGCTGAAACAACAGGTAATTTCCCGTGTCAATCCACCTGCTACCATCGGTCAAAGTTGGCTGGTTTGGGGACAGTTGACTGCTGATGACCAAGATTCTTTAGAGACAGCTAAAAATTGTTATAGTAAATTGAATATATTTCCCAATGCTAAATGGGATAGAGACTTAAAATCCACAAAGAAATTCTTAAATGCTGATTTTTACGAGTTGTGGCTACCACCGGGAGATAGGGGAAATATTGGTCAAAATCATCATGTCTTAATTTGCTTGTTTCCTTACAATAACGGCAAACCAATTCGCGAGATTAACCCGACTGTCGCTAAACTTTACGTGCATTTGCTGCGATTGTTTGCTTTCCGCAATAAGGTGATTTGGGCTTATACTCAAAGTCGCCAACTTAAGGCTGATTTGAAAGATGCGACGCGCACGATTCAACGAATTGTTACCGAACTCCCGCAACAGGTGAATGCGCCGAAAGTTGACTTGAAAGAATTGCAGCAAAGTCTGGTTAATTCCTTGACAATTTTCTCGGTTTATGCTAATTATATCAGCAGATTGGAAGAGCAAGAAAATACAATTAAGACTAATCTCAAAAATTATAAGAGGCGGTTGGAAACTATCGGTAAGGAAATGGGAAGCGATGCCGAAGCTTTTAAGTTTATGGCAAGTTTTAGCGATTTTGCTAAGGAGAAGTATGTTTGGCAAGTGGCGGCGGATAACAGGAGTTTGACGGCGGGTTTGCGGTTGTTGGAAAATGCGATTCAGACGATTGAGGGGATTATTGAGATTGAGAGGGCTAAGGGCGATCGCGCTTTAAATGTTACAATCGGAGTCGTAGGTGTGGGAATTGGTATCAGCGGGGTTTATGCCAGCACTTATGCTAGCCAAATCGAAAGTCCCGCCAGCCCCCAAAAATCGATGGATGTGAATGCAGTTTTTGGCTTAAGTATTGGTTGGGGAATTGTAGCAGGTGCGATCGTCTTCGCCCTCATAAAAATTGGCAAAAATTGGCGTTAAAACGGAATTAGGAAAAATGACAACCGTTACTTTAAACTTAGATACTGTCGAATTAACAGACGAACAGTTTTACCGTTTGTGCCAAATGAATCGAGATTGGCAATTTGAACGGACTGCTAAAGGAGAAATCATCATTATGTCACCAGTAGGCGGAGTCAGCGGCAATCGAGAAGCGGATTTAATTACAGATTTGGGTTTGTGGAACCGTCAAACGCAGTTGGGGAGAGTGTTTAGTTCTTCCACTATTTTTCGACTGCCTAATAATGGAGACAGATCGCCCGATGCGGCTTGGGTTAGCTTGGAAAGATGGTCGGCTTTAACAGATGAACAAAGGGAGAAGTTTCCGCCGATTTGTCCTGATTTTGTCATAGAATTGCGATCGCGTACAGACCCGCTGCGGCCGCTTCAGGAGAAGATGCAGGAATATCTCAACAGCGGTTTGCGTTTGGGTTGGTTGATTAATCCTCAAGACGAACAAGTGGAGATTTATCGCGCTAATCGTGAGGTGGAAATTGTACAGTTTCCGGTTAGTTTGTCGGGTGAAGATGTGTTACCGGGATTTGTGTTGAGTTTGCCGCTGGTTTGAATAGCGATTGGAATTGGCGATCGGAAACGGCGATTGAAATCGCTTCTACACAAACAAATTCCGCCTTCGCGGACTGAAGATTAGATTAAATTTGTACCGTTTCCAAGGCTATTTTCTTCGGGCAAATATCATCATCATACCAACCAGTCAAAGCCACGGCCAAAGCATCCGCCGCATCGTCCGGTTTCGGAATATAACCCAACTCCAACTCCCGCGCCACAGCTTCTTGCACTTCCGATTTGTCAGCATTCCCGCGCCCGGTTAAAGCTTGTTTGATTTGCGCTGGCGTAAACTCGAACAGCGGCACTCCACACTGTGCTAATACTAGCGTCAAAACGCCCCGCGCTTGCGCTACAAGTATCGTATTTCCCATTTTGTAAAAGAACAGTTTTTCGGCTATGGCTACATCTGGTTTTATCTGTTCGATTACGGCGTGTAAATCTTCGTAAATGGTTTTGAGGCGCTGTCCCATTTCCTGTTTTGGCGTTGTTTTAATCACGCCGCAATCAATCATCGAAACAATGTTTTCATCTTGTTTTCCGGGGACAATGTGACAGGAAATTGCGCCGTATCCTAGATTTGCTAAACCGGGATCTAATCCTAAAATTATCTTTTTCATGGGCGATTAGTCATCAGTTACCGTCATTAATTTTTAGTTTGGTTTCTACACTCTGATGACTGATGTACTTATTTCCTAAAATAGTTCGGAATTACTGAGATATTGCAGCAATGTCAATAAGGGGATTTTGCGTGGGGGAGGGCGGGTTTATCTAGCTTGTTTGCAAGCTTTAATACCCTTGGCGAACCCGCCCCTACAGCTTCCACACGAATGATGCAATATCTCAGTTATTATCAACTGGTTTCTAGGCCGAATACCCGATCGAACACCTTGGTCACTTTAGAACCCGAATCAATTGATTCTAGCGGATCTTTCCGCAATCGGTGCCGCAAACACAGGGTCATCACCCGGCGAATATCGTCCACTGTGACCTCTGTGCGGCATTCTAAGGCGGTCAAAGCTTTGGCGGCGCGGTTTGTGACCAAATCGCCCCGCAGTCCGTCTACGTCCAATTCCGCGCAAACTTGGGAGATTTTTACTCGCAAATCCCGATCGAGCTTTACCGATTTCAGCCTTTCCTGGGCTTCCACCAATTTCTCCTGCATCTCATCTTGTTCGCGCTGGTATTGCGACAGAAACTCAGCCGGATTTTGGTCAAAGTTCGATCGCTGTTCGACAATTTCCACTCTTAAATTCGGGTCTTTCACAGTCCGAATTTCTGCGTGCATCCCAAATCTATCCAGCAACTGCGGCCGCAATTCTCCTTCTTCTGGGTTGCCGGAACCGATTAGAATAAACTTAGCCGGGTGGCGGATCGAAATGCCTTCTCTTTCTACAGTATTCCAACCGCTGGCGGCGGAGTCAAGCAAAACATCGACTAAATGATCGTCGAGCAAATTGACTTCATCGACGTAAAGAATGCCGCGGTTGGCTTTAGCTAAAAGGCCGGGTTCAAAAGCTTTCACGCCTTCGGACAAAGCTTTTTCAATGTCGATCGTACCGCAAACTCGGTCTTCGGTCGCGCCCAGAGGTAAATCTACCATTTGGACTTTTTTGCGGGCGATTTTAATGTCAGTTTGAGCTAAAGTGCGATCGCGCACCTCATCGCTCATCAAATCCGGATCGCTGGGATGGCTGTTAAAAGGATCGTCTGCTACCACCTCAATTTCCGGCAGCAAGTCAGCGAGGGCGCGGATTGTGGTAGATTTGCCAGTACCCCGATCGCCCATAATCATCACGCCACCAATTTTCGGATCGATGACATTCAACAGCAGTGCGAGTTTCATCTCCTCCTGCCCGACAATCGCAGTGAAGGGAAAAACAGCGCGGCGGGCTGCGGTAACGGTTGGCAGAGTACCCGCATTCAGGGTATTGCTGGCTTGGGCAGTAGGACTCACAGGATAACTCAAAATATAATAATTGCTTGTTTATTGTAAGGGATAAGGGATTGTCTGGGGCGATCGTATTTGTAGGGCGCGCAGTTGTAGGGTGCGCACTGCGCACCAAGCCCCTTCAACACCCAAGCGCAACTAAAATTTTTTGTATTTACATAGCATCTTTGGGCGGGCTAGAAGCCCGCCCCACAAGAGTTTTAAGCAACTGAACCAAGTATGTTAAATGCCGGTGGCTGGTAGAGGAAGGGCGATCGGGCTACCCGAATGTAAAGAAATGTAACAATATTCCGGATTTTGCATAAAAGCCTCAAGTTCCCCCAGATAGGTATGTAAGAGCAATTTAAAGCAACTATTTTTCAGGAGTACAAATGGCTGAACTTAACATCGGGGCATTGACGGGCAGCAAAAGCTACACAGGTAGTGTTGGCACTGCAAATACCGACAACCTGTACAAATTTAACATCAACAGTCCGGGAAGCTTCCAATTTTCCCTCAACAATTTAAGCGGCAATGCCGACATATTCCTACTCAATCAAGCCGGCGCAATCATCAAGAGTTCTTCCAACAGCGACAAAACTGCCGAAACAATTAGCGCAGAAGGCTTATCAGCAGGGGAATATACCATTCGAGTTTTGCAAATAAGCGGCGACATTAAATACACCCTGAATTTAGCACAAGTAAGCTCTCCCAAAACAGCAAATACCGACACCCTCACAGGTACAAAATTAGAGACAGCATCTCCTTCAACTACCCTAATTTTACCCCTTGGCAACACTTCAGAAAAACCAGCCGTAAGCAGAGATGCAATCACGGGAAGTGCGATCGAGGAAAAGGCGATCGCACCAGCAGACAAACCAGCAACAACTACTTCCACAACATCTGCGGTTACAACCACATCCACAACTACCGACAAATTAGTTACAGCCACATCTACAACTACCGACAAACCAGAAACAACTTCGACAACATCTGCGGTTACAACTACTTCCACAACTACTGACAAAGCAGCAACAACTACTTCCACAACTACCGACAAACCAG
>JAUBOG010000323.1:6278-7668 GCA_036700105.1 Microcoleus occultus BM001215583
ACAACTACTGACAAAGCAGCAACAACTACTTCCACAACTACCGACAAACCAGAAAAAACTTCGACAACATCTGCGGTTACAACTACTTCCACAACTACTGACAAACCAGCAACAACTACTTCCACAACATCTGCGGTTACAGCAACTTCCACAACAACAGACAAACCAGCAACAACAACTTCCACAACAACAGACAAACCAGCAACAACAACTTCCACAACATCTGCGGTTGCAACCACATCAACAACTACCGACAAACCGGTTGCGATCGCCTCTCAAACAACAACTGCTGCAACAACTGTCCCCGCAACAACAACCGCTGCTGCAACAACTGCTGTCACAAAAGATCCAATTACAGGCGAAACAGTTGCCACTCAAGAAACCCAAACAGGCACTCCTTTAACAGCAGATAAACCTGTTGCGGCCTCTATCGATGCCAGCAAGCCAGCGGACAAACCAAATACTGCCACCAGCAACGCAGAAGAAACCAAAAAAGAGACTACAACTACTGCAATACCAGCAACTGAAACCAAAAAAGAACCAGAACCAACCACCGAAAAACAATTAACATCTCCGTTTACCTCGGGGATATTTACTGCTGACGGAACTGGTAGAATCAGCATCGACTACATATTAGATGGCGGGCTGTTCAAAGGTGAATTAGCTGTTTTCAGTTTAGAAGGCTTAGAGAAATTTGTACCTGGTTCAGAAGCATTTATCAAAGAAGTAGCTTCGCGTTCTTTAAGCAACTCTGTGAAAGGTCATGTAGTGATTAATGATGCTACAGAAGGCGCGCGGTTTTCGGGTTTGTTAGATGAAGGTGATTTCAATGAAGGAGTCTATTCAGGAGTCAAGAGTTTCGCAGTTACTGCTGGGGGTAAATATGGGGTGATGTTGGTACCTAACGGTACTGTAAAATTTGTGTACGATAATCCGACTTTTGGCGGGGATAAACGTCCTTTGTTTTCGATGGCAACTGCGAATCCTGTGGAAGGATTTAACTTCGGTCAAATTGCCGATGTCACGGGAGAAGGCAATACCTTTGTGATGGAGGATATGCGCTTAGATGCAGGAAGTGACAGGGATTACAATGATATCATTTTCCAAGTGCGGGGTGCGACTGGAAGAGCAGGAAAATTAGATGAGTTAATTGCTCCCGGTAAAGATTGGCGCGGTTCGGACTTAGGAAAAGATGTGATTTCTTACATCAAAAAGCCCGTAAATATCGCCCCACCAACCCCGATCGTCCCACCAACACCAACGCCAACGCCAACGCCAAGCGTCCCAACGCCAAGCGTCCCAACGCCAAGCGTCCCAACGCCAACGCCAAGCGTCCCAACGCCAACGCCTAGCGTCCCGACGCCGACACCAACCCCGATCGTCCCGACGC
>JAUBOG010000324.1:0-7645 GCA_036700105.1 Microcoleus occultus BM001215583
TGTTGCCCCCCCTTACTAAGGGGGGGTTGGGGGGGGTTAGAGGCAATATAATCATCAGCAACATCGGGAGCCATATAACCCAGAGGTAAAGATTTAGCCGCCCATTTTTGCTGAGCTTCCGCATCGGGAACAGTCAAAAATAAGATTGTTTTAGCTTGATAATTGCCCGCTAATTTGGTTAATTCATTCAGCAATTTTACCTGATTCACATCTTGGTCGCCGCGAATGCTTACCAATACCAGCACTGTGATGCCGCTGTCGTAAACGGCTTGATAAAGTACATTTTTGACAACTTGAGTAGGAGAACATTTCAGAAACTTGCAGACTTTCTCAATTGTTTCAGTTCCCGGTGTTTCCCGCTTTTCAAAAGTTGCAAAAGGCGACGCTTCCGCATCAGCAGGAATTGACACAGCCTTTTCCACATTAGCAGCATACTGACCGTCTTCAGTGTAAAGAACTTGGTCTTCCCCAGCTTCAGCCAACACCATAAACTCTTGAGAACCAGAACCGCCAATTGCTCCCGAATCAGCATCAACTGCTCGGAACTGCAAGCCCGATCGCCGCAGCATATTGCTGTAAGCTCGAGCCATATCCTGATAAGTTTTTTTCAGACTTTCTTCATTCGCGTGGAAAGAATAGCCATCTTTCATAATGAATTCGCGACCGCGCATCAAACCAAATCTCGGGCGAATCTCATCGCGAAATTTAGTTTGAATTTGATACAAATGTACGGGCAGTTGCCGATAAGAACGGATCGTATCTTTAGCAACTGTAGTAATTACTTCTTCGTGAGTCGGCCCCAATCCCAATTCTGTATCGCGACGGTCTGTAAGGGCAAACATGATACCTTCAGCTTGAGTGTAGGTGTCCCAGCGGCCCGATTCCCGCCACAAATCGGCAGGTTGCAGTTGCGGTAAAAGACATTCTTGAGCGCCGGTAGCGTCCATTTCTTCGCGCACAATTTGGGATACTTTTTTGAGAACTCGCCACATCAACGGGAGATAAGCGTAAATGCCGCTACCGATGCGCCGGATGTATCCAGCGCGGAGTAATAGTTTGTGGCTGGGGATTTCTGCTTCGGCTGGGTCTTCCCGCAGCGTGACGAAAAGCATTTGAGATAGTCGCATGGCTGGTTTCCTTAAAATACCGGATGATTGTAATCGCAGATTAACTTCTGATATTATCAGAACTGAGTCCGATTTGATTAAATATATGAATAAAATTTGGCAAAACTACCAAAAAGGTATGGCAGCATTTGATAATTGTCACCATCCTACTGTGCGATCGCAGTGGCTTGCCTTAAAAGATGAAATAGGAGAATTTGTGCGAGAACCTAATTTAAGCGAAATTTGGGACATTGTTCATGCTGCTGGTCGGTTGCTTTACAAACTAATCGGAATTCCATTATATTTACTGGCCTATCCTACTGTTCGCAAACACAGTCAGCGTTTCGAGGAGTACGGCTGCATTCGCAGTCGGCGCAACTGTGAGGGTAAATGCTGCAAACAGTTGACAGTTGACGGTTGACAGTTGATAGCGAGGTTTTTAAACAGTTTATAGCTGATAATTCCCATGACCAGATTCATTCACGACCAATTTGCAAAACAATATCTGAAAGAACTATTAAGCCCTTTCGGGAATGTAGAAACCAGCCGGGATGTCGCTGGAGAAGTAAGGCAGGTTGACGTTTTATTTGCCCCGAAAGCGGAACCTGATGTAGAACCGACAGCCCTCGGCATTCTGGGTAAAATTGCAGCAAAACCCGCTGTAATTGAACCATTCCGCAGTCCAGTCCAAATCGGAGAAATTCGCAGTTGTCTGGGCAAACTATTCGATATTCACGGCGAATTTGAACGCGCCGCAGTTAGAGAAAATACCCGGATTGCAGAGGCAGACTTGCCCCAACTTTGGATACTGTCGCCGACTGTTTCCGACACGATGCTAGCAGGATTCCGAGCGATTCCCGAACCGGAAAATTGGGTAAGTGGAGTTTATTTTCTGGGCCCGTCTCTGAAAGCAGCGATTATTGCCATTCACCAACTCCCGCGCACTCCAGAAACGCTGTGGCTGAGAGTTTTGGGGAAGGGAAACGTGCAGAAGCAAGCGGTTGCCGAATTGAGAGAATTACCCTCTGATAATGTGTTTCGGTTGAATGCGCTAGAATTGTTGTACAACTTGCGAACGATATTAGAAGTACGTCAAGATATAGATCGAGAAGATCGGGAGTTAATTATGGAACTGTCACCCCTCTACTTGCAACGGTTGGAAGATGCAACTCAGCGCGGTATCCAGCAAGGTATGCAGCAAGGTATTCAGCAAGGTCTCCAGCAAGGTATTCAGCAAGGTATTCAGCAAGGTATTCAGGAGGGTATTCAGCGCGCTCAACGCCAGGAGGTTGAGAATCTGCTACAAGCAAAATTTAGTGAGATTGATGAACAATTAGCCGAAATAATCGAGCCTTTGATTCAACTAGAACCCCTCGATCGTATGCGGCTGATTATGCTGCTCGATCGCTCTGAATTACTAGCTCGTTTCAATGCGCCGAAAAACCAACCGGAATCCTAAGTCAACAGCGCGCTCTACGATATGTAGGGGGCGCTAAATATCACTTGACTATTTATTATATATCGAGAGCGAAAATCGGGAGTTAATTATGGAACTGTCACCGCTCTATTTACAACGGCTTGAAGAAGCAACTCAACGAGGTATCGAGCAAGGTATTCAGCTAGGTATTCAGCTAGGTATCGAACAAGGTATTCAGCAAAGTATCGAGCAAGGTATTCAGCAAGCTAAACGCGAGACTCTTGAGAATATATTACAAGTAAGATTTGGCGAGATTGATGAAGAATTAGCCCAAATAATTGAGCCTTTGATTCAACTAGAATTTCTTGAAATCGCGCGACTGAGTATGCAGCTCGATCGCTCTCAATTGCTAGCTCGTTTTGAGCCTGAAAATCAACCGCAATCCTAACTCAGCAGCGCGCTCTACCATATTTAGGGTGCGCCGAATCTCGCTTTACTGCTATAAATAATTGAGGGCGATCGCCCTTTGCGTAAGATTTGCTGCCTAAGCCCAAGAGCATTTAAATTGTACAGTCAAATTTAAGAAAAGTTTTGTGGGGTGGGCGTTTCGCCCGCCCAAAAAATACAGTGCAAGATGCGGAACAGCTTATAAACGAACTCTGCATTTATTCGGATTGAAAAAATCATTTCAGACTTTAGATGGATTCATTTAGAAGCCTCAACAGCGATGATAAGTACAGAGAGAGAGAACGAGAACGCTAAAAAGTTATGAGTTTAGAGTGCTGAGATTGGAAGCATCCCTGCTCATATATTTGCCAAAATGGGAGACTTCTGCCCAGTAGTGAATAACTCAGAAGTCACAACTTTTGAAACAGGCAAACAAACATCTAAAGATTGCACAATCCCCTTGCACAGATACGGGGATAGGTTTAACTATGCCTAATATGGCAGAAAAAATTAGGAGGTAAATCATGTTGGAAAATGTACCGTACGACCACCCCGATATCGCAGGGCTGATGTTTTTAAGCCCGCAGTTTTTTGTAGCATTAATTGCCGGAGTCATTATGGCTTTCGGCTTTCAATTTTTGTTAACAAATTTCTCGATCGCAGCCAAAATCTCTAATTGGGATGAAGCTTTGCCCGACGACGATGATGAGTCGGAAAGTTTGGGTACTAAAATTCGCAAAACAGAAGGTCTAGTAGGCGGTTGGATTTTAGTAACAGTTAACATGGCCTTATTTTTGGCTTGTTTTCTAGCAGTAAAACTGACTTCGATCGCCAGCGTAGATGGAGCGGCAATTATTGGCGTTGTCATCTGGGCTGCGTACTTTTTAACACTTGTCTGGCTGGGTTCTAGCGCGATCGGTTCCGCGATCGGCTCTTTGATCAAAACTGCATTTTCCGGCTTTCAAGGCGTCATGGGTACTGCCGGTGCAGCCATGAGCGGGAAGATGGCCAGCGACCAAATGGTGAATACTGTAGAGGCATCTGTTGCCGCTGTCCGCCGCGAATTGAGTTCGGCTGTAGACCCGGATAGCATTCGCGAAACACTGCAAGATTATGTCGGTTCTTTGCAGTTGCCGAAGCTAGATGTTAAGGAAATTCGCGGTCAATTTGAAAAGCTGCTGGGCGATGCAGATATCAAATCTCTGGCGGGAAGCGATGTTCTGAAGAATGTTAACCGCCAGACTTTTGTGGATTTAATTAAGAGCCGCACAGACTTTTCTCAAGAGGAAATAAATCAAGTTGCCGACCAACTCGAAGGCGTTTGGAAGCAAACATTCGGCAAGCAGCAAGAGCAGAAAGATCCGAATGTAGAGTTGGTTGATTTTCTCAAGTTTGCAGCTCCCGATTTGCTGAAGTCTGACGAACTTAACGCCAAATTGTCTCAAATTCTCGAAAGTAGGGAAAACAAATCGGCACTGTCTAGTTCCGGCGGCATGAAGCGAGCGATGCAGTTAGGTGTGGAAGCTCTTGTGGGAACTGTTTTGTCGCGGACTGATTTGTCGGATTTGGATGTGGAAAAAATCTCTGGTCAGTTGCAGCAACTGACAGCAAAAGGGACGGAACAAGCTAAATCTTTGGCTTCTAAGGTGGGCGACAAAGTGCCTGCGCTGCCTTTCAATACAGCTAAGGCTGATGTGGAAAACTACTTGCTGAATACCCAACCTTGGCATCTCAACCGAGAAACAATCAAGCAGGAATTTAGGGATGTTATTTACGACCCGGAAGCTTCGCCTGGGGCTGTTTTGCGCCAGTTAGAGCTGTTTAATCCTGATTATTTTGTAGAGATTCTGGGCCGCCGCGAGGGCTTTGCTCCCGAACAGGTGACGGAAATTGCCGAACAGCTTGAAAGTGTCCGCCAAGAAGTTTTGGAAATTGTGCGAGATGCTGCGGGTAAAGAACAGGCTGAAGATTTGCGGAGCCGGATTGAGAATTATTTGCGATCGACTGGCAAGGATGAATTGAATCCTGAAGGTATCGAACAGGATTTTCAAGCGCTGTTGGAAGACCGGGATGCCGGTTTTGAGGCTTTGCGCGATCGCCTGTCTCAATTCGACCGCGATACTCTAGTACAGTTGCTCGGCCAGCGGGAAGATTTCAGCCCCGAGGAAGCAGATCAGTTAATCGGGCGACTCGAAAGTTCGCGCGATCGAGTCATTTCTAAAGCTCAAGAATTGCAAGAACAAGCGAAATCGAAAGCGCAAGAATTGCGGCAAAGGGTAGAAGACTATCTCCGCAATACTAACAAGGAAGAACTGAATCCTGAAGCTATAGAACGCGAGTTTCAAACTTTATTTGAAGACCCGCAAGCCGGATTTAAAGCGCTGGGCCAACGCTTATCTCAATTCGACCGCGATACTCTGGTACAACTGCTGTCGCAGCGCCAAGACCTCAGCGAAGAACAGATAAATCAGGCGATCGACCGCATCGAATCCGTGCGCGATAAAATTATCCACGCGCCGCAAATAGTTGCAGATAAAGCTAAGGAGCAGTACGAGGAAGTTACTGCAAAAATTGGCGAGTACCTGCGGAATACTAACCTGGAAGAACTCGATCCAGAAGGCATCAATCGGGATTTGACTAAATTGTTTGAAAATCCGAAAGAAGGTGCTCTGGCGCTTCGGGAAAGACTTTCTCAGGTCGATCGCGAAACGTTGGTGAAGCTGCTTTCGCAGCGGGAAGATTTGAGCGAAGAGCAGATAAATCGGACGATCGACCGCGTGCAAGATTCGATTCGCACGATCGTGAAATCGCCCCGCCGCTTGGCTTCTCGCGCTCAAAAAACTGTGCGGGATTTCCAAGGAAGTCTGGAAAATTACTTGCAGAATACGAACAAGGAAGAGCTGAATCCTGAAGGCATCAAACGCGATTTGCAGTTGCTGTTTAGTGAACCGGGGATGGGGATGCAAAGTTTGGGCGATCGCCTGAAGCACTTCGACCGATCGACTTTAGTAGCATTGCTGTCGCAGCGGGAAGATATTTCCGAAGAGGAAGCTAATAAAATTGCCGACCAAATTGAATCAGTCCGCAACCAAGTTGTCGAACAAGTTCAAATGGTGCAAGACAAGTTTCAATCTGTGCTTGATGGCGTTTTCGGTCGAATTCGCGATTACCTCAATTCCCTCGATCGCCCGGAACTCAACTACGAAGGAATCAAGCGCGATTTCCGCAAAGTGTTTGACGATCCAGAAGCAGGATTTGATGCGCTTAAGGAACGTTTGGGTCAGTTCGACCGGCGTACTTTAGTGGCAATTCTCAGCTCTCGTTCGGATATTTCCGAGACGGACGCGCACCGCATTGTCGATCAAATGGAAGGAGCGCGCGATAGCGTTATCTTGCGATCGGAACGCCTGCAAGAGTCGGCGAAAAAACGCATCAAACAAATCAAAGAAAATGCCAAAAAGCAAGCAGAAGAAGCGCGAGAAGCCGCTGCAACTGCGGCTTGGTGGCTGTTCGGTACGGCTCTAACTTCTGTGGTTGTTTCGGCTCTAGCGGGAGCCATAGCAGTCGGCGGTATTTCCGGTTTATTTAGCTAAAATTGAAACAAGTTTCATTTGCATTTCTCCTGACTTTAGGCTGGCCAAAAGCTAGCCTATTTTCTTCGATCGCCTTCACCAAAGAATCCCAGTTCTGTCAAGCGGTGATATTCCGCAGCGGTGAAGCGTTTAGCACGTTTTGCAGTTGCGAGCGACATCACAAGTCACCTTTACTTACAGGTCTGTTGAAATTCTACAGTTTTGCTTGACAAAAATTACTTAATCAGCAGTGCGGCTAGCTATTATTGCTTGGGCGATCGCATCATCCTTTAGTTGTAAAATTACCACCGCCTTTCTACTCTCAATCACCAATAACTGTCCGGGATCATTTCTACCTTAAGTAAGATCCTAGATTCGCTATTTATTCGCTAACTTTCATTAAGTAGCAAAAACTACTTTGCTTATTCACAAAACTGAGCAATACATATTATTTTGGAGGCTTGAATGACATTTACTACTGTCGGTGCTTACGACCAAGGAAAAGCAGATATTCAGAGCTTGAGTGTAGACGACCAATTAGGTTTGCTGTGGTTTGTTTACACCGAAATGGGCAAATCGATCACCCCTGCAGCTCCCGGTGCATCCGGTTCCGAAATCGCTCAGGGTTTGTTCGATCAAGTCAAGCCGCTGCCCCACGAAGAACAACTGCAAGTAATGCGGGACATTGCCTCAAAAGCCAATACTGAAATCAGCCGGATGTACGGCTCGATGAGTCCAGAAACCAAGCTGGCTTTTTGGTATTTCCTAGCACTCGGAATGGACGAAGGAACGATTATACCCGTGCCTCCCGACTATGAACTTCCCGAAGCAGGAAAAGCTTTATTAGGCAAGATTCAAGGCATGGACTTCCAGCAGCAAATTGATTTTCTGCGCGGTACTGTTCTAGAAATGGGTGCAGAAGCCGCTCCGGGCGCTGGCATTTAATTTAAGTACAATCAGCAAGAGCAATCAGAAACCGGGTTTTTTTGCAAACATACTGCATCAACGCTTTTAATGGTGAAAAACCCGGTTTCTTTGGTATTGATACCAATTCCGGCTGCGCCGGAATGACAAGCGAGGAGACGGCAGTGCCGTGTCCCTAC
>JAUBOG010000325.1:0-7641 GCA_036700105.1 Microcoleus occultus BM001215583
CCCAATGCCCAATTCCCAATGCCCAATTCCCAATTCCCAATTCCCAATTCCCAATTCCCAATTCCCCTATAAATTCCAGCACTTATCGCTTTTCAGCAGCGCTTCAAACTCAGCTACTGGCAAAGCCTGACTGAAAAAATGACCTTGAATTTCATCGCACTCGTGCGCGCACAAAAAAGCAAGTTCCCGCTGATTTTCTACCCCTTCAGCAATCACAGTCAGGTTCATCGAGTGCGCCATTTGAATAATCGCTACGGTAATCGCTGCATTTTGGCGATCGTCTGCAATATTGCGAATAAAGCTCTTGTCAATCTTGAGCGCATCAAATGCAAAGCGTTTCGGATAACTTAGAGAACAATATCCCGTTCCAAAATCATCAATTGCTATCCTAATTCCCATATTTCTCCACACCGTAAAAGCTTTAATTGCTGCCGCTTCATCTTGCAAAATCAAACCTTCCGTCAACTCTAATTCCAGATATTTAGGATCGAGATTAGTTTCTCTCAATATCTGACTGACTCTCTCCGTCAAATTTTTGCATTCAAACTGGCGGGCTGATAGGTTCACTGCTACCCGCAGCGGAGGCAAACCCTGTGTTTGCCAAGCTTTAGTCTGCCTGCAAGCAGTCTCTAACACCCATTCGCCCAGCGGTGCAATCAAGCCCATTTCTTCAGCCATTGGAATAAATTCCCCCGGCGAAACTCTGCCCCTTTCTGGATGGTTCCAGCGCACCAAAGCCTCAGCACCAATAATTTTTCCTGTTTTGATTTCTATTTGCGGCTCGTAGTAAACCTCAAACTCCGACCGTTTTAAAGCATTGCGCAGACAAGTTTCTTGAGTAAATTGATTGATGGAACTATTAGCGACTTTTACTGTATAAAATTGATATTTATTGCCACCTTGTTGCTGAGCATCGTACATAGCTGTATAAGCATTTTTCAGCAATTCATCTGCATCGCTACCGTCGCCCGGAGATAAACAAATGCCCATACTTGCCGTCACGTACAGTTCCGAGTCTTTGATCGTCATCGGTTGAGCTACAATATCTAAAATGTTTTGAGCAATATTCGCAGCATCTTGTTTTTCGGTAACTGGTTCGATCACAATTGCAAATTCGGCAGCTTCCAAACGAGCCACAATCTTAATGTTATCCATGCAGTTATTTAGGCGATCGGCAATACTGCAAAGCACGGAGTCGCCGATATCGTGTCCCAAGGTACTGTTAATCCGGTTAATTCTATCTAAACTGAGAGTGACAATCGGTACGATCGCTGGCGGTTCTTTCTGCTTGTCTAATACCTGATTTAGCTGCTCTCGCAACAGCGAACGATTTGGCAGGTTTGTCAAGCAGTCGTGCTGATGTCGGTGGAGAGCTAATTGAATAGTTGTGTGCAAGTTTTTTTCTTCAAAGGGTTTGACAATATAGCCGAATGGTTTGGTAGAATTGACGCGCCGCAAAGTATTTTCGTCAGCATAAGCTGTTAAATAAATTACCGGAATTTGAAAGCGCGATCGAATTTCTTCTGCTGCTGTAATGCCGTCGATTTCTCCTTGCAAGTTAACATCCATTAAAACTAAATCTGGTCGGAATTCGGCGGCCGATACAATCGCTTCTTCTCCAGAATAAACAATATCCGTTACTCGATATCCTAAAGATATTAAACTGTCTGAAATGTCTTCTGCAATGATGCTTTCGTCTTCAACAATCATGATTTTTCTAAGTGACATTATATTCGCTCCTAAGAGTGCAACTGTGGTTGGGGAAATGTAATCTTAAAATTCGTGCCTGCAGTGTCTAACAGTTCTATTTTTCCGCGAATTTGTTTAACTAAAGACCCAACCAGCCGCAAGCCCAAAGTTCGCGCATTTCGATAATCTAAGTCTTGAGGAAAACCAATTCCGCTGTCGCTCACGGCTAGCACGCAAACCCTGTTATTATCTAAAGTGAAATCTATTTTAATTTTACCTTTAGTTTGTTCTGTAAAAGCATACTTTAGGGAGTTTGTCACCAGTTCGTTGATAATTAATCCGCAAGGGACAGCCGTATCAATATTTAGCGAACACGGCGCAATATTTGTTTCTAACTTGATGCCTTCTGCATGGATTTCATAAGCTTGGAATAAATTGTGGGAGAGATTTTGGATGTATTCAGCAAAATCAATATCTGACAAGTCTTTTGATTGATATAATTGTTCGTGAACCAAAGCCATTGACCTGACTCTGTTTTGACTTTCTTTTAACATTTCAGTAACGCGGTCGTCTTGGATGTAGCGGGACTGAAGTTTGAGCAAACTGGAAATTACTTGAAGGTTGTTTTTGACGCGGTGGTGAATTTCTTTGAGGAGGACTTCTTTTTCGGCGAGGGATGCTTTGATTTGCTCCTCATCCCGTTTGCGATCTGTAATGTCGCGGACTACTGCTTGGAGAAATTTTTGTCCGTTAATTTCCATTGCGTTTAACAGAACTTCGGCGGAAAATTCGGAACCGTCGAGCCGTTTGTGTACCCAGTCAAATCGACAGCTACCTGTTTGCATTGCTGCGTTCATTCTCTGGGTTGCTAAACTGGCTGAATCTTGTCCGTCAGGCTGAAATTGCGGGGAAAATTCGCTCGGATGCTTGCCGTAAAATTCTTTTTTGTTGCTACATCCAAATATTTTTAAAGTAGCGGGGTTGCAGTCGAAAAACTCTTTTTCGTCCAGCAGCATTACTGCGTCGCTGGTGGCTTCGTAAAGGCTGCGAAATTTGCGTTCCGACTCTTGCAGAGAAGTTATTAATTGAGTTTTTTGAGCTTCGGCGTGTTTGCGATCGCTAATGTCTATCCCTACAGAAACTGCTGCGGTTCCCTGATTGTATTTCTGAGTTACTATTAAATAATTGCGGACGCAGCCGTTAATTTCTATGTCTATTTCTTGCCAGGTTTGCTGAGATGAACTGTCAAAAAACTTTCGGATCAGTTCTCCAAAAGCCGAGCCTTTTTCGAGAAAGTTGATTTCTTGACCGACAAAGCTTTCAGGAGATTGTTTGAAGGAGGTTGCTAAGTGTTGGTTGACTCCGATATACCGCAAATCCGAACCGATCCAAGAAATCAGCCCGGGTACGGCATCCAAGACGGCGCGAAGTTGGTCTGTAGCTTGTTGGAGTGCTTCTTCCGATCGCTTGCGATCGCTAATATCTGTCGCCGTTCCGCACAAACCTAATATAGTGCCGTTTTCACCTTGGTTGACGATGCTGTTGATGCGTAGGTGGACGGGAGTACCGTCTTTGCGGATGTGTACTGTTTCGTAAGGAGAATTAGCGGTTTGCGGCTGAATGCAGCTTCTCGCTAAAAATTGCGCAAATATTTCTATTTGTTGGGCTTTTTCTGCGGGAACCAGAAACTCGGTGAAGCGGCGGCCGATCATTTCGGGCGGTTCGTAACCGTAGATGCGTTTGGCGGCGGAATTGACAAAAGTCAAGAGGCCTTGAATGTCGATCGACCAAATCAATTCTTGAGAAGTCTCTACCAGGTTGCGGTACTTTTTTTCGCTTTCAGCAAGGGCTGCATTCAAGACTGCGGCTTGCTGCTGAAGTCTTTGTTCTAATTCTTGATTTGCTGCTTTCAGAGTTTCTAAACATCGATCGCGCGCGGTAATGTCAGTAGAAACACCGACAGCGCCGACAACTTTACCGTTTGGATCTCGCAGCGCGGCCGATCGAATTTCGTGCGTAAAATGCCCCTCTCTGGCATTCCAGGTGCGATCGTTTCCTGCTAGTACCCCGGCAATATTTTCTAAAGTATCCGGCTGGCTGTAAACTTCAAAAATCGACTTCCCGACTGCTGTACCGGGTTTGAGTCCCAAATTTTCTAATCCTTTGCCTTCTGCAAGGGTTAACTTGCCGTCTGAGTCGATCGCCCACAGGAACATCGGGGCACAACTGACGGCGCAGTGCAGGGTTTCGCTAGCAAGTTTTAGCCGGTCGATTTCTGCTTGAAGCCTGGCGCGGGTGTCGTTTAATTCTACCGTTAGCCGATCGGCTTTTAGCTGCAAGCTAGCAGCAGTGTGGCACATTTCTCCGGGGTTGCGCGATCGGCAGATGGATTGATTGCAGTTTGACATGGTTAGTTTTGGATGCACTATATTTAACCGCCGCCTATTTTTTGAGCATAAACTTTTTAAGTGAACTATTACAGTTCGCTGCGATACTCATCCGAGCCATGTGCGATAGTTTAAAGATAGCTTAAACGATGCAGCACTTGCGACTCGATCGAGCTTTCTGGCGACCATTCAGAAATTTACAACAAGCTGAATCATGCCTGGAATTCGGTACTTTTACGGTAAGTATATGTAGTTTTGCAAAAAGAAGTTCCGCAATTTTCGGCTTCGCAATACATACAATTATAAAGTTATTATATTGCTTTGCGTATATTCACGCACCCAGCAATCAGACCAAAGCTCTCGATGGTTAGGTTAGGACGTGCTTGCACTAATTATGTAGGGTGCGCACTGCGCACCTTACCACTATTGTATTATTGCCTCTTCTTGCTTCTTCCTTCTTGCTTTTTCCTTCAATTAATTCCCCAAACTTTGACAGTTTTGTCTAAACTGCCGCTGATAACAGTTTCGCCATCGCTGCTAAAACTAAGACAAGTCACAGAGTTTTGATGTCCGCACAGAGTGTGAATGTGTTCGCCGGTACTGGCATTCCAAAACTTGATATTACCATCCGCACTAGCACTGACAACAGTGCCTCCGTCGGGACTGAAGGCGATCGCATTTATCGAGTTAAAATGCCCGGTCAAAGTTATCGGACTATCGGGATTCGATAGCTGGCGCAGTTGAATGTTTCTGTCCCAGCCGCCAGCCGCCAAAGTCTGGCCGTCTGGACTGAAAGCCAGACAATTCGCATAACCTTTAATTGTTTGCGAGCATTCTCGGCTGCGGAGGTTCCACAGTTTAATTGTACCGTCTGAACTGCTGCTAGCGAGAGTTTGCGCGATCGGGCTAAAAGCAAGACTCGCAATTCCTGCTTTGTGAGCTTTCCAAGTTAAAAGACTGCCAAAAGTACAGATTAACTTTCCCGTCTCTAACTTCCAAATTTTGATAGCAGTATCTCCCGAACCTGTGGCGATAACTTGACTGTCGGGACTGATGACAATGGCGGTAATTTCAGCTTCGTGTCCGAGGGAAGTATAGCGCAATTCTCCTCCGTGCCAAATATCGATCGCGCGGTGTTTCGGAGTATTTCTGCACCTCGCAAAAACTTCGCTTTCTTGGCAAAGTACAAAAGTTTCTTTAGCGCGGGGATACTTGTCAGCAGTATAGAGTGTTTCTCCGGTCTCCAAATCGCAAATTTTAATTATTTTGCCGTGCAAACTCGCCGCGCGAGAACCTCCGGGACTAATCGCCACATTTGTCCCTGTTTTGACAGTGCGGATGCAGTCAAAAAGCTTGTAAGGGACGAATTGTTTTAAAGCTTCTCGGACTACAGGTTCTGTCCTTTGCCGCAAAATTAAATAAGCAACTCGCTGCACTTCGGGTGCGGGGTCAAGCAGCGCTTGAATGGCTAAATTCAAACCGGCGTCTCCGTATTTGCAAGCATCTTTAACGGCGGCAACGCGCGGCTCGATACTGGGACTGTTCAAGCGCTGTTTGACGCCGGCGATGCCTCCCAAAACGGCGGCGGCGATCGGAATTTGACTTTGGCCGCCGAGGACGGCATCATATTCTCTTGGTTGGTTAGAGTTGTCGGCAATCATACCATTTTAGATTTTAGATTGAAGAATTGAAGAATTGAAGAATTGGGGGATTGGTAATTAACTGGCGAGACACGAAAGTTGACAGTAGGTAGATCGATTTAAAAGTTAAATTTTGGCAAGGGCATGAGGCTGGGTGCCAAGCTGCCACAAACCGGGTTTCTGTGCAGGTGCAACTCTGTAAATCCCGCAATATTTCGTAAAAATTGGGTTGAAGAGCGCAAGTTCTAAGTTATTGACTGTTGTTGTTTATGCTATTATAATCAAATCAGCGTTTCACACAAAAATCCGAAAGTGATATGTCACACTTCACAACGATCCAGGTTCAGATCAAAAATGGCGAACTGCTGCACCAAGTATTGGAAGAGTTGGGTTATCAAGTAGAGTGCAATGTGCAGGTGCGGGGCTATCGGGGCGACAAAACTAATGCCGAGTACGTAATTCGGCAATCCAACGGTTACGATTTGGGTTTTCGGCGCAGCGGAGAAGATTACGAATTGGTGGCGGATTTTTGGGGCGCTCGAATTAACCAGCAGGAATTTGTCAATTCAATCAGCCAGAAATACGCGCGCAAAAGTTTGATGGCGGCGGTGCTGTCAGAGGGTTTTAATGTGGAGTCAGAGGAGACTTTGGCCGATGGAACGGTGAGGGTTGTAGTTGGTCGGTGGGTTTAAGAATCAAACTTGTTGAAGTCGTTTTTATGTACTCAGGACTTGCGCGGATCGAGGTTAAAATCTGATTTATTCGTAAGTCCTAGTACCGATAGGATAATCACCATGTGGGCAAAGTCGATCGTACTAATCATCTTAGCGCTTGTAGTTTGCATCATCGGCGCGATCGCCCTTGGAAGATACCGCTGGTATAGAGGTACGGAAAAAGTGCGATCGAATCTGGAAGCTGCACGCTTACCAATTCAACCTCTGAAATTTGATGCGCGCGAAATCGCGGATTTACCAGAGCCCGTGCAGCGCTACTTTCGCACGGTGCTCGATGATGGACAACCGCTAATCGCAGCAGCGCGGGTGTCCCACAAAGGCACGTTTAACATGAGCGAAACCACAGAAAAATGGAGCGCTTTCACCTCAACTCAACTGGTGATTGCTCAACGCCCGGGCTTTGATTGGGAGGGGCGAATTGCCATGATGCCCGGTATCAATGTGTTTGTTCGCGACGCCTGCGTTTCCGGCGAAGGCATCCTCCATGCGGCGCTGCTGGGCTTGGTGACTGTGGCGGATATCGGCGGCACTCCAGAAGCTGCACAGGGGGAACTGATGCGCTTTTTTGCGGAGGCTGCTTGGTATCCGACGAGACTGCTGCCGAGTCAGGGTGTTCGCTGGGAGTCGATCGACAATTCTACCGCCAAAGCAACCCTGAAAGATGGCGACACGGTTGTTTCTCTGGATTTCCGCTTTGATGAAGCAGGGTC
Source organism: Microcoleus occultus BM001215583 (assembly GCA_036700105.1). GTDB lineage: Bacteria > Cyanobacteriota > Cyanobacteriia > Cyanobacteriales > Microcoleaceae > Microcoleus. The sequence goes on from JAUBOG010000325.1 coordinate 7,161, forward strand.
GATCGCCACTGTCAGCGCCGAAGCCCGCGCCCGTACAGTTAAGGGCTCGCTGGTGTTTGCGCCCTGGATCGGTCGTTTCTGGGACTACGAAGTGCGAGATGGGATGCGGATTCCGCTTTCGGGTGAGGTGGCGTGGCAATTGCCGGATGGTTCGCTATTTCCCTATTGGCGCGGCCGCATTATGAATATTATTTATGATTTTGCCGGCTAAAAGAATGACGATAAAATCCGATCGAGAGCAGCAAATTCAACAGAGTTGGGAAGCTAATGCTGACGCTTGGATGCAGGCGATCGACCAAAATCAGATTGAAAGTCGCCGCGCAGCAACGGATGAGGCTATTCTGCAAGCTGTGCTGCGCTGCGGGCATCGGCGAGTGTTGGATGTCGGATGCGGTGAAGGTTGGCTGGCGCGCGCCCTAGCAAAGCGCGGTGTTGAGGTTGTCGGAGTTGATGGTTGCGCTGCTTTGGGGGGGGGGGGGGG
>JAUBOG010000326.1:0-7633 GCA_036700105.1 Microcoleus occultus BM001215583
TATTAATCATCTGGAATGGGGAATGGGGAATGGGGAATGGGGAATTGGCAGCCTTTCACAACTAACTAATGACTGATGTTGAAAAAATACCTGTTGTTTACTCTTTATTAGCTTGAACAATAATCATTGACTTTGCTTGATCGAAAAATGGTTGCAATATAGCCCGGGCTTGCTCGGAAAGCAGTTCTTTTAAACGAATTTGCAGCAGATTGCAAACAGTTGCTTCGATTTTTTGAGTTTTGTGAGCTTCGACGATGCCCGAAACCCAGTCGAGGAGTCGCTGTTCGAGAAATTGCCGATCGTTGAGCAGCATAGCCATAGCGCAGTACCGCAAGACTAGCAGCCAGTGTTTGAGCGATCGTTCTAAGGTTTCTTGTTTTTCGTCTGGGAAGGTTTCTTGTAGCTTGTTGGCTACGGGTTGGAAGATGTTTGCTTCCTTTTCTCGCAAAAATTCGTAAATTTTTAAGCGCTGGGAAAGGGTTGCAGCTTGACGCTTAAAAGCTATGAGTTCTTCGCCTTTTAGAAAGCGGTTTTCTGCCTGATCCAGCAGCGCCTCAATCTCAGGGTGCATGATTTTAATTAAGTGGTAATCGGTAATTGATAAGAGGAAGTCAGTTGGGGGTTTACAGTTGGCAGTTGGCAGTTGGTAATAGTTTTCGTAATTAAATAACAAATAACAACTAACCAATAACAACTAACCAATATTAACTATTGGTCATTTTCCATTTTCGCTAAAACTAAAACAGGTCGAATAGGTCGTCAATAGTAATTTCTGCAGGTTCAGAAAGAGAAATTGCTGGCAACGGTGGCGGTAGGGGAAGAGCGCCGACTTCGGGAATTCCTTCCCAAGAAATAGCTTGAAAAAAGTCTGCTACCGATCGGGTTAAAGTCAGCGCTTGACCTGGTATCGAACCCTTTTGGGTTTCTAAAGGTTTCCTTTGCCAATTATAGTGACCGAAGAAGTCTTGGACAGATTTGTCCAACCATGAAGTTTGACTTTTCATCTTTCTTCCTGTAAGAGAGAGACCCACCATCGGTATACATTGCGAAATTGGCGGGAGGAAAGGCAGGGTTCTTAATGTGCCTTTCCAGGTTGTTTAGCGCAGTATTTCGCCGTGTTCGAGTCGATTTTGAATATCGCGGGCGTTGGCGCCTTCGTTGAGCCAGAATGCTGCTGCGTCAATTTTATCTGGGTTGCCCAGGAGGAATTTACAATAGGTTTCTCCCATTGAGTAACATTGGAGTTCTATGCAACTGAGAGGCTTTTTGACTAGAGATCCGAAGAAACCGGCGTACAAACCGGCGTACAGGTGACAAACTGGTTTGCCTACGTCGCCCAATGTGCGAGCTACTGCTGAGTCAAAGAGGTTGATGAAGATGCAGCCGTGTTTGCGATCGCTCATGTCAACTTCCCAGCGACCCCAACCTTGAGCGGTGAAAGGCCACCACCAAGTTTCGAGCAAAAACATGAGATTAGATTGGCGAATGTTCTGGCTGAATTCGGCGCTAAACCATTTTTGAAAAAATTCGGAATCTTGGAGCCCCCACTGGCAACCAATAGTATACATGATGACAGAGGAAGCCGGGCCTACTTCTTCTTCGAGTCCTTCTACCAAGCCGATGATGAAGTCTTCGCTGGTAAAAATGTGGCGCGACTCATTCCAGTCGTTGATTGTACCAAATTGGCGATCGAAGGCAAAAAAATCCTGAAACCTATAATGGTTGTGACTTTTAGGATGCTTTTGCTTCAGTAGCGATTCGCCGCGGGCGGAGATTTCTTTTTGGGCGGTAGAGACCATTAGCGGGTTACTCCTTTCTGGTGTAGTTTACAGAAAATAAATAGATTTGCCTATGTATCCAATTTAACGTCATTTTTCTGAAAGCAGGCACTGGGTATAAATCTTGACTGCAATCTAAAAAGTAAATATTCTAGAATGCTCGATTTGGGCGGTTGTTGCGATTTTTGGTTTGGGACAACTGCTATCTGACTGAGGAGGCGAAAGTTGGTATCAGCTTAAACTGCTATGTGTTATCGTTTTGTGCAAGCTGTCCACTATATATATAGGGCATATAACGATGAAACATCACGCTTGTATTGCAATAGGCATCAATCAATATCAGTTACTCCAGCCTTTGAGTTATGCCCAAGAGGATGCAGAGGCTCTGCACGGTTTTTTGACAGAGGAGGCTGGTTTTGCACCGGATGGATGTCTGCTGATGACGGATAGCTCGCCGTCGCTGTGGGGTCAATCAACATATCCGAATCGGGAAAATATTCTGAGGTTGACCGAAAGCCTGTGCGCGGAACACCTGCAACAGGGAGATTTACTCTGGTGTTTTTTTAGCGGCTACGGTGTCAGCTATGAAGGGAAGGATTATTTGATGCCGGCTGACGGTAATCCGGCTGATATTCAAGGTACTGGGATTCCGGTAGAGTTGCTGTTGAATACTCTGAAAAAGGCTCCTACGGAAACGGTGTTGGTTCTGGTTGATATGAATCGCAGCCAGATTGTGAAAGCTCTGGAAACGATCGGAGCTCAAACGGCGCAAGTGGCGCGGGATTTGGAAATCCCGACGGTGCTTTCTTGCCGCCCGAATCAGGTTTCGCGGGAAACTTCTGCTCTGCGTCAGGGGTTTTTTACGACGGCGCTGTTGGAGGGGCTGCGATCGGGGCAGTGCATGACGATTAAGGGTTTAGACCGTTTCTTGAGCGATCGGCTTCCGGAGCTGTGCGACCACCATTTGCGTCCGAAGCAAGAACCTTTGATGGTGGTAAATCCTCCGGGAAAGGCTCATTTGGTGATTTTGCCGGATGTTGTGGGATTACCAACTGCTGTGTTGGCGGGACGCAACGGCAATATGGCAGTTGGTGCGGCTGATGGGGGCGATCGCCCTCAAATGGCGACGGCTACGGCTCAAATTGATTTGCCGCCTGCTACTCGCAATGCTCAGGATTCGTCGGTTGAGAGGCCGTTGGTGTCGCAGCCGCCCAATGCTGTCGGGCCCATTTCCGGTGGCGGGGACGATCGAGCGAAGTTGCAAAAGCCGGAGGATGCGGATAACGGGGGGTCGGACAAGTCATTTTTGCAGCAGCTAGTTTTGTGGAGTTCAGCTACGGCTTTGGTGTTGCTGTTGGGTGTTTTCCTGACGAACCGATCGATTTTTATCGGTCAGCAGGAAGGAGATCCGCGATCGCCTGCTGAAAATACCCAAAACCCCGGGCCTGAGAAATCTGCTGGTGGTGGAGTGCGGCCCAACCAACTGCAGGCGGTGCAAGCGGGGACTGGAAGCAAGCAGCCACCGTCGAGCCAGCAGGTTTGGGCTGAGGCGAAAACTTTCCTCAAGGATGGTTCGGCTTCTAGTTTTAATAAAGCGGTGGTTAAGGCTCGAACGATTCCGGCTAGCGATCCGCTCTACCCGCAGGCTCAGCAGGATATTGAGCGCTGGAGTTTGACGATTTTGGATATAGCTAACGGGCGGGCGGCTCGGGGCGATTTCCAGGGGGCGATCGGGGCGGCTAAATTGATGCCGGATGTCAATCAACCGGTTTACAATCAGTCGAAACAGGCGATCGCCCAGTGGCAGGATCTATCCAAGGAGCAGGAGGTAAATACTGCTTTGCTATCGGCTGCTAAGGGTCAAATTAAGCGGGGATCTGCCTCTTCTTACAGTAAAGGCATCCAGCAACTTAATAAAATTCAGCCCGGTGAGCCGAAGTACGAAGCAGCTCAGCAGTCGATCGGAGAGTGGAGCGAAGCTATTCTGAAAATTGCTCAGTTGCGAAGCTCTCAAGGAAAGCTGAAAGAGGCAATTGAAGCTGCTTCCTTGGTGCCGTCGGGTACTAAGAGTTATCAGCCGGCAAAGGCGGCGATCGCCAATTGGAAAACTAGGCTGGAACGCCAGAAAAAAGGCTGATCTAGTGGATGATTTCCCGGTTTTTCCCGGGAAATCATCACTACTGGCTCCGATCGGTCGATCGGTCTTGAGACACTGGCAGAGCCCAAGTACATCAATACTTTAAAACCAATAATTTTATTCAGGATTTCCCCGCGGCTACTTCGGCGCCAGGGGATTTTATTTGCTGTCTTTCTCCGTTGATTTTTGCACAGTGAGATCCTGTGCGATCGGTTAACCATAATATCCCGGAAAGATGCCTGCGGCGATGTTTTATTGTCGAAAAACGTTGTTGATGCAGAAGTTCTAAAATCCTCAATTCCTCTCCCCCTCTCCCCTTCTAATACCGCAGGCAATCTAGATGCACAACAGCTTAAGCTAGTAATTTTATACTCGATCTCAAATTTAATAAATATAAAGATTGGCGATATATAAGTACCATCAAACATCAAATATGAAGGAAAAATATGCAGATAGACTTCGACAGTGCGGGTATTGTAGTGTTGATTTGCTTTGCCGATAGTTGAGGCTGTTCAAAGCGGCAGACAAGCAGAAAAGTGTTTTAATTTATACTTGTTTTCAATTATTAGGATTGGTCGCTCTGTTATAAATTATACAAAATGAGCCGTTGCCAGCAATTCTAGTCGGCGATCGATCGCCCCCAATGAATTCAGAAAACAGAATTACCGCCAGAGAGCGTAAAATGTGTGAATTCGCAAACCGCGATTTTTCGTTGATACTGACATCACACAACTGCCTTAATTAACACGAATAAGGGCTTTGCAATAAAACCAAAAAAATATATCATTGAGAAACAAGAATAAAAACTTGGTAGCTGATGGTAGCCCACGTAACAATACGTATGTCTAAAGTTATAGTCCACAGCTATGTCTGGGGTTAGAGCTAAATCGATCGGGTGAGTTGAAAGTGTGTGGGTGTTACGAGGGGCATCGAACAGGAATGTTCCGAGAGCGATCCCTTTCCAATAATGGGAGAGGGTAAAACCTATGAAGGCAAGAAGCTGGAGACAATACTGAACTTTTTGAGTTCAGGAGACTAGCGTTAGCACTAAACTCTGCATTATTGTGGGAGGCGAGCCAAATTTGTAACACTTCTTAACTATGAATGATTCTCTCAAAACTGCTAGCATAGTGACACTTTTGCTAGCGAAAACAGATAAAGTAAATAAAGTTGGCTAGCTCTAGACGATCCGATCCCCATCCAGGGGATGCTGAATCAATTTGATTCATACCAAGTTGTTTTAGGGTTACAATTGGAACCAAAGCATCGCTATTTAACTGAGTTCTTTAGTTTTACTTTCTGCTATGAACGTGGATTTTATCAAAGCCCAAGTCAGGTTGCTACAGGGTGCAAGTTCATCGGAGCGAGAAACCCTTATGAAAAACATCGGCGTCTGTGCTGGCGTGATCAGACCAGGAGAGTACGTGACTCCGCAGCGGAAGCACGCCATCACTCTCTGGCTGCAAACAAATGCAGTTCGCCTGCGGCTTCCCCAACTTCCTATGGATTTATCCGGCCACAAGCCTTCGCACGGAAGCAGTTAAGGGAGCGACAGGATCGCATAAAGATCGTCAATCTTGCGTAAAAGTGGTTTTTTCTTGAGCGGTACACCGTCAATGAAACACAATTAAGATTGAAAAAATGTTTGTAGGGAGAGTTGACCCCGGAAAAACGCCTGCGGACAAGAAGTGGCCTACCGCTTGGATAGAAGCAGGAAGTGAATGTCAAACCTGCTCAAAAAGTAGATTTGAGTAAGTTTCACAGAAGGGATTATGGCGGACAACTATAACCAGGGTTATTTGCTTTTAGATTTGAGATTCACGATTTAGCTCGTGCTGCATAAATTTGCAATTTGTGGAGCGGCTGAAAAATTAACCCTATTCAATAGGTATAACTAATTACAGGGGCAGTCACTGAACTGCCCTTAATTTTGAACTTGGAGTCTAAACAGGTGCAATGCCAGAATTAACGCATCTACTTGCAGACAGAGTTTAGCTGAACTCTGATGTCAGATCCTGCTAAGCGATCCTATGGTCTGTTCGAGAGGGAGAGGAGGAAAAAGGGAGAGGGGGAGATGATTTGACGATTGGGGAATAGAAAATTAATACGATCGAACAGCAGGAATTATTGCGATTGAGATCGCGGACGGTTGCATCGGAATAATATATTGGGATGATATAGCTTTTCTGACTAATATTAGGTAAGCTGACGGGCTGACGGGCTGACGGGCTGACGGGCTCGCGGCATCGCCGGCATACCGAAACCGCGCTTGAGAATCGCTATGGATAGCGAAGGAGCGAATACGCGATCGAGCAAATACGCTCGCACGGTGAGAATTTCGATGCTGACGGATTGGATATAAGTTGCTTTATCAAATATTTGTTACCAAAAATACTGTGCCGAAGAAACAAAAATTTCCTTATTTAGTGGGTTCCCGATGGACTTCACACCAAAAAACTTGGGGGTGGCGGCACTTTCAAGTAGTCAACCGAAAAAATGAGGGTAGATGGGTATTCGCGGAAATGGTGGCGGCTTGCGATCCAAATGTGCGTTTCTGGTTGAACGCCGCACAGCTCAAAGACCGATCGCTCTGGGAAGCTGGATGGCAGTCTACGCAAGAATTAGAGGAATTAGAAGCAGCAGAATAAAATATAGGGCTTTGAGGTAGAGTAAGGTAGACAGGGAGAGTCGGAAGTGGCAGCAGGGTAAAATAATGAAAAAAAAAGTTGTGTTGTTGGTGTGTTTGCTAATTAGCGGTGGATGGGGCGGCGGATTTGGCGAATTGTCGATCGCGACTCCAGCGGCGGTCGATCGCAGCAATACTCTGTCTGCCGATATTCCAGAACCCGCAGCGGATTTGTCGGGCCTAGTTTTGACTTCACAAGACTTGCCCGCAGGTTTTACAGAGATGCCGGCCGACGCTCTCAAAAACGTGGTCGGCGGTATCCCTAACTTTAAACCAGCAAGCGTGTTTGGTTATCTAAAGAACGATAACCAGCAGTTTCAAATAGTCACAGGATTTACAACGCAACTGCCCAACAAGATCGATCGAGCTAAATTTGATGCTGAAATCAGTGAAGATACTTTTGCACAACAGTTTTCCAAAGGTTTAAACAGTAGCAACCAGGAAGCTCAGTTTGCTAATGTTACGGCTTTAACCTTAGAAGACAAGATTGGCGAAGTATCCGGTGGGTGGAGAACTCAAGGAAAAATAAAAGGTGTACCCCTCAATGTCGAAGTCGCGCTGTTTCGGCGGGGGAAAATAGGAAGTTTTGTGTCGATTATCTATCTCGACGGTAGCAAGCCGGCTATCACGATTAGCGAAGCCGCGCGCCAACTTGACAAGCACATCATGAAACTGGAACCGGATGTAACTCAACCGCAATAAGTGGATGCTATCTTCATAAGGAAGGAGGAAGACGTAATTCCGGGCCGTAATTTTCAGCGATTAAGAATGGTTAAAATATTGCTGCGTTCGTTTCTGGGCAAGACCTACACTCTCAATCATTGATGAAATGGGAAGATTTATTACCAATTCTTTGGATTTACGGCTCGGAAGTTGCGGGGATAGAAATAACTGTTTTTTTGCTTCTGGTTCTTTGATTTTACCCGCTCAGATCCGGCTGAGCTGCTGCGCATTTAAATTGAATGCAAAGACGGTTTGGGTGCATCTCTATTTGGCAAGGGCGAAGCATTTCGGCCGACAATTTATTAGTGA
>JAUBOG010000327.1:0-7625 GCA_036700105.1 Microcoleus occultus BM001215583
TTGTCTATAACTGTACCACTTTGTCTATTTATTCGCTATCTAGGTACTCGCTCTCTCTCTCAGGTGCTGGAATTGGGGATGGCTTCTGGGTTCCTGATGGGAACCTATCTGCTTTCCAAAGACAAGCCTCACGGGTATTTCTGGTTGATGCTGGGAAATATTACCTGCGCCTGCTTGATGGGTATTCAAGGTAATTGGCTGCTTCTAGCCGAACAAATCATCTCCCTTGGATTTGTGCTGGACGCCTATTGGGTGCAGTGGCGGAGGCTCAAAATCAGATTGCCAAAAAATTAGGCAAGATTCAGGCTAAACTTTCAAAGATTGATGCCCAAATTCTAGAAATCGGAGGACGATCGCAGTAATATGAATCGCAACCCACCGGAATTCCACTAAACTTCTATTAGGGATTAAAATTAGCCAATCACTTAAGTAAGATCGTGTAAGTAAAATGGCAATTCTACTCAAGGGCAATGTCAATTAGAAGATACACGATCGCCAAACCCACCATCTATCAAAAGTCAGCATTAAATTCAAATCCTACTAGGAATTGAGAAAATATTGTTGCAGACTTAGATTAAAATAATAGAAGTGTTGAGTTTATTTTTAATTCTCTATGCAAATTTGGCAAGCCGATTTTTACCGCCGCCCCCTCCGAGACGAAACTGGCAAACCATTGTGGGAACTCTTAATTTGCGATGCGGCGGGAAGTTTCCAATTCAGCGCTGTTTGCCGCCAGTCGGAAGCAAATTCTAATTGGCTAGTCGCCCAGTTTCAGCAAGCTCAAAATCAGAATTTGCCGAACTTAATCCAAGTATTTCGACCTCAATCTCTGAGTTTAATCGAAGCTGCGGCTAAAGTTTTGGGTGTCAAAGTAGAAGCAACGCGGCGCACTGCTGCTCTAAAATTGCTGCTGCAAGAACGGGCAAAAGAATATTCGAGCCTGCCCAATTATACAGGCGAAGCTTACAGCCCGATCGCCCTTGAGTCGCCGCCGCCCGTTCCCTTACCCGAAAACCTCTGGGGCGATGGCTGGCGTTTTGCTTCCCTACCCGCAGGGGACATCGAAGAAGTTTTCCAAGGGCGTCCCGTGCCAATATTGTCCATGCCAGAATTGCTGTTACCGCTTTCTTTGGGCTTGGCTTCAACAGTGCCTGTACCGGGAGTGGTAATTGATGGCGGGCGACAGTCGATGCGCTTGGCTAGATGGCTTCAGGATGCCAAACCTTTTGGTTTGAATTATATCCCTGGAGCTCCCGACGGATTGATTCTGGAAGCTGGATTAGCAGATAGATTCGTGGTTGCTACTTTTGAAGATAGTGAGGTGAAGGCGGCGGCGGAAATTTACCAACAGCGGAAGCAATTAAGTCGCGGATTGCATTTTTTGTTAGTGCAGCCGGATGATAGCGGCATGACTTATACAGGCTTTTGGCTGCTGAATTCCGATCGGTAATCTAATTTCCGATGTCCCTGCGGCGGCCTGTCCGCATACAATAAAATACCGCCCGAACTGCGTTCCAGCAGGTACAGACTCAAACAAAAACTTTTAAACAGCTTTTTGGGCTAGCAAGAGAGAGTGCAGCAAAGTTATTCCACAACTAAAATCAATCCGTTTTGGATGCCCTGACACACTCGATTGATGTGAACGTGATCCTTTTCGTCGAGCCCACCGAGGACTGCTGACTGGATCAGCCGTCTGTCGAGGGGAGTAATTTGGCGGAAGGCAAAGATGCGCTGGACGATCGCCTCCACAGAGATTTTGGGGACGTTAGCAGAACTGACTGTCATGGTCTTAACACCCTAAAGTACATAGCAGAACCCTGTACTTTTATTTTTAAAGATTTAGTGAAGCTCGATTGTGATTTTAATCACAGTTTTTTAGTGACAGCATAGTGTATAGCGGGTGACTGCTGTCATGAACAGTCAATTATCTTTACCGCAACTCGGGCGGTGGCCCGATAAAATCACTCTTGTGACAGCACTCCGACCACAGAGGTGCGGAGCTTCTAAGAATCACTTCTTAGATTTCCTAGTTACTCCCTTACGGGATTTCGACATTGACCTAGATTGAGACATTTCAATCCCCGGCAAACCGTCTGCATAGGCATTTTGAATTCCCGACTGCCCATCGGTACGTTGCAATTCTATTCCCCTATTTCTGATAACTTGAGCACTAGCAACATCCCTATCCGTTGTATAGCCACAGCTAGAACAAAAATGAACTCTCACACTCAAATCCTTTCTAACGAATGCTCCACACTCAGGACACTGCTGCGAAGTCCCCCTGGCACTAACCGCGCCAAAAAACTTGCCACGCTTCCAACACACATACTTGGTGATAGTTCGGAACTGTCCAAATCCGGCGTCAAGCATTTGCTTTCCAAGCATACTTTTGGCAAGGATTCGGTAATCCAAGTCTTCCATGAAAACCATATCGCCAGCATCACAAAGAACATGAGCTTTTTTAAAGTGGAAGTCCTTACGGGTGTTGTCAATTTTGTGGTGGATTCTAGCAACTTTAATGCGTTGTTTTTCGTAGTTTTTAGACCGCTTCTTTTTTCGAGAAAGTCTGCGTTGCAGCAATTTCAGCTTGCGTTGCATGACTTTTAAGAACTTAGGCGATTTCACAATTAACCCGTCACTGGTTGCTAGAAAATTAGAAAGTCCAACGTCTACTCCAATTGGATGACCGTGTGGGCTGGGGTCAGGGACATTGACATCACATTGGATGTTAATAGATGCGTACCATCTATCAGCCTTGTTGATTATCCTTACTTGCTTAACTAAAAAACCACTGGGGATTGGGCGGTGCAAAGTAATTGATAGTTCTCCCAGTTTGGGCAGAGAAATATGTACCCCAGTCACGGGATTCTTGGCAAATTGGGGGAACAACAAAGATTGGAATTGCCCAAACTTCTTAAATCGTGGGAATCCATGCCCAACTTTTTGAAATCCTTCCCATGCTCGGTATAATTGCTTGAGCGCTTGCTGCAACACTTGGCTTGGTACTTCACTCAACCCTTGGAAATACTTTTTTAGCACTTGGTAGAGCATTAAGCTGCTTTACTTCGCTAGGGAAAGGACGATCGGCAGGTATGATGTACTCATGACTGATAGAACATCTGTCAACCATACATGAACGACTATTACACCAGTCCTTGATTTCTCGCAGCCCATAGTTATAGGCGACGCGACAAGTATCCATCCACTCTTTCAACAACTGTTCTTGAGTGGTGCTTGGGTAGACTCGGTAGCGGTAGTTCATGGTTAACATTACACTATCATGGCACATTTAGTGGTAAGTGTGTCTCTGGTAAATATAAAGCCGTCCTAGAAAGACGGGGTGTTAAACCCCATCTTTTGATAAAGTTCAGATTGAGGGTAAAAATGGCACAAGCAAAGATCGGAATTATCGGCGGCAGCGGTTTGTATAAAATGGCAGCCCTCAAGGATATTGAAGAGGTGAAAATTGACACGCCTTTCGGTTCGCCGTCGGATGCCACAATTGTGGGAACATTGGACGGTACAGCGGTGGCATTTCTGGCAAGACACGGCCGCAACCACAGTTTTTTGCCCTCGGAAGTGCCGTATCGGGCAAATATTTATGCAATGAAGAGTTTGGGAGTTGAGTATTTAATCTCAGCGTCGGCGGTTGGTTCCCTGAAAGCAGAGGCGAAACCTTTAGATATGGTAGTGCCGGATCAGTTTATCGATCGCACAAAAAATCGAGTTTCTACTTTTTTTGGAGAAGGAATAGTCGGTCACATCACTTTCGGCGACCCGGTTTGCGGCGAATTGGCTAAAGTGTTAGCAAGTGCGATCGAATCCTTGAACCTCCCCGACGTTACCCTGCACCGAGGCGGCACCTACGTCTGCATGGAAGGCCCCGCATTTTCCACAAAAGCAGAATCAAACCTTTACCGCAGTTGGGGGGCGACAGTCATCGGGATGACAAATTTGCCCGAAGCAAAATTAGCCAGAGAAGCAGAAATTGCCTACGCAACTTTAGCATTAGTCACCGATTACGACTGCTGGCACGAAGATCACGACAGCGTAACCGTAGAAATGGTAGTTGCCAACTTGCACCGCAATGCCGAAAATGCCCAAAAAGCCATTCAAGAAACAGTGCGGAGGCTAACAGAAAATCCCCCCGTTTCCGATGCACATTCAGCTTTGAAATATGCAATCCTGACTCAACTGGACAAAGTTCCGGCGGCCACTAAGGAGAAAATGGGTTTGTTATTGCAGAAGTATTTGTAAAACGAACCGCGAAGACGCGAAAAGCACGAAGGAAGAACAGTATCCCTTCTTTCTTTTCCTTCGTGTACTTAGCGTCTTCGCGGTTCGTTTAATCTTGCAACCTATTAGTTATCCTATCGTTTGCGGTGGCTTCTGGATCAACCAATCAACTGTTTGAAGGCATCATGTCCGCGAATCTTCTCCAAATCAGCTTCAGTTTTTGCTAACTCTTTACACAAATTGGGATTGAGATTTAGGGCGCGTTTTAAATTTTCAATTGCTAATTCAATTTTACCTTGCAGCGCGTAACATCGGGCTTTGTTGTACCAGATTCGGTAAAAGTCCGGTCGGATTTTAGCAGCGTTGTCGTAGGAAGCGATCGCAGCTTCGTATTTTTGCAATTTTGAGAGTGCAACGCCTCGGTTGTTCCAAGCGTCAGTATAATCATTCTTGATTTGCAGGGCTTGATTGTAGGAAATTACGGCTTGTTCGTACTCCTCCATTTTGGAAAAGGCAACGCCTCGGTTGTTCCAAGCGTCGGCGTAGTCGGGTTTGGCTTGAATTGCTTGTTCGTAGCAGCCGATCGCCTCTGGGTATTTCTGCAATTCCAACAATACCACACCTCGGTTGTTCCAAGCGTCGGGATAATTCGGGCGAATTGTGGTAGCTTGTTCGTAGGAGGCGATCGCCTCTGGATACCGCTGCATTCTCGTCAGCACTACTCCCCGGTTGTTCCAAGTATCGGCTAAATCCGGCTGAATTTGCAGGGCGCAATCGTAAGCTGCGATCGCATCTTCATAGCGGTTTTCAAAGAAACAAGCATCTCCCTGTTTTGCGTAGTCGCCCGCTGTTAATAATTGTTGGTAGTTGCCGTAGTTAACTGGAGCAAATTCTTGGATTTGGGCATCGGGGAATAACAAATCTGTTTCTGCATCCGCCGGGCGACTTTGGTGCTGTATTTCGCCTAAGATACTTTCAGCGTCAGAAATTAATAGTTTTAATTGAGAGATTGTATCGTAATGGAGGCTTTCAATTTCTTGGCGAGCAATTGTTGTCTGCTTGGACAATTTGCCCAACAGCAACCAAACACCGACTCCGGCTGCTGTCGGAAACAAAGTTAAGCCAACTATAATCCCGTTTAGCAGCAGGGCGGTGCGGCCGAAAGCAATGTCAACTTCTTCTTGAACTCGATCCCGGATCTCTTCTTTCACTTGCGGCTGCAATTGTTCCTGAACCAACTGTACCGCCGCACGTTCAGATGCAAATCTCGCGCCATTCTCAAGAACAGGCAAGATGCCTGTGAAGCGAAGAATGAATTTTCTTGCGGGCTGGGCATCCCGCGCGCCCGCAAAAGACTTATTGACATTGGTGGAATATCTCAGTTCAGACGCAGAAACACTGCTGGCGCAAACTAGAATAGTGGAAAGGACGATCGAGCTAATACTTGTTCTAAAAATACTTGACAAACGCATTGCCTTAGTGATAGGCACCTGATTTGCGATTTTCATCTTTCAAGAAATGCTGGTAAAGATGATCCCAGACTAGCTTATTTGTTCCAAAACTCTTAAATACAGGATATCTGTTGTGCAGTCCCCTCCGATCAAATTGCTGACGCAAGAATTGCTAGACGAAGTTGCAGCTTCCTCCCGCAGCAATCCCCGCCAGCGGCAAAACTATAATTTCCACGATTTGTCAGAAAAGGTGCAGCGGTTTGTCAACGTGCTGCAACCGGGTACTTACGTCCGCCCTCACAGACACCTGCGCCCGGTGGCGGTTAACGGTTTTGAGTTTTTTGTCGTGATTCAAGGAGAAGTCGGGATTGTGATTTTGAACGAAAACGGTCAAATCCTGCGATCGTTGCGAGTCAGCGCTGCCGGGCTCACCCGCGCTGTGGAACTTCCAGAGGGCACTATTCACACGTTAGTAGCTTTGACAGCGGATACTGCGATTTTGGAGTTCAAGGAAGGGCCCTATGACGTGGTGGCAGATAAGGACTTTTTGCCCGGTTTTCCGGCTGAGGGAAGCGCGGCGGCGCGGGAATTAGTTTTGATTTGGGAAGCGGAATTTCACAGTTGACTGTTGACCTAAAACAGGTAGGGCTAAGGTGCGCAGTGCGCACCCTACAGATAGCGTGCGCGTCCAGGAATTTAAAATCTAAAATCTAAAATCTAAAATGGATCGACTGATGACTGAGGGCTGATGAATCTAATTGTCGTCATGCGATTGTATAAATCCGGGGCGGTGCGAATGATTTTTCTCAGAAGTTCATCTGTCACCCAAAAGACGAGGGGAAAAGAAAACTTTTTGCTGAATTCGCTGCATACTAGGTTGGTAGAAATCAGCAATCGGTCGATCGGCTCTACTGATTCCAAACCGAGGATCATTAAAGCTGGAGGCTCTTCCCCGTTTACTTCTGCGGCGATTGTCCTGTAGAGAGCGGTCGCCGATTTGGGTAAAAACAGTTGATGCGGTTTCTGGGGACAAGTTGTTTCGAGCCGATCGACTATTTCCTGCCGCAAAGCCAGCGAATTGCAGTTGACTAAAACGAAAGAAGAGTAACCCTGGGATAGACGCAGCGCCCGAGTTAAAGTTGAGAATGACCGCTCGTTATATTTAGCTGCATCGTTTGCCGCTGTATTTTCTGAGCTTTTATCGACAAGCATAAAGGGCAGATATTTTATCTTGTTTTAGAGATTGTCTAGATTAACTGATATTTCTAAAGAAAATATGAAGGTGACACAATTCTTTTTTTATTAAAAATATCCTGAATATTATAGCATTTTTTCAAATTAATATCAATAGGGCGATCGGCTAATTGGGCTTCACCGCCGCTTGCGCCACCTAATGCAGTAAAAGCCAAGAATTAAATGTAATTAAACATACAAAAGTCGCCAAAATGGCGAGTAAACTTCGACTGCGCGAGGGTACGGGAGCATTCTCGACGATCGCTGGAAATAGAGCTGCATTTTCCTTCTAAATTTCCCTATGAGGGGGGATGACTTCTTCCTTCTATCCTTTACATCCCTTACATCCCTTGCATCCCCTACGGTGCTCGCTGCCGAACTTCCTTATTTTTTCGACAAAAAAATCACCGACAATTATCAGCCAAAGGCAAAGTAAACCAAAAAATTGCCCCAGCACCGGGACTGCTAATCGCCCCAATTTCTCCGCCGTGAGCGGCAATAATTTGCCGGCAAAGATACAAGCCCAAACCCAAACCGACGGAGTGTCGGGATTGATAACCCCTAACGTAAAGGTCAAAAAGATGTTCGCACTGTTCCGGCAATATTCCCGCGCCGTCATCTTCAACAGTACAGCAAATCATACTACTTGGGGAATGGGGAATGGGGAATGGGGAATGGGGAATGGGGAATGGGGAATGGGGAATT
>JAUBOG010000328.1:0-1836 GCA_036700105.1 Microcoleus occultus BM001215583
AGGGTTGCTCTACTTGCACCAATTATTATATCTTGAAAAAGCCTCAAATGATTGCAGAGCAATTATTTGAGGCTTTGAGGATTCTGAATTCTTTTGAAATTAAATCCGACCGAATATCTGCGGAATGTGGGATTCAGATTCAGATGCAGATGCGGTAGCAGGGTTCGATGCTGGCGCTGATGATTGCATCAGCAAGCCCTTTGCTGCGGAAGTATTGCTGGCGCGGATACGCACGTTATTGCGCCGCAGCAATACACTTTTGGCCTCCGCCAATATATTGACTTGGGGAAATCTTTGTTTAGACCTCGATTCCGGTCGCATCACGTTTGGCGAATCAGTCATTCCACTGACAGCGACAGAATACAATCTGCTGGAATTGCTGCTGCGAAATCCCGATCGCATCTTCAGCCGCAGTGCTATTTTGGATCGCCTGTGGGGATTTGACAATGCACCGAGCGATCGGGCTATTAACACTCACATTAAAGATATCCGCAAAAAACTTAAAGCAGGCGGCTTAACGGTAGAAATCATCGAAACAGTTTATGGCATGGGCTATAGACTGAAACCGCGCCCCCAATCGGCGCCGTCTGGTGCAAATTATTCTGACACCGAAGGCGCGACAAAACAGCAATCGCCTGCGCGAGAGCGGTCTGCGATCGACAAAGTGTTCCAGCGATTTCGCGGAGTCTTCAACCAGCAAGTTGCCGTATTGGAACAAGCAAAAACTGCTTTGATGGCCGGAAATTTGACTGCCGAATTACAGCAAGATGCGAAGCGTGAAGCCCATAAATTGGCGGGTTCTCTGGCATCTTTCGGTTATCCCGAAGGCTCGAAATTGGGACGGACTGCCGAGCATTTACTGATTAAAAATACCCCTTTCACTTCAGAAGAAATCACTCAATTTTCGGAATTAGTAACAGCGTTGCAGCAGGAATTAGCTTCACCGCCAGTTACCTCAGCGCCTGCACGATTCCCTACTTTTTTATCTCACCGCGTGCTAGTGGTTGACGACGATCCGGCCTTGACGGAACGCTTGAAAGTAGAAGCGGAAGCTTGGGGGTTGCGCGTTAAAATTGCTCCCAATATTTCCGCCGCCCGATCGCGCATTGCTGTGTCAATGCCTGATGTGATATTGCTAGATTTAACCTTTCCCGAGACAGAGGAAGATGGATTGACGCTGCTGCGAGAACTCACGGAGCGATCGCCTAATTTGCCTGTAATTGTATTTACCGCACGAGACAGTTTAGCCGATCGATTAGCAGTATCGCGCTTAGGCGCCAAACAATTTTTGCACAAACCAGCCACCACCGAGCAAATTTTTCAAGCAATATCCCGCGTCTTACCCAAAACTCAAGCGCTGCAAGGAAAAGTATTAATTGTTGATGATGACTCGGCGGTATTGGCTCACTTATCGGCATTGCTGACGCCTTGGGGATTGGAGGTAATAACTTTAAGCGAACCCGAACGATTTTGGGAGATGCTGTTGACAACTTCGCCGGATTTAGCAATCCTGGATCTGGAAATGCCGCTCTTTAGCGGGCTGGAATTGTGTCAGGTGGTGCGGCAGGATATGCAGTGGGGAGATTTGCCGGTTTTAGTTGTAACTGCGCATACCGATGCCGATTCTATCGATCGAGCTTTTACTGCGGGAGCCGATGATTTTATTACTAAACCCGTGCTGGGGCCAGAACTCGTGACGCGCGTACTCACCCGGATCGATCGCACCCGCTGGCGCAGCGTGCGGTAAGCCCGGGCGGACAAAATTCAGATTTTGCACGGCGTTGCCTGTTAGAGATTTTTGGGACGGGCTCTCCGGCCCATCCCACAATCATCAAA
>JAUBOG010000328.1:1936-7614 GCA_036700105.1 Microcoleus occultus BM001215583
GCCCATCCCACAATCATCAAATTCACTCTTTGTGGAACAGGCATCTTGCCTGTTATTGAGAATGCTGTAACAGATCAGACAAACAAAGCAGGTTTCGTGCTAACATTATTTAACAGTTTTGACAAGCTCATAAAGAAATAAAATACCGAGATCGACCCATTTTTATTAAAAACAGAGGGAGAAACAACAGCAATGAGAGTCGATCGCAGATTTTTCCCCTACTCCGTCGCCATTAGCACCACGGCGATCGCCCTTCTCCTCTCTCTGCGGCTAGAAGCTTTGCTATCTCAAACCATCGGATCTTTTTTCTACATCGCAGTCATAGTCAGTGCTTGGTATGGCGGCTTTCGAGCGGGAATCGTGACAGTTGTCCTTTCCTCACTGGCGCTCAATTATTACTTTTTCCCCCCCCTCAATCAATTCAGGATCGATCGACCAGAGGATGTATTTCGGTTAGGCTTTTTTCTAATGGTTGCTCTGATTATCAATCTGCTAACTAGCAATTTTCGCGACAGCAAAAAGAAGATCGAGCGACTTAGCCAGCAAATAATTCAGGAAAATGCCGCACAATTGCAGATGGCTTTGTCGGCGGCGCGGATGGGAATGTGGGATTGGAATCTTGTCACCTCAGACATAAAATGGTCGCCGGAACACGCCCTGTTATTCGGCTTGTCTCCCGACGCTTTTGATGGCAAATACGAAACCTTTGATGCTTGCGTTCATCCCGACGATCGCCTTAGCTTAAATCAAGCCATAAAGCAAGCCTTAAACGCAAAAACTATCTATCAGCATGAATTTCGCGTGATTTGGCCGTCGGGGAGCATTCACTGGCTTGAAGGGCGCGGACACGGCTTTTATGACGACACAAATCAAGCCGTGCGAATGGCCGGGACGATCGTCAATATTGACGATCGCAAGCAAACCGAAATTTTGCTGCACCAGCAATTCGAGCAACAGCGCCTGTTGGTGGAAATGACCAGGCGCATTCGCCAATCGCTGAATTTACAAGATATTCTCCAAACTACTGTAGAAGAAGTGCGCGGGTTTCTGCAATGCGATCGCGCCCTGATGTTCAAAATTGATTCAGATTCTAGCGGAATTGTGCTAGTAGAATCGGTCGATCCGGCATGGAACGCTATCTCATCCAACTCTACCTACGATCCTTGTATTAGCCAAGAGTATATTGAACCTTTTAAGCAAGGTTTAGTGACTGCAAAATCGGATATATACACTACCGAAATCGCATCCTGTCATCGGGAAATGCTGGCAAATTTCCAAGTTCGAGCCAATCTGGTAGTGCCGGTGCTGCAAGGTGAAAATCTGTGGGGATTGCTGATCGTTCATCACTGCGAGGCGCCGCGCGAATGGCAATCTTGGGAAATAGAACTGCTCAGACAGTTGTCCGCACAAGCTAGTATTGCGATCCAACAAGCTGATTTATTTGAGCAGCTAGAAGCGGAATTGAGCGATCGTAAACTAGCAGAAATAGCTTTACAAGAGAACGAACAAAAATTGCAATTGTTCATCAAATACGCTCCCGCCAGCATTGCAATGTTCGATCGCGAAATGTGCTATGTTACAGCCAGCCAGCGATGGGTTGATGAATTTCATCTCAATTCATTCAAATCAATCGCTGGGCGATCGCACTACGAGCTGTTTCCCAATCTTCCAGAACAGTGGAAAAATTGCCATCAAAGGGGTTTGGCTGGTTTTACTGAAAAATGCGATGAAGATTTTTTTGTTTACTCAGATGGATCGCAGCAATGGTTGCGCTGGGAAATTCATCCCTGGTATCGCAACAATGGCGATATCGGTGGCATCATTCTGTTCACTGAAAATATTACCGATCGCAAACAAGCACAAATAGCCCTCCAACAACTCAATAGCGAACTAGAACAGCGGGTAGCAGCAAGAACCGCAGAACTCACCGAAGCAAACGATCGCCTGTTAGTTGCGTTACTAGAAAAAGAACACGCCTATCAACGGCTAGAGGAACAAGCGCAACTCCTAGATTTAGCCCGCGACAGTATTATTACCTGGGATTTAAACTCGGCGATTACCTTTTGGAATCAGGGAGCCGAGTCTATATATGGCTGGACAAAAGCCGAAGCATTCGGACAAGAATTGCACGCTTTATTGAAAACTCAGTTTCCTCAACCTTTGGCTGAAATTCAAGCAAAAGTGTTAGAAACAGGTTATTGGGAAGGAGAATTAATTCATGTCACCAAGGACGATCGCCAGATAACAGTCTCCAGTCGCTGGGTTGTTCAAAAAGACGATGCTGGCAGAAAAATTAAAATCCTAGAAATCAACCATGATATTACCGATCGCAAACAAGCTGAATCAGTCTTGCAGCAATATATAAATCAAGTTGAAGACCTCTACAATAACGCTCCCTGCGGCTATCACTCTCTAGATCCAGAAGGAACTATAATTAAAATTAACGATACTGAACTAAAGTGGTTAGGCTATACCCGCGAAGAAATACTGCACGTAAAGAAGTTTAGCGATTTAGTTACAAGTGAAACTAAAAATATTTTTTATCAAAGTTTTCCCGTATTCAAAAAACAAGGATGGATCGAAAATCTCGAATTTCAAATGTTGAATAAAGATGGCTCTACCCGTTGGGTAAACCTGAATGCTACAGCGATCGCAGATGAAGCAGGTAATTTTTTAATGAGCCGTTCCAGCTTATTTGATATTAGCGATCGCAAAAAAGCCGAAGCAGCCTTACTGCAGAAATCCAGGCAGGAAAAGTTGCTCTGGAGCATTACTCAAGCAATTCGCCAATCTTTAGACCTGAATGTGATTCTGAATACCGCTGTTACTGAAGTCAGGCAGACATTGCAAACCGATCGCGCTGCTATTTACCGTTTTAATCTTGATTGGACTGGCGATTTTGTCGTCGAGTCAGTTGGCGAAGATTGGGTAAAACTGATCGGGTGCAATGTTCAAAAAACTTGTGAAGATGTCTACCTGCAAGAAACTCAAGGAGGCCGTTTTCGCAATCATGAAAGCTTTGCGATCGCAGACATTAACGCGGCTGGACTTCATCCCTGCCACGTCCAACTCTTGGAACAGTTTGAAGCCAAAGCATATATGGCAGTCCCCATCTTTTCGGGAGAATTTCTCTGGGGATTATTAATCATTTATCAAAATACTGCCCCCCGCAATTGGCAATCTTGGGAAATAGAATTGCTGTCACAGATAGCCAGCCAATTGGCGATCGCCATTCAGCAATCCCAACTCTACGAACAACTTCAGAGGGAACTGCAAGAACGACAGCAAGCCGAAGCCACAATCCGAGAAGCGGAAAGACGCTGGCGATCGCTATTGGATAACGTGCAGTTGATTGTTGTCGGACTCGATCGGCAGGGAACTGTCAATTATGTCAATCCTTTCTTCTTAAAACTCACGGGATATACTCACCCAGAAGTTTACGGTAAAAATTGGTTGGAAAACTTCTTGCCTCCGACTAATCAATCATTAATTCCAACAGTTTTCTCGGAAGTCTTGAACCCAAAGGAGCATCCTTATTATCGCAATTCGATCTTGACTAAATCCGGTGAAGAAAAATTCATTGCTTGGAACAATACAACGCTGCAAGATTCCCAGGAAAATATCATTGGCAATATCAGCATTGGGGAAGATATTACCGAACGCAAAAAAATCGATGAAATTAAAGATGAATTTATCGGGATTGTCAGCCACGAACTACGGACTCCTTTAACAGCAATTCAAATGTCATTGGGACTCATAAAAACTGGAGTTTACGACAAAAAACCCGAAAAAGCCCGGCGCATGATCGAAATCGCCCTACTCGATACCAATCGTTTGGTGAACCTGGTTAATGATATTTTAGATTTGGAGCGGCTCGATTCCGGGCGGGCAATTGTGGATAAAACCCTTTGCAAAGCCGCAGATTTGATGCAGCAAGCGGTAGATGGCATACAGGCGATCGCCGCCGGGCAGCAAATTTCATTAATTATTATCCCCACCGATGCAGAAGTGGAAGCAGCAGCAGATGCGATCGTCCAAACCTTGACAAATTTCCTGAGCAATGCCCTCAAATTCTCGCCTGCGAATTCCACAATTGTCCTCAGTGTTGAAAAGCAGACAGACTGCGTGCTGTTCCGAGTTAGCGATCGCGGGCGCGGCATTCCTGCTGATAAACTAGAACTGATTTTTGGCAGATTTCAGCAAGTCGATGCTTCCGATTCCCGCGAAAAAGGAGGCACCGGTTTAGGATTGGCAATTTGTCAGAGTATTGTTGAACAGCATGGGGGTAAAATTTGGGCTGAAAGTATTTTAGGTGAAGGCAGCACGTTTTTCTTTACACTACCGTTATCAAGTATTGAATAAGGCTCAGATTCATTAACCACTCAGACATGATAGAGGAGACGGCATTGCCATGTCCCTACCCCAAATAATCGTAGCTTGCGGGGCCCAACGCCATCGTTCTCGCGAGAGATGTAACTATCGCCCGGTGATTAATTGTAGGGAAACGGCACTGCCGTATCCTGACTGTGGGTAATATTAATTCCGATGCTACCGGAGTTGATATAAATCCCAAATCCAAAATCCAAAATCTCAAATCTAAAATAGAATGACAGACAGATTAATTTTAGTTGTTGATGACGAAGAACACCTCCGGGAATTAGTGCAAGCGTGCTTAGAAGATTTAGGAGGATGGGAAACTCTGGTAGCAGGATCGGGAGAGCAATGTTTGGAAATACTTAAAACAGAACGTCCTAATGCTATTTTGCTAGATATATCGATGCCGGGAATGGATGGGATTGCTGTGTGCGATCGCCTGCAATCCGATCCGAATACGCGATCGATTCCGGTGATTCTGCTGACGGCAAAAGTCTTGCCGAGCGATCGGGCTAAATTTGCCCAAATGGGCGTTGCTGGCGTAATTTCCAAACCGATCCAACCCACCACCCTCACGGCAGAAGTCGCAGAGATTTTGGGATGGGATCAATAACTTCAACCATTTTTGTAAATTTTTGTAATAAAAATAGCATCTTTACCAGTTCCTTACCAGTGTTATTTACTGTACTGCCATGCAGCTAAAAGCTAGATAAATTCGCTGGACGGCTCAAAAATGTGCAAATAACACTAAATTGGCGATCGAACCAGAGATTTTTGAACACTAATCCAATAAAGGCTTGGCAAGTGGTTGGTATGGCCACAAAAACACTGTTACTGATTCACAAAGACCCGAATATCGGGGAGGTAATCCAGGCTTGTTTGACTGATTTGGCTGGTTGGAACGTGGGAGTTGCTAGCTCGACTTTAGAAGGCTTGCGACAAGCAATTCTCGATCGGCCAGATGCGATTATTTTGGAAGTTTCAGTCGGAGAGATAGATGGATTGCTATTTATCAAAGAACTGAGAACGCAACCCGCAACCCAAGAAATTCCGGTTGTGCTGCTAACTTTCAAAGCCAAATGGTCTGAATTACAACACAGTTGGTTCCAAAAATATCAAGTTGCAGCAGCGATCGTCAATCCCCTCGATCCAGCTATGCTTGCGGTTGAGATTGCGAAGGTGTTGGGTTGGGATTTAGATGCTTAGATCGCAAATTAAATAATTTACACTCTTGAAAGTAGGACGGGCGGGACGCCCATCCCACAAGAACAATAAAAATTGTAAGTTATTTAATTCTCATTCCT
>JAUBOG010000329.1:0-7595 GCA_036700105.1 Microcoleus occultus BM001215583
TACTGCCGAAATGCTTCGCCCCTACGAAGATATTTGCAAAAATGAGATGCACCCTGCAAATATGGCATAATTAAGAGTTAAGCTCCCACTTTAGTAACTGCCTGACTAATGAAAAAAACTCCCTCAAATGAAGTTTTGGTTGGCGACTGTCGTGAAGTGATGAAGACATTGCCAGAAAATTATATTTCTGCGTGTATCACCGATCCACCTTATAATTATGAATTTATCGGTCATAAATGGGATGACTCAGAAATTCAAAGACGTATTGAAAAAGTCAATGACAAAGGAAGCAAAACCCTTGTTAAAAACATTCCCTATGGCAGTGGTTTAGCAGGTGGAGTCAGAAACGAAAAATGGTATCAAAGGAATCGCAACAACACTCTGGATTATGAGAAGTGGTGCTTTGATTGGGGCGAGCAGCTTTTTCGGATCTGCAAACCGGGTGCGACAGTTTTAGTTTTCAACAGCACGCGGACTATTGCTCACGTACAAGTAGCACTTGAAAGTGCTGGTTTCTATGCGAGAGATATTCTTGTTTATAAAAGATCCAGTGGTATCCCTAAAGGTGTCAATATCAAACAACAGTTCGAGAAGAAAGGATATAAAAATCCTGAAAAATGGGATGGTTGGCACAGTTGTCTGAGAAACGAATGGGAAGCAATCTGCGTACTTCAAAAACCACTGGTCAATAATTATTTGGAAACTCTACAGGAGTATGGTACTGGTGTATTTTATACTAAAGATGGGTGCGGTGGTTTTCAGTCAAATATTTTAGAAGGTATACAGCGCGATAAAACCGAGGAGTTTAATGTCCATTGCACGGTTAAACCAATCGCTCTCATGAGAAAGCTGGTCGAAATATTTGTACCGCGTTTGGAAAATTCTATTCTAATCGATCCTTTCGCAGGCTCGGGAACTACATTGCTGGCGGCGCAAGAATTTGGCATTAAGTATGTTGGTATTGAAATAGTACCTGACTACATAGAGATTATCAACAAGCGCCTTGATAGTTTCAGCGGTGTACAGGGAACTCTCCCACTCTTTGAGTAAGAAATGACTTTAAATCAAACCCGCTGATTCTTTGTATGAACTCAAACGAAGCGTCGCCAGTGTAAACTCTCCAAGTCCCTACTTGGCACGCTGTAATAGCTGCGGGCAAATTATCTTGTCTGAGTATTAAAAATACTGGCTCGTAATTATAAGTACGAAGTAGCGGGCCATAGGATTTGAATTTTTTCAGTGTTCCAGAATCTCCTGAGCCAATACGATATTTTGTATCTATCGCGTACCCATCAACAATCAGATCGCAGGGTTCATCGCTTCCAACTTTAAATGCTGGCTGAAAACTACTGCAATATGCTTTGCACGTTTCAGTAACTAATAATTGCCAACACATACCTAGCTCGCGCCCCCAATATTGCTTATTTTCTTTTTTTATTATGGGAGAGATACCAAATACATCCATTAAAATATCGTGTTCTTCATTTTCTTCTGCATAAACTTTCTCGGCAAATGAATTTTGGTATCTTGCTAAAATTTGCTCCAGTTTTCTTTCAGTCATCATCAGTTACCAGTTCAGCTAGACTAACGGATAATGCCTTGGCTATTTTGTTTGCATTAAGCAGCGTTATATTCCTTTCTCCCCGTTCAACTGAGCCAATATAGGTGCGATGTAATTCAGATAGTTCTGCAAGCCGATCTTGGGAAAGATTTCTGAGCTTTCTGAAGTGTCTAACTTTTTGACCGAATTGCTCTGTAATATCCATAGGCTGCGCCCGATTAAGCAATGACAACTATAATCTGACAGCCTATAAGTATCGACAGACTATAAGTAGCATTCGAGATAGGGAGAATCTTTGGATTGCTATATGTACCCATAGTTTCAAAGCCGTGATTTGATTTCGATCGCTCTGCGGCGTAGTAGGATGGTTGGGAGTAAAATTTTTGATCTTTGTGCTGCGGTTGGTCGATCGAACTTAAAACCGCAACTTTCAACTCGCAAATCCGTCCAGCAGTTAGGATTGCCGGAATCAAAGCAACGAGCTATGGAGACAAATTAACAGATATGCTTTTGTCCGGCCGCCAAGCAAAAGCATTGCAGACTGTCGATATCCTGACTCAACCTGTCTTATTTCCCGTGCCCAAGCCATGCGCTCGACCGTAAAGCCCTCCGCTCCCACAAACGAAACGGGCCCATCTCCCAACTGGGAAGAATTGACCCAAAAAGCACCAGAACCCACCCAGTTGGACAACATTAAAGCCCAACTGGATTTAGTGCTGTTAGCCCTAGAAGCGCTGGCAGAAATAGGCTCAGAGGCGATGCTCAAGGTAGCAGCCGAACTGAATTTAGAGCCGATGGTAGCCGATCGGGTTGCTTTGTGGCGGCTGCGACAGTCTAACCCGCTGCGGAAAGGCCAGGGAGGGCGCAAAAAACTCGATGTGGAAGAAGCTCGATCGCTCGTGCTGATCAGCTGTCATTTGGCATCGCAGCACCAAGCTTTAATCCGCCGCGCTGTGGCTTTGCTCGAACAAATGGCAGAGCTAAACCGCGAACCTCACACAATCGCTTTGCTGGGAGATTATATTGACAGGTTCAGCAACACTTATGCCTCGCGCATGGAAGATGTAGAAAATTTATCGGGCCGAGAATTGACTGATTTGGCCCTCAAACTGCTGATCGATTTGCTGTTTTACAGCAGTCCCGGCGGCCACCGCCGCCTCTGGCTGGCTCTCCTAGACCGCGCTAAGAATTAGTTAAGTCATAATGGGAACGACAAACATCAGGAACAGGCCCTCGTTGCCTATTACTAAACAAAGCTTGTTGAGAATGCTGCCAAATATCAGATAAAACATAGTTATTCCCTCTTGCCTCTTGCTTCTTGCGACTTCCCTCGGACTTATTGCTTCGGACTGAAATCCGTTACATCCGTTACACAATCCGTTGCCGAACTTCCCTCTTCCCTCTTCCTTCTTCCTTCTTTGCTATGGTTCTCAAACGGTACACGCCCCCCACTTGCACGCTGGAAATTACAGCCAAAAGTTCGCCTTTATCTCGCTGGGCGGGCAAACCCGTGTTTAAATCTTTAAATTTCGAGTTGCGGCTCGATGACCCCAGACTGCCAGATACTCAACACGTTACTCTCAGGGGCGATCGAATTCAACTCGAAACCCTCCACGAAGCTGTCAGCAACTACGTCCAAAACTTGCTCGGCGCATCCCGCGACAGTCCGAGCAACCTCAACTCTCAAACCGACTTTACCGCTGCGGGTAAAGACGAGCCAGAAGCCGGGCCCGGCACCGCTATCTTCGATCGACCCGCCAGCACTTCCGAACTAGCAACTTGGGCCCCAAACACTTCCTACCTTCCGGTTCCCCCCCGCTTAGAACCCAGGGGCTTGCTCGCCCACAACTTGTTTTTAGGGTCTTTGAGCGCCTCCGAATCCGGGCCGGTAGTTCCCTTGAGCACCCTGCAACTGTTCGACTTGGCCACAGCATTGGATGACTGCGCCGCCGAAGTAATGGCGATTCCCAACCTCAACAGATCGCGCTCCCGGCCGCTGCAGCTACCCTGGCTCAAGGTGGCAGCAATGCTGGTCGCAGTGGCAGGCGTGACGGCAGGAGCGATCGAAATGCTCGATCGAACCGCCACCGAAGAGCAAACAGCCACCGCCCCCGCCAGTCCGCAATTGAGCACCGCTTCGCAACAGCCCCAACTAGCTACCGGCGCCTCCCCCAGCCCAGTTGCGGCCCAACCCACACCCCTAGCACCAACACCCGCATTACCGCCGGCATTACCGCCCCTACCGCCCCCGCCCATCAACACCGCCGCCTCCAAGAGCCCCAGCTTGCCTCCGATCGCCCTCGCCCCTACACCGGCGGCAAACAAACCCAGCCCCATCCAGCAGCCCCCCCTGCTCTTTCCCCCCAACGCCAGCGCCCCAGAACCCGATCGGGGGCAAGTAATCACAATTCCCGCCCCCGCAGAACAACCAATTTCCGGCCCCCAAGCACCCGCACCAGTACCCTACGTACTGCCCCCCGTACCGCCCAGACTAGCTCCCGCCGTACCGCCGCCCCTGCCGCCCTCCCTGTCTGCTTCCCGATTCCCCGTTCCCGGGCCGCAACCCTTCCCCCCTCTACCCCAGCCGATCGTCCCCCCAGCCAGTACCGAACTCCCAGCCCTGGAGGACACTCAACCGCAAGCCGAGTCTGACGGCAGCAACCAGGCTGCAGCGAGCCAAAAAAACCGCACTTTATTTGATACAATTCCTCAAGTTTCAGAAGCTAGAACTTACTTTGAGGAACGCTGGAAACCGACCGAAGGAATGGAACAAACTTTGGAATACAGCCTGCAGATCGATGAAACTGGGTCTATTCAAAGTATTATGCCGATGGGAAAAGCAGCAGCCGATTATATCGATCGCACTAATATGCCATTAGTAGGCGAACCGTTTGTTTCTGCCGTTACCAACGGGAAAAACCCAAAAATTAGAGTTGTTTTGAGGCCCAACGGTCGAGTACAAACCTTTTTAGAAGAGAGCAATTGAACGCTCTAAAACACATTATGCAGATGGAAATTCAGGTTAATTGCCAATGTTAAACGAGTGCAAAAAAAATCAATTTTTAACTGTCTTAGCAGCCGCCAGCATATTGACAGTTGCTCCAGTTTGTGCTGCAAATATTTCTTTACCGATACGCGCAGAGTCACCGGCCAACAATAGTTTAGTTCAAAATACCGGAGCCAACCAATATTTCCAACAAGGCTTAGATTTTGCCGCCCAGCAAAACAGACAAGGTGCAGAAGCAGCATTTCGCAGAGTAATTCAAATAGACCCCAATTTTGCCGAAGCGTACGCTAACTTGGGCAGCATTCTAGCCAATCAAAACAAACTAGCAGAAGCACTGCCCAATTTTCAAACAGCAATTCGCCTCAAACCCAACGTCCCAGAATTTCATTATATGCTCGCGCAAGTCCTCTACGCACAAAACAAAACGGCAGATGCAGTAGAGTCAGTAAAAAAAGCCAGGGATTTATTTAGAAACCAGGGCAAAACTCAAGAAGCAAATACACTCGAACAAGTTATCAAAGACATGAGAAAATAACTCAAGTAGGGTGCGCGTCGCGCACCGCTGCCTAATTGACGATTCTCCATCAAAATCTGGTATTGCGGTTTCTCTCAATTCCCTTCTGTTCTATCCCAAACTTCTCCAATCCCGTAAAAAACTGCAATCCCGGCAAAACTAAATAAAAAATCTTCAATGCTAGCAGTACGATTTGGCAAAATCCCTTGCAGCATTTCTTCCCCAGCAGTGAACAGAGTAAAAAGTGCGGGCCCGAAAGGAATTGAATAATTCAACAAACGCATCATTTTTTTGCCAGTCGCTCGATGGCACAAAAAAGATGCTATTCCGTACAAAACAAAGTGTCCGAGTTTGTCATAAGGCGGGCGAGCAAGAGGAAAGTCAACTAATATTCCCATATCTGCTACCAGCATGATACTGAGAATAATTAACAAGTACAAAACACACGCCACAATCCAGAATTTTTTTGAGGATAATTTCATCGGATTTTTTTCCACTATTGACAATTGACAAACCGAGTCTGCGCCGCTTATCCCAATTTTGTTGGATTTGTGAATGAGATTTTTTTTAAAATAACCGCAGAGGGCGCAGAGGGCGCAGAGGGCGCAGAGAAAGAGAGGAAAGAGAAGATAGGGTAAATATTGGAGTTGAGGCGGGCTTTGTAGGGATATTTTTTGCTAAAAACCCGCCCTTGTCAAATATTTTGATGATTAACGCGCCCACTGCTGCAATATGTAATTGTAGAATTTTTCGGTGTCCACTCGATCCATTGCTTGAATTTTTCGCCCTCCGGTTTTAACTTTTGTGCGTCCTTGGCTGACACCTTCGGTAACAATTTCGGTTTCCCATTCTCGCAGTTCGTAAAATTCTGGATGCGCTAAATAAGCTGTTGCCAAAATGTCCCAAAAATAGTAATCTTGAGATATTGCTAGGGCGTAACACTGTCCTGCCAAGTCGGAAATCGGATATTTGCGCTGTCTTGCTAAAAGATTGGAAAATTCCACAGTTAGCGGTACATTATTCGTGATATCTAAAGGACACATGACGATCGGGATTTTAGTTTGCCAAATTCGGGCGATCGCGATCGGGTCCCAGTAAGCATTCCATTCCGCCGACATATCTTGTCCCGGTTCCATATCTTTGCTAACATTGCCCGTAACGTTAAGCGCGCCTCCCATCCACACAATTTCTTTAATTTTGCTTTCAATTTCTGGCGCGATATCTAAAGCTTGCGCTACAGTTGTCAGCGGGCCCGTTACCATTAATGTCACAGGTTCCGGCGCATCCCGCAACACTCGCACCGTAAAGTTTTGTCCGGGTTCTGATATTAAAGGCGTGTCAACGGTGGCTTTTTCATTTAGAATCGGAAGCCGATCGCACGCAAAGGAATCCCGCCGAAACAGCACCGGAAACGGGTTGAGTCCCCGCACCGTACTCGCCGCCACCGGAACATCCGAACGCCCCATCAAATCGAGGATTTTGCGCGTGGTGCTCACCGCCGGTTGAATGTAGCAGTCGGCGGGAGTGACAATTATTCCCAGAGTTTCCACTTCCTCCATAGTCATCAGCAACACGACAGACAGATAGTCATCTACCGCACCGTCGTGATCCATCAGTACGAGTTTTTTAGACATTCTGCTTCCTCAGTGACTGAATTCCTGTAAACTACAAATATAAATTTATTTGTGCGTCAAACACAACAGACTTAACTATATGAATGCAGTATCACCTTACGGTTCTTGGAAATCTCCCATTACCTCAGATTTAATTGTTTCCGGAACAGTCGGACTCGGACAAATTGCGATCGGCGGCGATGATATTTACTGGGTAGAAGGACGACCCTCCGAAGGCGGAAGAAGCGTCATCGTGCGGCGCACTCCCGACGGTAAAATAACTGACGTAACACCCGCGCCTTTTAACGTTCGCACTCGCGTTCACGAATACGGCGGCGCTGCTTTTGCTGTTGCTGGCGGGACTATCTATTTCTCTCATTTTGCCGACCAACGCATTTACTGTCAAAAATTAGATTCTCAGCCAGAACCTCTGACACCCGCTGCGGATTGTCGGTATGCAGATGCGATTGTTGACAAGCAAAAAAATCGCTTGATTTGCGTGCGCGAATCCGATGCAGGCGACGGCGAATGTGTCAACACCATTGTTAGCATTAATTTAGATAACGGCGCAGATATTCAAATCTTAACTCAAGGCGATGATTTTTATGCTTCGCCGCGCTTGAGTCCTGACGGTTCTCAACTTTCCTGGATTAGCTGGAACCATCCAAATATGCCTTGGGACGGTACAGAATTGTGGGTTGCCAAAATTAATGCTGGCGGTTCTTTAGGGGAAAAAAAATTAGTCGCCGGCGGTGCTGACGAGTCGATTTTTCAGCCGGAATGGTCGCTAGATGGAGTTTTGTATTTTGTTTCTGACAAGTCGAACTGGTGGAATTTATACCGCTGGCAATCTAGAACCCCCCTCAATCCCCCCTTGGTAAGGGGGGAGGCTGGAATAGA
>JAUBOG010000032.1:0-24522 GCA_036700105.1 Microcoleus occultus BM001215583
AATATTGAACCGCGAAGACGCGAAGGACACGAAGGAAGAAGGAAGAAGGAAGAAGATCGATGTGGAAATGCAATTAAAGTAAGGGTTTCTGCAATTAAAAACGTCCTCATAACCGGGCGCGGTTGTTACTTCTTCTTTCTTCATGAGGCCCTCCTTCTAAAAAACAGATCGAACAACCTAAAAAAAATGGGAAAATGGCGCTTAATTCCACTCTCCCATTTTTTTATTTTTGTGCGGTTTCCTGCTTTTTCATATCTTGTTCCTGCATCTGCAATAACTCTGGAACTGTCACGAACTTGTACCCTTCTTTCCTCAACCGAGCAATAATATCGGGCAAAGCTTGTACAGTTCTCGCTCGATTGCCGCCGCCGTCGTGCATCAATACAATCCCGCCGGAATTTGCTTGCGACATTACGTTTTCTATCAAAGATTGCGTGGCAGTTCGCCAATCAAAAGAATCAGCAGACCACATGATAACTGCATAATTGTTTTTTTGCGCGTAAGCTGTCAATCCATTGTTTAAAATGCCTCCCGGCGGGCGGAACATCGATGTTTTCACCCCTGTTACTTCCTCAATTAACGATGACGTACGATCGATCTCGCGCGCGGCACCGTCTTCGTTATATTTAATGTATTGGTGGCTCCAAGTATGGTTGCCGATCGCGTGACCGGCCGCCGCAACTTGTTTGCCAAGTTCGGGATAAGTTTGCAGGTATCTTCCTACCCAGAAAAATGTAGCCTTAATATTGTTTTTCTTGAGAATATCTAGGATTTGTGTCGTTGTTTTCGGCCACGGCCCGTCGTCAAATGTCAGGGCGATCGCCTTGTGCTTTGGGTCAAGTGTGGCTTGACGGAGCATTGTACCTTTAAACTGCGACGGTAGGGCTGATTGAAAACGGGTTGCCTCCAATTGACCTATAGTCTGTTGGGAAAACTCGACTCGGTGGGCGATCGCCCCTTGGAACCGATTAACATTGGCGATCGGTTTTGGTTCTTGCGGCCCGGATACGGCCAAGACTTGGGGCTGCATCGGTTCCACCGGCCCAGTTGCCCGCAAGTTGATTGGCAACGTCACGCCCAGTAAAAAACTGCCTGTGGCGGCAAGCATTGCAACGATTAATTTTTTTCGCCGCCTCAATAGCCGTTTCAATTTTGTCACTTCATTCTCTCCTTCACACCTTGCAAAGTTAATTGTAGGTTTTATGTTGATATCAAGTCGATCGACTTAAAACGATAATCTTAAATCGGATTATCTCTAAAAATGCTACTGCAAATAACGGATCGCACGAAAGTCTGTCAGGATCGAAAAATTTAAGACTTGTGTAGAAGAAACGCTCTCTCCCGTGAAAACCGGGGATGGTTGAAATTTTTCCCAGGGGGATGCGTTAATCACACGTTTATATTCTTAGGGACTCAGACTGGCCGCCGCGTTCCTAGCTGAATGCAGCTTGATTGAACCGGATTTGAGACCGCAGGCGATCGCCCGGATGGCCCCAAAATTAACTTTTACCGCCGATTCTCTCTTTGTACAAACCGACAATCCGAGCGATAACTTCGTCAACAGTCAGATTGTCTGTTTGAATTTCGACAGCATCGGCTGCTTTGAGCAAAGGTGCAATCTTGCGGGTGCTGTCCTTTTCGTCCCGCAGCGCGATGTCTTGCTGCAATTGTGCCAAGCTAATATTAGCCCGATCGGTGTCTTTAAGTTGTAACAGCCGCCGGCGCGCTCGCTCTTGTACCGAAGCCGTTAAAAAAATCTTCAGTTCTGCATCGGGAAACACGTTAGTGCCTATATCCCGGCCTTCTGCCACAATTGAGCCGGATTTGCCGCAGCGCCGCTGTTCCTCTACCAAAAACTCTCGCACCGCGGGAATCGCAGCCATTTCGGAGACGCGGGATGTCACTTCTAAACTGCGAATTGCCTCGGTTACGTCTTCGCCGTTAATCTTCACGCTCAAAGATGCCGGATCGAGGTTGTATTCTAAATAGCTGCAACTGATTAATTCGGCGATCGCGCATTCGTCGGACATTGGCGTGTTTGTTTTCAACGCCAGCCAAGTCAGCGCCCGATACATCGCGCCCGTATCCAAATAGCACAAGCCCAGAGCTTTTGCAACTGAGCGAGTTACCGTCGATTTCCCAGCGCCCGCCGGGCCGTCGATCGCCACAATTGGGCGGCGGTTCCTCAAAATTATATTGTCAATCAACCGAGTAGAGCCGACTCTGGCTGCTACGGCCAACAGTCCCGATGTCTCTACAACCGGCAGCGGTGTCAGAGTGTCGGGATCGACGAGTTCGGCGTATTCGAGCTTTACAGCGGGCTCTTTTGCCACTTCGGCGCGGGCGGCAGCGAGTGCGCCCGCTGCGGTGCGGTCGCCTGAAGCAAAAGTTTTTGAGGCGTGTTGCAGCGCGCGGTAGAGTGCGCAGGCTTGCTGTTTTTGCTCGGCTGTTAAATACTGATTTCGAGAACTCATTGCCAGTCCTGATTCTTCGCGGACGATCGGACAAGCGACAATCTCTACAGGCAAGTTAAAATCAACAGCCAGCTTGCGGATAATTGCTAGCTGCTGCGCGTCTTTTTGACCGAAATAAGCTTTTGTCGGCTGCACCAAACTCAAAAGTTTGGTCACAATTGCCGCGACTCCCTGAAAATGACCGGGCCGAGATTTGCCGCACAAAACCGATGTCATCGCCGGCGGCGGCACTACTTGAGTTAAGGATGAAAGCTGAATCTCTATCTGTTTTTGGGCGGTTTTTTCTGTTTCAGTGCGATTGACCGCCTGGTTCCCGAACATTTCGGTTGCTGAGGGAGCAAAAATTGCATCAACCCCAGCTTGTTCGCACAGCAGCCGGTCTTGCTCGAAATTCCGGGGATAATCTTGAAAATCTTCTGTCGGCCCAAATTGCAGCGGGTTGACAAAAATGCTGACCAGGACGATCGCATTGTCTTGTCTGGCCCGCTGGATCAAGCTCAAATGTCCTGCGTGCAAAGCTCCCATTGTCGGTACCAAACCGACTGTCACGTCAGGTGCAGCAGACTTTTGTGAATTTAAATAGCAGCGCAGGGCTGCAGTGGTAGTAAACAGGCGCACCGATCAACTCCTGAAGGCATTCGTTTGTATTGTGCCTTACTGTAACGTTCACCGTCCAACTGTTGTTTGCTGCTTCGGTTCGATTACTTCGATTTCGACTCTCGCAACGCCGCTGCTCATCATTCCCAGCACGCTGGCGGCGCCTGCTGACAGGTCAATTACTCGATCGCCCACGTAGGGGCCGCGATCGTTAATGCGGACTACTACCGATCGGCCGTTGTCGAGATTTCTTACCATGACTAGGGTGCCGAAGGGCAAGTGCCGGTGGGCTGCAGTCAAGGCATTTTGGTTGAAACGCTCGCCGCTGGCGCTGAGGTTGCCGTCAAATCCCGGGCCGTACCAGGAAGCCCAGCCGCTGATCCGCACTTGAACTGGACCCAAAGACAGCACGGGGGGTTCTGGTTGGGGTTTGCCTGCGACTGCTTCGAGGGGTGGGGCGTTGCCCAGCAGCCTGCGGAGGCGATTGGTTACTTGGAGGGCATCTCGGCTAAAGTTGCTGGTGGTGTCGGGGAGGATGGTTTCGGCGTTGATGTTTACCAAGTCCTCGCCGTTTGCCTGGATCGTGTAGCGATCGCCTTTTTCCCACTTGACTGTAATGCTGTTCGGATCGATGTTGTTGCGGGCTAGCTGGTTGAGTCTTGCTGCTAAGCTCGATGCCCGCCACACTGGATCTGGTTCTCGGTTGCTTTCGCCGGTGGCGGTGTTTCCGGTTTTGGGATTTTCTTTCGCGCCCGCTACTTTTGACTGACTGCTAGCACTCGAAGAGCTGTCGCCAGTTTCTCCGATTTTGGTATTTGTTTCTGGACTTGGGTTCAGAAAGGTGATGACTGGAATGTTTCGCACGTAAACCGTCGCTGCTTGTCGCCCGTCTAATTCGTGGGGCTGGATTTTGGCGATCGAGTCTTGGACAATTTCAGCCCTTGCTTGGTACTGTCCGACTTTTTGTGCTTCTACCCGAGTCGCGTTTAACTGCGGGGACGGTTGGGTGGCAACTACTTGTTGCTGTTTGGAACCCTGAGAGTTTTCCTTGACGGCACCTGTTGTTGCTTGTGCGTGACAAGACGATGCCGTTCCTACTACAGGAACTAACAGGACAGCGAGTAGACCACCAACAAATTTTTCCTTCATACGTCCATTTTTGTGAAGAGCCATTGCTCATCGAGATCGGAGGATTAACCAAATGGCTGAGGCGTCAAGGATTTCTCCAAAAGCGCGCAAGCCCTTCCCCCGCGAGTCAAACCAAAGTATCCGGGCGCGTTTTGGCTTTAATGCTTCAGCCCCAAAAAATGGCCCAAGCTTCCCCGATACTTGACAACTCCTACTCGATTCGCAATTTGTGTGTTGTTCACGAACTGCAACAGACTACCACAAACTTTTGCGCTTGGGGATCGCTCACAGCACGAAATTTACCAAATTTTCCTCAAATATCCTCCAAAATCGCTCTCAAAAAATGCTTCAATTCCATTGCTTACAGCCGTTTCAGCAATTCCAGAAAAGTTTACAAAATTTTACAAAAAATTATTGTATTTTGTGGTCTGCCGAACGGCTAGTCTAAAAAAAACGGTTTGTCAACTGTTATCGGCATAAACTAAACATTAGAAGAAATCGATTTGGCGGACTTATGGATTATCAACAAGCAGGTGTGGATGTTGAGGCGGGCAGAGCTTTTGTCGATCGCATCAAGAATACGGTCAAGAGCACCCACCGATCGGGTGTTTTGGGCGGATTCGGCGGATTT
The DNA here is from genome assembly GCA_036700105.1 of Microcoleus occultus BM001215583. Lineage (GTDB taxonomy): Bacteria > Cyanobacteriota > Cyanobacteriia > Cyanobacteriales > Microcoleaceae > Microcoleus. Next base: position 4,831 of record JAUBOG010000032.1, read on the forward strand.
AGCGGGTTTTTCAGCGTTCCGGAGGGTTTAAAAGAGCCGGTGATGGTTTCGGGCACTGACGGCGTGGGAACTAAGTTGAAATTGGCCCACAGTCTCGATCGGCACGACACGGTAGGTATCGACTTGGTGGCGATGTGCGTCAACGACGTACTCACATCCGGGGCGGAACCGCTGTTTTTTCTCGATTATTTAGCCACGGGAAAGCTAAATCCCGAACAATTAGCTGCTGTGGTGACAGGGATTGCTGAAGGTTGCAAGCAAGCGGGCTGTGCTTTGCTCGGAGGCGAAACCGCCGAGATGCCCGGTTTTTACTCTTCGGGCGAGTACGATTTGGCTGGGTTTTGCGTGGGAATTGTCGAAAAGAGCAAATTGTTGGACGGTTCCCAGGTTAAAGTCTCAGATGTGGCGATCGGCTTGGCAAGTTCCGGCGTCCACAGCAACGGTTTTAGTTTGGTCAGAAAAATTGCGGCAGATCGCGGTTTTGATTGGCATTCCCAACCGGAAAAGTTAGGCGGCAAAAGTTTGGGAGAAGTTCTATTAACTCCAACTACAATTTATGTCAAGCCAGTCCTCGCAGCAATTAAGAGCGGCTTAGACATTCACGGCATGGCCCACATTACCGGCGGCGGTTTGCCGGAAAATTTGCCCCGTTGTTTGGCAGCAAATCAATCTGTCAAAATTAACAGCAATAGCTGGCCGAGTTTGCCGATTTTTGACTGGATTGCTGAAGCTGGCTCTGTGGCGACGGCCGATATGTTCAATACTTTTAATATGGGCATTGGCTTTGTACTTTTGCTCGATCGCAGGGAAGTAGAACAGACTGTTAAATGGTTTGAATCTCAGGGAATTTCTGCTTTTGAGATTGGCGAAGTGATTGAAGGGAACGGGGAATTGATAATGAGCGCCGATTAATTTTACTTGAATGAATTAAAAAAAAATCGCTTTTTTTTTTCGGTCTAAAAGCTTGACTCTTGCCACTGAATAGAGTACAATTTAATAATGGGAGTGTTGGCAAAATTAAATTTAATCTCTCCACTCCCATTATTTAAAATATACCACAAGAAATCCAGCCAAGTCAATAGGTAATTCTTCTTTCTTAAGGCAGATTTTTTAACAGGATTTATCGCATTAACTCTCATTATAATCAAGACAACCTAAAGGAGGTAATACTATGTTGACAAGCGATCTCAATGCTCTACTTGACCAACAAGCACTCCAACGCCAAGATTCCGAATGCCGCTATATTACCGATCGCGTTAACTGGGAACAATATGAAACTTTACTCACCAGAAATGGGGATAGTTCGGCATATCGAGTCACTTATTTAGATGGAGCCTTAGAAATTATGTCACCTTCTCGGCGCCATGAAAATAGAAAAACTCGCATTGGAAATCTCTTAGAAATCTACTTTTTAGAAGCAGATATCAACTATTTTCCCTTTGGTTCTACCACCCTGCGGCAAGAGGAAAAAAGAGGTGGTACGGAACCCGATGAAGCTTACTGCATTGGTACAGACAAAGAATTTCCCGATTTGGCAATTGAGGTTGTTGTTACCAGTGGTGGCCTGAATAAATTGGAAGTTTACAGAAGGTTAAATGTTAAAGAGGTTTGGTTTTGGCAAAATGAACGCTTTAGCCTCTACTATCTACTAGAAGAAATTCCAGTTCAATTTGTCGAAACCTGCGGTTATGAGCAAATCAGTCGCAGCGAAATTCTGCCTGATTTAGATATAAACTTGTTGGCGGAATATGTCCGATATCCCAATTCCCTCGCAGCAGTTAAGGAATTTCGACAACGACTGATTTCTGGTTAGAATGACAGTCCTGGACGCAAAAAGTAGTTTGACACACTATTTACAAGGGTAAGGTGCCTAGCGCGCACCCTACATGGTTTGTAGTGAGGACTTTAGTTTTTAACTGCTGATGACTAAAGTCCTCACTACAAACTAATTTTATAGTCCGATCGCCCGATCCTGATAATCTACCATCAGTCCAGAACGCGAAAAACCCGTGCAACGACTAAGTTAAACTTAAACGACCTTGCAATTAGCTCTACGTAAGTGATAAAATAATATCGCCCAATATCTAAATACTCTCCTATAAATTTTAGGCAGGCATTCCAATGACACAACTAGCCGAGTTTTCCTTAGAAGATGGCACTACATTTTTAGTAGAAATAGAAGAGCCAGAATCTCCAGCTATACAACGAGTTTCACTGCCTTCCGGGCAGATGGTTGTTAAAGCGCAACAAACTTTTGAAAAAGCTTTAGATGGGATTAAACCTATAGCATCTATTATTATTTCTAAGCTTAAGGACTTAAATACTCCTGCTGATGAAGTAGAGGTTAAGTTTGGAGTTAAACTTACGGCTGATACGGGAGCAATCCTTGCATCAGTTGGAGGGGAGGTTAATTACGAGATTACCCTGAAATGGAACCAGAAAAAATTAAAGTCATCTGATGCTGAATAATAACTATTTTCAAGCCTTTAAAGGAGCGATCGCCCGCATATATCACGCTAATGGTGCAGTAGTGGGAGCGGGTTTTTTAGTATCAGATCGCTATCTGCTCACCTGCGCTCATGTTGTGGCAGCAGCTTTGAGTATTCCTGGGAACACTCAGGAAAAGCCAACTGACTTTATCGAATTAGATTTTCCGCTGATTGCACCAGGGCAAAAAGTCAAGTCCAAAGTCGTATTCTGGCAGCCAGTTAACCCATCTCAGTCCGGAGAAGACATTGCCGGGTTAGAATTAGAGGGTAATTCACCCATTAGCATACAACCAGTATACCTGCTTGCTACTGAAGATTATTGGGAGCATCCTATCAGAATTTTTGGATTTCCACAGGGGCGTGATCTGGGAATATGGGCAACTGCAACTCTGCGCGATAGGACGGCAAATAACTGGGTGCAACTAGATGCTCTAGCAGCTCAAGATAGGCCAGTTGAAAAAGGGTTTAGCGGTGCGCCCATCTGGGATGAATCCCTGCAAGGGGTAGTAGGAATGGCGGTAGCGGTAGAAAAGCGACGGGAAGATGTGACGGCTGCATTTATGATTCCTACTTCAATTTTACGATCTGTATGGCTGGATTTGGAGCGATCGCAGGCACGGTATTCTTCCGTGGCTGGGGACTCCCTCGATCGCCTCCCTTCTTTTCGGCAGGTAAAATTGAAGGCCTTAAAAGGTAACTACTCTATTTTGTGCGCTAAGTATGAAGCAGCTTACAATCAGCTTAGCTCCACTTTAAATGCCACAGATATTGTTATCATCAAAAAGCAAATTCAGGATATAGAAATAGATATCGTTAAATTAGAGCAGGACATTAATAGTTTATCTAGGTGAATAGTTGTCTATGCAAAATGAAAGCACCAATGAGCAGTTAATTCTTTTAAAGAAAAACCATCAAGCTCTTTTATTGAAACAGTTGGAAGCAGCTTATACACAGTTGGGGACGACGCTAAATGCGTTTGAAAAACCTTCTATTCAACAAACTATCAATAATTTAGAGGAGGAAATTAAAAAATTAGAAGATGAAATTAACTTATTAGCAAATCAGTCTGAAATGGCAAGGGTCTCGCAGATTCCTCAAGAACTTGCACCGCTTAAGACAAATATTAACTTACAACTTTTTGATTTTGAAGTTGCAAGTATAAGTGTAAAATTTAAATCTTTCATTGACAAATTGCTGAGTTCTCAGCCTCTAACTATTCGCAAATCGCCTCAACAAGCTTGGAATTTCATCGAAAATTTGGGTAATGGCGTCCAGCTAGAAATGGTACAGATTCCTAAAGGAAGCTTCTTAATGGGTTCTCCAAAAAATGAACTTGAGAGAACCGATGATGAAGGCCCCCAGCACCAGGTAACTGTCCCAGCTTTCTTTATGGGCAAATATCCTGTTACCCAAGCCCAGTGGAAAACCGTAGCAAATCTACCTCAAGTTAACCGCAAACTCTATCCAGATCCCTCCAGGTTCAAAGGTGCAAATCGCCCTGTTGAACAGGTTTCTTGGTATGATGCTGTCGAATTTTGCGCCAGATTATCTCAAAAAACAGGTAAAATCTATCGCCTTCCCAGTGAGGCCGAGTGGGAATATGCTTGTCGCGCCCGGACAACCACACCTTTTTATTTTGGGGAAACGATTACGACAGATTTAGCGAGTTATAATGGCAATCATACTTATGCTGCTGGGACTAAAGGAATTTATCGGCAAGAAACAACGTCTGTGGGTAGTTTTGGCGTAGCGAATGCTTTTGGACTCTACGATATGCACGGGAACGTCTGGGAGTGGTGTGCTGACCCTTGGCATGATAGCTATCAAGGTGCGCCTGCTGATGGTACGGTTTGGGATAATAACTGTAATGATAATCGTTACAAAAATCATGTTGAGTTATTAGTCAATACAGAGGGTGATAACCAAACTCGGCTGCTGCGTGGTGGTTCGTGGATCCACGATCCGAGGTTCTGCCGTTCGGCTTTTCGCAGCCGCAATGCGCCGGACGATTGCAACACCAACAGCGGTTTTCGTGTTGTGTGTGTGGCTGCGTGAACTTCATATAACAAGTAAAGCCGATCGCGCGATCGAGAGTAAAACAGAATTTCCTAAACAGCCTAAGCAACGCCATAGCTCGTAAACGGTCTTGCATAGGGAGGTTGAAGCCCCAAAACAATATCCTCCCGCGCCACACCCATCTGCACTAACTCCTCAGCAATCAGTTCATCAGTTTGATTGCGTTGAATCCAGACTTTTTCATTGCGGATATCTAAGTGAATCGGGCAACTATAAATCCGATTATGACCGTCCCAACCTAAATCTAATATCTGATAATGGTCATGTTCGGTGTCAAATAATACCTGAATTTCAATGTCGCCATTGATGGGTTTAGTCTTACTATATTCCATCAAAAAAGTGCGAACAATCTGCCGATATTTAGCTAATCGATCCATTCCACAATCACCTCATTAGTAGGGTCATATACCAATAACTTCAAATTATATTCAGCTATCGCCGCTTGTGGCAAAGCACGACAGAAAAATGAATTATAGGCTGCGATCGGAACTGCCAAATAGAGCGATCGATCTGGCTCCAGACTCCTGAGTGCTAGTCGATAATTCAGAAATTGACCGAGGGCTAGGTGGAAATCAAACATGGCTGATTCACTCAGAAAGCTTTTAACCTCCACCGCAATCTTCTGCACACCTCGTTCTGCGGCTAAAAGCTGTTCCGCTCCCAAGTCAATCCTGAGTCGATCCTCTTCACTAAATTTTAGCTTCAGCGGATCGTGGGTAATCACCCACTTATCCTTCAGGAGAGCAGATTTCACAGACTCATGGAAAACATCCCTAGCCGACATAGACTTTACTCAAAGATCTTGTTTCCATTCTATCCCAACCCAATCTTCTGATACCTAAAAGCGATCGCCTAAGTGTATCATTCACCATCCACCGCCTCTACATAAGCCGATCGCGCCGCCGATCGATCTTTACTAAAACAGCACCGGAAACATCCGCCAAAATGCTGATAATCCGATACAACGCCACCGCACTCAGAATTATACCCGTAGAATAGCGATCGGACAGCAGGGCGATCGCCGTTGCTTCAAATACTCCCATTCCTCCCGGCGCACCCGGTACCACTAAACCGACAACAAATGCCAAACAAAAAGCACCGAATAAGTTCGGCATATCGTTAAAGTTCACCGGGTTTAAAGCCGTTACAGTTAGCAAAAAACCGCTCCCCCGCAATCCGATAAAACACATTTGTCCGATTAACGGCACTAAAGGATAGCGTTTAATTGGCAAATTAATTTGGCGATTAGACTTGACACTCGATTTTATTTTCGTTAGATTGGAGCTAGACTCTAAACGAAAAATGCGTGCATCGCCCACTGCCTCCCCAGCGTTTGCATTTTCTCCCTTCTTCTGTAATTTCAACCGCTCTACAAATAGGACGATCGGATTTAAAATTCGGGGATGGATCGCTATCAAAATAGCAGCAAAACCGAAAATCCGCAACCACCAATTAATTTTATCGAAACACAGCAAGCCGATCGCAATACCTGCCGAAGCCATCAGCAGCGGTTCCAGCAACACGCTGAGAGTAGCAGCTTTCGGCGAAATACCCGCATTTTTGGCGTCCGAGATTCGACCCCAAAAATGCCAAATATTCCCCGGCAAATACTTGGCAATATTAGTTTTGAGAAAAACTTGAATCGCCCAGGCGGCATTTACGCGTTGGCGGAATTCCCGCAAAATCAACATCCACACCCAGCCGGCGAAAATCATCGACAGTAAAGTGACGCCGAGGGCGATCGCCAGCAGCGGAAAACTTTCGGCTCGAATTCGGATATTCGCGATTTCTCGCCAGTGAGTTAAAAAAGCTCTGGCAATAAATAAAAACGTCCCGCCCAAAATTAAATAGCGCAAATAAGGCTGGAGACGCGATTTCACAAGCTTGAAAAAATTCGCAATTCGATGCAAGTGTTGTGTTCCCATTTTCTGAATCCTGATGCGTGAATTTGGGATTATTGATTTCTTAACCACAATTTCATGTTTTAAATCTAAAATTTAGATCGATCGTATCTAAGGACTAAATTTCTATGGCTGGCCCGAGTTTTGACGGTCGTTCCTATCTTTTAGATAATAGCCCCAACAGTTTCGCCTTGACTCCGGGCTTTTTGACTCCTTATCCTAACGGACTTTTTGCCCTCGGCGGTAACGATTTTATTGTTGGTTCGCCGGATGCCGAGATAATTAGCGGTGATGATGGTAACGATCGCCTTCTCGGCGGCGGCAATTCCGATACGCTGTTCGGTAATGTTGGCAGCGATTTGCTCAACGGAGGTGCCGGCAGCGACATCCTGTTTGGCGATTCTGGCAGCGATACCTTGCAGGGAGGTAGGGGAGATGACGCCCTCAGCGGCGGCAGCGGCAGCGACGTTTTAGCGGGCGATGGGGGCAAAGATACGCTGACAGGAGGTTTGGGCCCGGATATTTTTGTCCTCCGCGGGGATTCCGCAGTAACCGATCCCGCTGTCGCTGACATTATTACTGACTTTAACAGTTTTGTCGATTCGATCGGGCTGACTGACAATCTTACCGAAGCTGACTTGATTCTGGAAGAAATCTCGATCGCCCCCGGTATCTCCAATACAGTAATTAAAATTCGCGGGTCCAATGCTATTTTAGGCTTGGTAGCCAACGCATCTCCACAAGACCTCGCCGATACATTCATCTCTGCAAGTGCCGTATTGGGCAACCAACTCAGCCAAGCCCGCGATTTAGGCGTTTTGAGCGGCACTCAAACGATCGCAGACTCGGTTAGCAGCGCCGGGCCAGACGACATTTACCGCTTTACTTTGCAGGGAAATAGCGACTTTAAATTAACTGTCAGCGGTTTGACGGCAGATGTTGATGTTGCTCTAATTAAAGACATTAACGGTGACAATTCTATTGACTTCACCGATATTATTGCTGCTTCTCAAGAATCGGGTTTATCGCCGGAGTCGATCGACATCAACGGTTTGGCAGCAGGAACTTACTTTGTCCGAGTTTATCAATTCCAAGGCAGTACAAACTTTACTTTAAATCTGTCTGCAACTCCTGCAAGTGTTTCTGCAAACAATGTTAGCAGCGCAGGAGGTTTTGACTCTCGTTTCGGCTTCGGTTTGGTGAATGCGGCGGCAGCAGTTGCTGCTGCTGGAAATACTGCAACTTCTCCTGACGTTCCCGATTTGGGCGGCGACGATTGGGGCCGAGATTTAATTAAAGCTCCAGAAGTTTGGGCCCGGGGGTTGACTGGAGACGGCATTGTGGTAGCAGTTATCGACAGCGGCGCTGACTACAATCACCCTGATTTAACCGGGAATATTTGGAGCAATGCGGGGGAAACCGGCGTTGATGCGATCGGTCGCAATAAAGCTAGCAATAGAGTTGACGATGATGGGAATGGGTTTGTGGACGATTTCCGGGGATGGGATTTTGTCAACAGCGATAATGACCCGATGGACGATAACAATCACGGCACTCATATCTCGGGTTTAGTTGCTGCGAAAAGAGATGGAGTTGGAATGACTGGAACGGCTCCTACTGCGAAGATTATGCCTTTGAAAATACTCGATCGCAACGGGGTGGGGAGAATTAGGGATGAAATTAATGCGATTAATTATGCGGTGGCAAATGGGGCGAGGGTGATTAATGTCAGTTTGGGCGGCGAACAGTTGAACGAGCAAGAATTGAATGTGATTCGGGCGGCTGAAGCTAGAGGCGCGATCGTCATTTCGGCGGCGGGAAATGATGCTCGCCCGCAAGTAGATTATCCAGCTCGGTTTGCTAATGAGGTGGGAATTGCTGTCGGTGCTGTTAGCCGAAACGGCTTGTTTGCCGATTATTCTAACCGAGCGGGATTTGGGGCGATCGACTATTTTGTTGCTCCGGGCGGCGACGGCGGCAGGACTGATTCTGGCGACGTTTATTCCACTGTGCCGCTTTCTCAACCGGGGATTCCCTATCGATATTTTGCGGGGACTTCTATGGGAGTGCCGCACGTAGCTGGGGTAGTAGCTTTGATGTTGCAGGCCAATCCGAATCTGACTCCTGCCCAAATTAAGAGGATTCTGGCAGAAACTGCTACGCGAACCGTTTGAATTAATTGGTAATGGGTAATTGGTAATGGGGAATTGATAACGGTAAGGTGCGCAGTGCGCACCCTACAAATGCTCGCGTAATTTTCAGAATGAGTATTAAAAATTGGCGGCGTAAGTTACGTCAAATTGGCGGCACAAGGTAATGCAGCAGTAGTTTGGTCGATCGAATACCAACTCGTAATTCATCTCGCCGTCTATTTTGGTAATCGGCTGCTTTAAAGGGATGCCGTGAATGTCGTATTGGCGGCGTTCTAAGGCACTCCAGTCGATAATTTTGAAGTCGATTTGGTTCTGCAATTCAGTTGCGATCAGGTACAGTTCCATCTTGTCTTGAACTTTCCCAGTCAGGGGAATTTTGATTGACACTAACTGCGTGACGAGGGGTTTTTGGTCGTTCGGATGTTTCTGAGTGTGGCAGTTTTTGAGTTCTATATCGTAAGGTTCTACCTTGAATTTCTCTCCGTTGGCGATCGCAGATGAGTGCAAGTCTTTCAGGGACTTTTCTAGGTGAGGGATCAGCCCTAAGTCGGGATCGCACAGCAGTTTGCGAATGTTAGAGGTTTCAGTAACTGTCATTTGAGATTTTTGATGTTATTTTTTGATTCTTAACTTCTAGCTTACCGCGAAAAGCAGCCCTATTGAACTATACTTCCGACCAACTGCCAAAAACCGCGTTTACGGGCAGTATGTTGCGCCCAACAACACATTTTTTGGCAGCAACCCGGTTTTTTTGCCTTAATCCTGTCAGATTATTTTTTGCTGATTTTCCAGAGATTGAGTTCAGCATTAGCGTCAGCCGGATCTATTTGATAGTTTTGCTGCTGAATTGCCGATCGCAAAGCTGAGGACGGTCTGTATAAAAACAACTCGCCCAAACCGCCGGGAATTTTCGGGGCTTGCGGTTTTTTCACTGCCAATTCTGGATTTTTGTAGCAAGAAGTGTAGCAGCGGGGTTGGATTAGCAGTTTGACTTTTGGTTGCAGCCGATAACTTAAAGGCATGATATATGCAATGTTAGCATCGCTGACGATCGCAGCATCGCTGGCTGCATTGACTATCCTCGCTACTTCCAAGTCTGCCCGCAACCAACCGCTGCCTTTGTTCCACCACACATCTGCCCCAGAACTAACTCCAGCGGATATAATACCGGCAAAAAACAGTGCTGCTATCACTGTCTTCCACAATCTTTGCTGTTTAAAATTATCGAGATTGCTGCTAATTTTGGCAGACAGCAGGTAAGCAACTGCTAGCTGAATTCCCACATAGCAAGGAACTAAATATCGCGGATTTGCCGATCGCCTTCCACCTTGAAATATATCGGGTACTGCTAAAAACAAAGCAGTTGTACCAATCAGCAATAAAATCAGCAACCAGATTCTTCTTGGCGTTTTCTTGCACAGAAAATAAAGGGCATAGCCGACTAAAGCTAGAATCATTATGCCAACGGGAATTACTAAGGCTAATTGTGCGAAATTGGCAGTACCATCAGTGCCAATATCAAAAAATGCAACGGCGACGGCACCCACCCACCTGATAACTAATCTTAAGAAATTTCCCTGTTGGGCCCATGCTGTTGTGCTTTTAATTTGATTGAAGCTTTCTACAGTATTTACTAGAATTGGCATGAAGGCGATCGATGCTATTAAAGCTGCCGCATAATAGGCAGTAAATGTTTTAATATCGCGCCAGTTGGCAATAATTGCGATGTAGATTGCGTGGGCGGCGACGACGCAGGCAAATAACAAGTGGGTGTAAAGTCCCATTGCTGTCAGGAGTGCGTAAATTGCCCAATGATAAACTCCCCTAACTGGGTATTCATTGTCTCGATCGGTAGCCCGGGTTGCTCGCAGCAGGGCGGCTGTTGATAAAATAGTAGTCAGAGTCCACAAACTGTACTGTCTCGCTTCTTGGGCGAACAGGATGTGGTAGGGAGAAATGGCGAAAATGGCGACCGCCATCCACGCCGCAGCAGAGGATTCAAATAACTCCCAAGCCAGCCAATAAATGGCGGGAAATACTAGCAAGCTAATGACGGCGGGTAAACTTCTCATTGCTGTCACGGAAGTGCCGAACCACTGCGCCCAATATTGCGCTAGTATGTAATACATTGGCGGGTGCTGGGGGTCTTCTGCTGCCAAAGAACCCAGCGTGTCAGTTAAATTGCTATCGGCATTTATCTGCTGGTATTTTCGCAAATCTGAAGCTAAGATTATCTCCTGGTACGAAATTTCTTTGAGCATTTCGGCTTCGGTGTAGCCAGAAACTCTCAGAGAGGTATAGGTTTCGTCGATCCAGTAGAATTTGCGATCGAGATTTGCGAACCGAAAAAATATGCCGATTACCAATACAATTACGAGGGCGAAAACCCACCAGTTTCGGAAAATTTTTAAACTCATTTTTTAGCAATGTTTTATATTAAAATACTTCCTGGTTAGTAAGGACGAAGAGTGCTAATTTGTAGGGTGCGTCGCTGTGAGATTTAAGAGTGGAACTTGCAGATTGTTTCGGGCGACGCACCTTACTGTTAGTCAAGACAATTTATTATTTACAGTCATTAGTCAAAAGTGTTTAATCATTAACTGCTAACTAATGACTAATGACTGATGACTGATGACTAATCGTCTACTCCTTCAATCGGCGCAAAACCTTGCCGCTGAATGTTTTCGGTAATCGTGCGGGGTTCGAGGAATTGCAGCAAATAATCGGGCCCGCCGGCTTTTGAACCGACTCCCGAAAGTTTGAATCCTCCGAAGGGTTGGCGCGATACCACAGCGCCTGTGGTTCCGCGATTTACGTACAGGTTTCCGACTTCAAAATCGGCTTTTGCCCGATCGATATGCGAAGGCGTGCGAGAATACAATCCGCCGGTTAAAGCAAAATTCGTATCGTTGGCGATGTCAATTGCTTCGTTAAAATTCTTGGCGCGAATTACCGACAAAACCGGGCCGAAAATTTCTTCTTGGGCGAGAGTTGCTGTTGGCGATACCTCCGTGACAATCACCGGGCCGACAAAATAACCGGTTTCCGGTGCCGGCATTTCCAAAGCAATTTTAGCTTCGGCGCGGCCTTTTTCGATGTATTCGCGGATGCGCGATTGGGCGGTGATATCGATGACTGGCCCGACTTGAGTGCCGGGATTTTCTGCTGGGCCGACGTTGAGCGATCGCGTGGCTTCTACCAACCTTTCCACAAAATTATCATACACCGATTCGACCACAATTACTCGCGAACAAGCAGAACATTTTTGCCCGCTGTATCCGAATGCCGAATAAACAACGCCCGCCACAGCTTGGTCTAAATCCGCACTTTCATCGACAATAATCCCATTTTTGCCGCCCATTTCCGCAATCACTCGTTTCAAGTGTTTTTGTCCGGGCTGCAAAATCGCAGCATCGGCGTAAATTTTGCAGCCAACTTCTTGAGAACCGGTGAAAGTAATCATGTGAACGTCGGGATGTTTCACCATGTAAGCGCCCACGGTTGAACCTTTACAAGGTACGTATTGAAATACGCCTTTGGGGATGCCTGCATCGACAAGAATTTCTGTAATCTTGGCTGCAATTACTGAGGAAAATTCCGCAGGTTTGAGCAAAGTACAATTCCCGGCAACTAAAGATGCAACTGTCATTCCTACGGGAATTGCGAGGGGGAAATTCCAAGGCGAAATAATCAAAGAAATGCCGCGCGGCTGATAGCTGTAGCGGTTGGTTTCTCCGGGAATGTCGTAATTTTGCCCTTGTTCCAACCGTTCCATTTCGTCGGCGTAGTAGCGGCAAAAATCAATGGCTTCGGAAACTTCGGCATCGCATTCTCTGACTGGTTTGCCGACTTCAAATACCATCCAAGCTGACAGTTCGTGCCGCCGCTGTTCCATCAATTCTGCGGCTTTTCGCAACACGCCGGCGCGCTGGCGGACGGGGGTTTTCCGCCAACTTGCAGAAGCATCTTTGGCTGCTTGCAGGGCAAGTTTTGCTTGTGATTCTGACAGCAATCCGATTTTGCCGACTACTTCTGTGGGGTTGGAAGGATTGAGGGAATTGACTGTGGTTTCGGTGTTTTGATACTCGCCGTTAATTAAGGGTAAATAGGTTTGTCCTAAAATTCCCCGTACTGATTTGATGGCTGTTTCTGCTTGTTTGCGGAGTTCGGTATCGGCGTAGTCGGTATCGGCGACGTTGGGAAATACTTTGCTGTAAACTAGCCGGTCATTGTCATTTGCTACTGGTGCGGCTAATAATTGTTCGATCGGCATTTCTTCGGAACTTTGCCGGATAAACGAACTGTTGGCGGTGTTTTCCAGCAAGCGGCGGATCAAATAAGCCATTCCCGGCAGCAAATCGCCGTAGGGACAGTATACTCGAACTCGATAACCCCGATCGACCAACAGCTTCGCCAATTTGTCGCCCATGCCGTACAGCACTTGCATTTCAAAGCGGCGGCGCGGTATATTGAGAGTTTCGGCAATGGCGATCGCCCTGGCTTGCGATCGCACGTTGTGGCTGGCGATCGCTGCATACAAATATTCGTGATTTTCCAGCAGCAACTGCGTCATTTCTTCAAAGTTGGCATCGGTAGCTGCTTTGTCGTTGTAGACAGGCTGCGGCCAATCTTTCTGCATCGCTTTGATTGTTTCCTGATCCCAGTAAGCGCCTTTTACCAAACGCACTGTTAGCGGATTTCCGCGCAGTTTCGCCCAAGCAATAATGTCTTGCAAATCTTGTTTGCTGTCGCGCAAATAAGCTTGCATGGTAATTCCGACATCCGTGCGCGATCGAAACTCTTCCTCTAACAATAACTCTTTGAGAATGCTGAGAGTTAAACTCTTGTAGGCGTACTGTTCCATGTCGAAGTGTACGGCCGCCCCCAACTCCTGCGCGCGGCGCAGTAACAGGCGAATTTTATCGCCTACCTTAACCTCGCTGCCTTTAGCATCCAGCGGGTCAAACTGAGAATAAAAAGCCGTTAACTTGACAGATACTTGCACTCGCGGCAAAGTTTCACCGTCTGCTTTGTCGATCGCATCTACCTGCGGCCAATTCTTCGCTGCATTGCTCAACTCCGCCATCAATTCCAAATAGCGGTTAAGATAAATTTGCGCCTCAGTTTCAGTAATTACAGCTTCCCCCAAAAGGTCAACCGTAAAACCCATCTTATCCTTGCGAAGTCGTTCTAAAGTTTTAACTACTTGCTTGATATTTTCCCCAGAAATATACTTGTGCGCCAAAGTTTCCACAGCCGGCGCAACCGTAGTCGCAGCCAATTGTCCGGGAATCGAATCGGCGTTAGTAAAACTCAGCAGTTTTTTCAATGCTTCGGGCAATTCTACTTCTTCAGCAGTCAGGTATTCTTGCAAGTGGCGGGCAATTTCCGGCTTGCTGCGGAGGGCGGGCAAACAGTCAATAAATCTAAACAATTGCACCCGCAATCCGGGGCTAGCCATCGCCCAATCCATCAGTTTGTCGTCCCAGCGCATTTGGTCTTGCAGTTGACCGAAAAACGAGCGCTTTTTGTCTTGAGTTGCCTTAAGGATTTCTTTAGCAATTTCCTGGGTTTTGGCTTCGTAGATGCTTGGAGATACTTGTGCGATCATTGGTAATTGATAATTGATAACAACGAGGGACTGACTTACTATTTTACTTCAATTTTAACTCCGTAGTTGGCTTTATTGTCGCCAGAAATTTCAATAGTATAGTCGCCGCTACTGGGGAGTTGACCTTGCCACGGAGTTGTGCTATTTGCAGTAGCAACTTTTTCGCCGTTAGGAGCAATAATTGCGGCGCTAACAGTGCCTTCGGAAACGTTTACTGTCATGCTTTGGCCGCTATTGCACTCTAGTACGTAGCGCTTGGATTTGTTATCTGGCAAACTATTTCTGAGAGTAACTCCCGTAGCGCCCGGTTCAAAGCTAACTCGCTCTGTGACAGCGGTTTCGAGGGCACCAGAAGCAGCAGCAGCAGGTAAGGGCGACGGCGAAGGAAGTTGCGGAATGCCAGACAGAGCAGGTATTTGCGTGGGATTGGGCGAGGGGGAGGTTGAGACAGGCTGCTGCGCGGTTCCGGGTGCTGGGGGAATCGCCGGCAGCCGAGTGGCGGGCGCTGCTGCAACGGGGGAAGGGCTTTGAGGCAGCGGTACGTCAGCCGGGAGTCTGATTTGAAGGTTGGCTCTTTCCTGATACATTCTCCAGGCCAGCAAACCGCCGAGGCTGAGCACGGAACCGACTAACATCCCGCTCAGAAAAACTGCTATAATTTGCCAAGTTCGAGTTGTTTTTGGTTCGGGAGTTGGTGTGCGATCTAGTTGATTTGGGTAATTTGGATAATCGATAGTTTCGGATGGTATTTCAGCGGTAATTGGAACAGTTTCGGTTTCGGTTTCTGTTTCTAGATAAGGAATAAAAATCTGCTTTTTGACGGCTGGTTCAATCGGAGTTTCTATTTCAGTATTGGTAGTTGAAATACTTTCTCTGATGGCTGGTTCAATGGGAGTTGCTGGTGAAATTTCTATCCTAGGTTCATCGTATCTACTTGAAGAATGTTCGCCAGTGGCAGTTGCGATCGGAGTTTCTGCAGGTTCGGGATAGTCAATTAAATTAGGTTCAACTGTGGCAGTTTCCCGGGGAGTTTCTGCTGGTTCGGAACCTGCATCGAAACTGGAAATTGTTTCCGATTGCTGAGTCAAAATTTGATTGTTTTCTTGTGGGTCACTCATGGGTCTAAAATTATAGTATAAAGATTGCTTTTGAGTATTTTACGTTATCTGTGCGCTCCGTGGCACTGAAATAATATCGAGCTTTCTACTGGTAATAATAAAAAAGCGAATTTATTTCTAATTCACAGCTAAGAATAAGAGAGTGTTGGGACATCGAAATCGCTAAACGAGCGAACATCATAAGATGTGCCTGTTAAAGCTCTGACTAGCTTTATATCTAGAGTTAGCAAAGGCGCGCCAACTTGCTGTGAAAGAGCAACGTAACTGCCATCATAAGCGGAAATTCCATAATTTAAGGCGATATTCGTTGCATCTAAAATCAGTTCAGCAGTAGATACTGTACGCAACGATAAACCTCTAAGATTAGCTAAATCTATTGGAACGTCAGCAGCAGCGTAAAGTCCAGCACGGACATACTTCCAGATAATATTTGCACACTCAATATAAAACAGATCGGGTACAAATATTTCAGTCTGTGGAATTTCAAGATGGGTAAATAATTGAACGACTTTAGATGACAGCGGATCGGGGATAAATTGCTTAATCCCCACCCTAGCATCGACTACACACCTCACAGGATTGGTCATCTATCGCGATCCTCTCTAATTAAAGCGGTACTATCTAATATCATCCCCATATTTGCGGGACGAGACTCGCGACGGCGGCTGATTTCGGCCAATAGTTCTCTTACAGACTTTTTAGGTTGTCCTGAGAAGGGTTTTGTCTCTGTTGACAACTCGGCTTCTAAAATGGCGATCGCAAATGCGCTAATCGAGCGGTTTTGAGCCGCAGCTAACTCTTGCAGCCTTGTATACAATTCCTCTGGTATATTCTCTATTTGCAGGGTAGCCATCTCTTAAACTCCTAGCATAGTTTTGCTAAATATTAGCATAGGGAGGCGGGTTTAGGAGGTATACTGAGATTTACTGTTGGGTGGGGGCGGGTTTACGAGATTGTTCGCTACAGGCGAGTATTGTTCGTGAGGGGAGCCCCTACAAATTCCCGATTCCCGATTCCCCATTCCCAATTAGTAATTATTAGGCAAAGACTGCCAAAAAGGCAGCTCTTCTGGCTTCCTCACAGTATTGGTAGCCGACTGTACATTCCCCCTAAGTTCTTGATAGTATTTGTCGTCAAGGAAACTAACATTAACACCAAAAGGCAGCAGCAATTCGCGCAATCTTTCCTGAGTGTAATCCTTGCCGTCAATCAGCGCCCCCCGCGGATTTGAAACTAACAAATTGCCGTTCACAGGCACTGAATTTACCATATTCGGCCACCAAGCATAACCGCTGTAGCCAAACATCGCCGGAATTTGAATAATTTGGTCATCTGCAAGTGAAAACTCTCTTTTCAATTTATCTACAATCGGATTGAGTTTCTGCTTTTGCAAATTGAGATTGTGTTGAATTAAAGCTGGATTTTTCAAAGCAGCGCTGACTGTAATTTCATTGCTCAAACCGCGATTTACCGTCACATCGCCGTAGCCTTTTGCTGCCAATTCTTCCAACAGCTTGACTCCGGCTTCTGGACTGGCGATCGCCATTATATACTTGCCGGGAGTTGTACTGGGAATAAAATTGATAATTTCATCGACTTGGCGAGTCAACAGCCAAGAAGTATCGATATCCACTGGTTGGCCTTGAATTCTCTGGGCTTTAATGAAATCCAACACTTCTGGATTAAAGCTAGCATTGCCAGGATTGCCGTAATAAACTCGACCCATTGGGTATGCGGGAATCGGCGGGGTTACTTGCAAATTGCCGTAGCCATCAGCCCACTGATTCACCGATTCTTCGTTGCGGGGTTTGCCAATTTTAAACACGCTCAAATCCCGATCGAAATTGGATTTCTGCTGGTTATTGTCTGCGGGATTGCTATTGCTTTTGACAGCGACATTAAAATTGCGTAATTTTAATTTATCGGGAAATTGAACGTAGCCGTTTTTCTGGGTGTCTTGCATCCAAGCTCGATCGCCCTGGATGATTTTTACCTGAGCTCCTGTGGGTTCTACTGCTTGTTTTAGCTGCGAGATAAATTCGCTGTTTGCCGAGCCTCTGTCGCTGACTTGAACTTCTGTAACTGCTGCTGTATTCGGAGGCATTATCCAAGGAGTGACGCCCATTTGAATTGTATTTGAAGCAATTTCTAACCCATTATTGCTAGCAGTTGCTCTGAGATTAACTAAGCCGTTCCAATTGCGATCGGCAAATTGTTTGGATTCTACACCTAACACAATATTGCTGCTGAAAACTAGCGGTTTAGCACCGGATATATCTACAGCTTGCCAGCCGTTGCCGACTTTCTGAAAAACGCTGATGTGAGGTGCAGCAAGGCTGTCAGCCGTCAGAAATAATTGATAATTTTTGAAGTTTTCAGGCAGTTTTAAGTGAACTTGAGAGAGCATTGCTGCGCGGCGGGGGGCGCTAACTTTGGTTTCTTGCCAAACTGGTATTTTGGGGCTATCGCTCTTTTTATCGTTAAATGGAACTAGCGCGCCGCTAGACAAAGACCATTGTTCTTTTCCGAGTTCGTCTTGGCGATCGATTTCGCCGTCTCTGTTAGTATCTCCCGCAAAGAAAAAGTTCGACGGCGACGCAGCGGGCGTGACTGGGGCGGGAGTTGGTGTTGCGGTTTCTTGAGTAGTTGGTTGGGGAGTAGTTGGTTGATTTTGCTCTAATTCTTGGCGCGCTAATTCTTGCTTTTCTAGTTCTTGTCTCTCTAATTCTTTGCGTGCTAATTCTTGCTTTTCTAGTTCTTGTCTTTCGAGTTCTTTGCGCGCTAATTCTTGCTTTTCGAGTTCTTTGCGAGCTAACTCTTGCTTTTCTAGTTCTTTTTTTTCAAGTTCTTTGCGTGCTAATTCTTGTCTTTCTAACTCTTTTCTAACAAGTTCTTTTTTCTCAAACTCTCGCCTTTCTAGCTCTTTCCTGGCTTGTTCTTTTTTCTCAAATTCTTGTCTTTCTATCTCTTTGCGGGCTTGTTCTTTTTTCTCAAATTCTTGTCTTTCTAGCTCTTTTATCTGTTCTTCTTCGGCTCTAATCTTCTCTACAGAACGCGCTATTTGCAGTTCGTAGGTGGCGACAGTTAGGTTTCCTTGATATTCGATGGTTTTGTCGATCGCGCGATCGGTCAAAAAAGAACCGTGGGGAATGAGTCGCAGCGTAGCGATCGCAATTTGCCACAGCCGTTGCGACTGTTCCCAATTAGCAGGATCGGCCTTAGCAGTGCGCCCAATTACGACAGCTTGACTGGCTAATTTAGCAGCTTCGTCCCAATTATATTTGGCTGTTTCTTCTATTTGAATCTGACTTTGAACGTTTTGAAGTTGCTGGGCGAGGGTTTGAGATTGCTGGCGGTGGATTTCTGATTTCCAAAGTTCTGGGGAAAACGGGGTATTGTCGGGATTTTTGGCAAGGTTATCTAATTGTACTTTGAGGCGATCGCGCAATTTGTAGAGTTCCGAAAGGGATTGCGGAGTTTCGCCCTCTGGTTGTCGCCCAGAGAGTGCGAGTTGGTAGTTTAGGGCAGGTTGGGCCACTGTTGTGGGGACTGCTACCCAGATAATCCCGACGACGACACCGAAAGCATTGATAATGGCGATCGCAATATATTTAACCAAGCGCATACAGTTTATCCTCAGACTCCCAAATGATTTTACATAATATTGGGAGCAATGGGGAATTTAATTGTAAGATTTGTAGGATGGGTTTGGGGGATCTGCTTTTTTTCAGGTCGAAGGACGGTTAACTCGAATCAATTTACCGTTCAAAGTATCGATCGCAGAAATAGCATCATTAATTCTGGTCGCCAGCCTTTCAAAATTTGGGTCTTCCGTGCAAACAACAATACCACTATGGTCAGAGTTTTGAATGTGCAATCGCATGAAATGACGGCGATTTCGGGTTAAAACTGTTCGGTAATCCCTCGCAGCAAAAGCTAACACATCTTCGTCAGGAATTTGAAGATTTGCATTACCTGCTTCCCTCGCTGTTAATACATCGTGACCCAAAGCCCGCAGTAATTCCACCACTGCTAGCGGGAAGTTTTCATCTGTGTAAAAACGTGCCAACTTTTAATAAACCTCGCTTTCTTCCATAACTTCATCATTTTCTTTAATTGCCTGTTCAATTTCCTCTGGATAAGCATCGGCATAAGCCCACGCATTTACCAAATCAGCGGCGGTTAGATCGGGAAATGATTCTAGGATGATAGCATCAGAAGCACCTAAACGTCGATCGCACACCAGAGACCAAACTGGTATGCGAGTATTGCCGATACAAGCATCGCCTCCGCACACACCGGGAGTTTTTTTAATGCCTAGAGAACCGTTGGTTAAAGTTTGAG
>JAUBOG010000330.1:0-7541 GCA_036700105.1 Microcoleus occultus BM001215583
CAAGAACGTACTCAAAGTCCCCCTTCTTAAGGGGGATTTAGGGGGATCTGGACTATGGTAAAAACGACATTTATCAAGGCTTTCAGGCTTAAGTTGACACTAATGGGCTTGGCCTTTGTCCCTACAATTGATCGCGGTAGGGACACGGCACTGCCGCGTCCTCTTCCGTCCAAGAGTGAAGAAGTCAGTCAAAGTCAACTGCAACGAACCTCGTTTTTTAAGGTTTTGGGAAAGTACCAAGAAGGCGTTTCTAATTCGTCCTCCGTTGGATAATTTTCAGTTGAATCCTCTCGCATTTGAAAAAAGTAGTAGAGGTTAGCCACAGTTAAATCGGATATTTCTTGCCAGTTCGAGGCGGCTAAAGCTTGATAGCCAGTGGCGATCGCCTGCTGGCTGACATAAAACTCGTATCCCCGGCGGAGTTCCGGCGACACAGCGAAGGCTAGCTGGTCGCGCAAGGATAGAAAGTGAGACTTTTGCTTTAAATTTTCATAAAGTGAAGGTTCCGCAGCTAATACTGTGAATGTAGTGTAAATGCTGCTTTTTAAAGTATCGCTGCTGAGTTTATCTAAACGAGCTAACTGGTGCTGCTCTTTGGGAGACAAAGTTTGCATCCAATCCACCTCCTGATGCCAAAATTCTATGACACTTAAATCGTGACCGAGAATTCTAGTAACTTCGGGAAATAAAAAATCTAGTTCCGATGGCGATTGACATCCTTTAACAACAGTTAGAATATCTTGACGAATTTTTGATTGCAGTTCTTTCAGGCGCGAAATCACAGTATCGTACGATCGCTGCAACTGAAACGTAATGCCGATCGCCAAATCGATCGCCCAAACGCATTCCATCTGCCGGAGCTGTCCTGCAGAACACAGCCCCTCCAGCAAACTGGGATTTTCATAAATTTTTAAAGCCTGAAACAGCATATCCCGCCCGCTATTAATTTCCGAATTCCGCAGTTTGATATCGGGGACTGTCAGCGCGCTTTGGCAGCGTTTGACAGCTTTAGAAAAAATATCGTAACCGTTAACCAGTTTCTGGCGGTGCA
The DNA here is from genome assembly GCA_036700105.1 of Microcoleus occultus BM001215583. GTDB lineage: Bacteria > Cyanobacteriota > Cyanobacteriia > Cyanobacteriales > Microcoleaceae > Microcoleus. The sequence continues at coordinate 1,052 of JAUBOG010000330.1, forward strand.
TTTCAAAATTAGGGTCGTGAGCCACCTTAAAAATCTGCTGGATTACCTCTACTCCCCGATCTTTGAGGATGTGTCTGAGATCGATAAATCCGTCTTTAATTTTGAGCTTTTGGTGCTTGGCCTCTTCTCTTATTTTTAATACTTGGTCAAAGTTTACTGCTGGCAAAACTGTATTCGATACACCGCCAATACCAATTACAGCAGCAGTCGCCTGCATCACCGCCAAATTAATTTTCAGACAGTTAAGCATTCTGTATATTTTTTGAAACCCCTGATGGGTTTGAGGAAGCTGCAAGGGCGCCGCTGTCACGTAGGCGGGAGCTATCAGCGGCTGTACGGGCCCGCCTCCGCTTAACTGTGCGAGCAATCCTAGAATTCCGCGATCGGATAGAGTTGCAGTTGTCGATTGATAAAATATTTTGCCGATCTCCACAAACTCCCCTGTCACCGGATCTCTAGCTGCAGGGAGCAATTTTCCTGTTTTGGTCGCAGGCTGTATGAGGTTGCCAGTATCCAGTCTAGCCTGAGTTGCAGGGGTGAATAGATAATCCATGTTGTGACTCAGTTTGGATTAAAAAAAGCAGATGTTCTGTATTGTATGCTATTTAGGGAAAGGAGGACTGAAAGTAAATGAATGAGTATCTTAAGGTATTTCGGGCTATTACCCAGTTTAGCGATCGATTGTTGGCAGATGAATATAAATCCGTGGAGATTAAACAGTCAGCTACGCACCTCAGCTTAGATGTAGAACCTTGTATTCAGGAAATTAAGCAATCGGCCCTCAGACTCAAGGAGTTACTTCAAGTATGTTTCAAAGATGTATCTCAGGCTGAGGATGTCTGGAATAGCAAGCCGAGAATTGCTTCAGCATCTCCTGTGGAGGTGTGGGAGCAAATTGGCGAACTAAGCGGATGCGATATGAGAATTCGCAGTTTAGGAAAACGGGGCAAATACGATGCTGTTGTTAAAGTTCGCAAATGCTGGAGCGACAAAACTGCAAAGTTAAAAAATCAGTGGTTTTTGTGGGATAAAAACACTCAAGCATTTCAAAGAGATACTATCGGTTTTTTTGACAAAGATAATTTGCACAAAGAGTTGCGAAATGAAGTAGATTACCAGGCAGAACGAGTGATTTTGATTGTGGAGAATGAACTAAATTTCATTTTTAAAGAATTACAATCTATTGATATTGAAAAAATTGAGTTTTGTATTGAATGTTTTGATTTCAAGACTCAATCGAGATTTAGAGAGCGGCTGCAATCAATAGGCGGCGAGATTTTGTCGAAGTTTACGGAACCTCTGAAGTATTTGCCGGAGTCTTATGCGAAGACTTTTAAAGAAACCTTAAAAACTCCTGTAGAAACTCTAGTTCATAAAAGCAAAATGGGTATCAGTTTAATCGATTTTGAAGAGTCTTGTAAACTCATTGGATCGATTATGGATAGTTTGATTCTAGAGCTTTTTGATGAGCGGATAGAACTGGCAATCAAAACACTTGAAAAAGCGATGATGTTCTACAATAATTTTTTAGAGAAGCAGGCGCGGTATCAGGAAGAAACAGCCGAACAGCGGTCGGCGGAGAAAGATTGGATGGAATACCAGCGGCAGCAACTCAGGGAAGTTCAGCAATATATTGAAGCAGTTATTGGTTATTAGTCAGTAGTCAGTGGTGATTAGTCAGTAGTCATTACTCAGCGGTCAGTAGTCAGGAGTTATTAGTTATTAGTTATTAGTTATTGGTCATTAGTTATTGGTTATTGGTGGCAGCAGTTAACAAATAACAGCTAACAAATAACAGCTAACAACTGCCAACTGCCAACTGCCAACTGCCAACAGTCAACAGTTAACTGTTAACAGTCAACGGATTATTGATATTGACCGCTGAGTTCGTAAACGATCGCCCCCAAAGATGCCAAACTAGCTAAAATCAGCATCCCCGCCGGCATGAACTTGCGAGTTTTGACAAGCCGTAAAATAAAGACTACTACTAAAACAGCGGAGATGGCTGCGGCTAATGTTAAACCCCAACTTTGTCCCATAAGTTGTGCAGTACCTGCAAAAATTAGCAGCGAACCGCTAAGGAGCCCCGAAATGAGCGAGGCTTGGCTTTTTGCCTTGATGTAACCCATGATGCCGCCAACCAGTGTTAAAATGCCGTAGCCGATCGCCGCTGCTGTACCTAAATTCATTTTTAATCCTCGAAATTTCACTCTTTGCATCTAAATTTATACAGCGAGACCTGCAATTACGGTCACAAATTGTTAGAAAATTTATTAAACCCAGTCAGAATATCTAACTGTTATACAATTGCCATTATGTCAGCCCTAACTTCTGGTGCGATCGCCCAAATCCGTTACCTCCAGCGCCTCGCAGCATCCCTGCTGCTGTATCAATCGGTGCTCAAAAGCCCCGCAGGTCAAGCTTTTCTCGATTTGCTGCAAGCCCTGCACCACAGCGAAGCCAGCGGTTTGGACTGTCAGGTAGCTTACGGGAACTGGTTCAAAGTCCAGGCAGCTCAAAATCTGAGCTGGAAAGATGCTCTGATTTGGGAAATTCTCAAAGACGAAAACCCATTTTCTCGCCGAGCTCAGGAAACAGATTTTGCGAGTTTGTCCCCGGCTTTGGTGGAAGCCGCGCGACACGATTTACAAGTGCTGCAAAATATTTACGAATGCAGCAGCGAACAGTTAAGCAAGTGGGTGCGGGTAGCGGGTCAACTCGACGCAGTACCTCCGATTTGGCACTCGGAAACTGCTGCAGAAAAAGGCGATTTGCCTCTGCACGAAAAACTGGAAAAATGGTCGAGCGCTGCGGAATCTTTGGCAGTTTATTACCGACAGTTTGGCACTGGTTTGTTTGCCGAATATCGCGCTTTTGCGTGGCGTTCCGGGCAGTTGGCGAGTATTCCGCATCCCGATCGCATAAATTTGAAAGAGCTGGTTTGCTGCGATTGGCAGCGGGATGCTCTGGTGAAAAATACGGAGTTTTTGCTGGCCGGTTATCCGGCTTTGCACGTCCTGCTGTACGGGAGCCGCGGTTCGGGCAAGTCTTCTTTGGTCAAGTCGCTGTTAAATGAATTTAGCGATCGCAATCTGCGCTTGATTGAAGTATCTAAATCCGACTTGCAAGATTTGCCGCTAATTGTCGAGAAGTTGCGGGGAGTTCCTCAAAAGTTTATTATTTTTGTAGACGACCTTTCCTTTGAGGAAGATGATGATGCTTTTAAATCCTTGAAAGTGGTTTTGGAAGGAAATGTCACCGCCCGACCTCAAAATGCAGTTGTTTACGCCACATCTAACAGGCGGCATTTAATTCGAGAGTTTTTTGATGACAGGCCTCGCCCCCGCGATGGAGATGAAATTCACGCTTGGGATACGGTGCAGGAAAAACTTTCATTTAGCGATCGCTTTGGCTTGACTTTAACTTTTGAACCGGCCGATCAAAACACTTATTTAACCATTGTCCGGCATCTGGCAGAACTGGCTGGAATCAAACTCGCTGCTGATGATTTGGAGCACCGGGCTAAAGAATGGGCAACTCGCCGCAACGGGCGATCGGGCCGAACTGCGCGGCAGTTTGTTGATTTTCTGAAAGCAGATTTAGCTGTGTTTCGCAAGTAGATAGTCGGCGATCGGAGTGCGGGTTTTACCAGAAATATCAGAAGGCTATTTAGGCTGTGAATCAACCCGCCCTCCGATCGCCAGCAGGGCAAAATAAAAATTCTTAATTTTTTCATAATTTTCTTGATAATAAATAACTTACCGGATTTGATATAATTGTCGAAATCCCCAAACAAACATCCAAAGCTAGAGCCAATCGGGATTCCATAAATCCACCGCTAAATAATGAGGAAACTATCATGGGTTTATTTGATAAAGTCTCGCAGACTCGCCAACAAACGGACGTAACGTTAGGGCCGGCCGAAGCATTTGCGGCGATCGCGCTAATTGCCGTAGCAGCCGACGGTTATATCAATGACAGCGAAAGTAAAGCGATCAGCATGACGCTAGCTCGGATGCAACTGTTCCGCAGCTATCCAGATGACGTGATGAGAAAAATGCTCGATCGGCTGCTGATGATTTTGCAGCGGCAAGGAGTAGAGGTACTATTTAATGCGGCTTTAGCCGCACTTCCAGACGAACTTAAAGAAACAGTTTTTGCCGTAACAACTGATATCGCTTTAGCAGATGGCGAAGTTTCAGAAGAAGAAGAACAACTTTTGAACGATCTTTACGGTGCTTTGGAGCTTCCTGAAGAAATTGCTCTCAAGATTATAGACGTGATGTTGATTAAAAACAAAGGTTAAAAAATCAGCGCTAGGGAAAGAGTTATGAGTTTTGAATTCACTCAAAACTCATAACAGTCTTAGAGGCATTTCGACACTCAGACAAAAACCAGATTTCTGCGTCCAAGACTGTCAAAACTCATAACAGCTTTAAATGTCTTTTATTTACACCCGCACTGTGCGCTTTCAAGATACCGATGCTGCTGGAGTTGTTTACTTTGCTAACGTTTTGGCGATGTGCCACGAAGCTTACGAGGCATCTCTAGCAGCCTCGGGAATCGATCTCAAAGCATTTTTTAGCAATCCCGAGGTTGCCTTTCCCATAACTCATGCTAGTGTAGATTTTTTTCGTCCGATGTTTGCGGGCGATCGGCTGACGATTCAGTTAACGCCGAAACAAGTTGCTGGCGATGGATTTGAAATTGCCTATCAAGTATTTTCGGGAGAAGTTACAGAAAAAATGGCGGCTAAAGCTGTGACTGAGCACGTTTGCATCGATGCAGTCAGCCGAACTAGAAAACAGCTATCTGAAAACTTGATGCAGTGGGTGAGGCAATGCAATATTTGAGCTGTAGGGTGCGTCGCTACCCTTAAATTATAAAAAAGATCGACAATCTCAAAGCGAGTGCACCTACCTGATAGTTCAAGAAACAAACCCAACACTCATAATTGTTGCTTTCTGGAGGCGATAATTAATATTAGTTCTATCTTTGAATAATCGCAGGGAATTACGGTCAAATTTCTGTTTTGTTAATGATTTTTTCTGAGTTTTTGATATTATGTCAAATCGAAATTATGCCATAGTAGGGACGGGAGCTTTAGGCGGATTCTACGGTGCTAGACTGCAAAAAGCTGGTATAGAAGTTAATTTTTTACTGCGCAGCGATTACGATCGCGTCAAAAAACACGGTTTGATTGTCGAGTCTCCCGAAGGCGACTTCACCCTCCCGCAAGTCCGCGCCTACCACGACGCGCACAAAATGCCTAAGTGCGACGTAGTAATTGTAGCCCTGAAAACAACTCAAAATCACTTGTTGCCCAAAATTCTGCCTCCTTTATTAAAAGATAACGGCACGGTTTTAGTTTTGCAAAACGGACTGAATACCGAACCGGAAGTAGCTAAAATTGTCGGTGCAGAACGAGTGGTTGGCGGGCTGTGTTTTCTCTGTTCTTATAAAGTCAGTCCCGGTCACATTTGCCACCTAGATTACGGTACGATCACGCTGGGCGAATATTCCCAAGATTACAAACCCATCGGTATTACTAACAGATTGCACCAAATTGCTAGGGATTTTAAACGCGCTAACATTCCGATTAAAATGAGCGAAGATTTACTCTTGTCAAGGTGGAAAAAACTGGTTTGGAATATTCCTTATAACGGGCTGTCTGTAGTGTTGGATGCCAGAACAGATGAACTGATGGCTAATCCCGATACTCTGATTTTAGTCGAGGAAATTATGGGAGAAGTGATAGCGGGGGCCAAAAGTTGCGATCGCATTATTCCCGATGACTTTATCCCGCATATGCTGGAATACACTCACAAAATGAAGCCCTACCGCACCAGCATGAAAATCGATTACGATGAATCGCGGCCGTTAGAAGTTGAGGCGATTTTTGGCAATCCGATACGGGTTGCTGAACAAGCAGGTATTAAGTTGCCGCAAATAGAGGTACTTTACCGAATGTTAAAGTTTGTGGACGTTCAAAGACAAGAAGCAGAGCGCACGCGACGGCTGTTGGGTGTCGATTAATTAGTAATTGGGAATTGGGAGGGGCGGGTTTGTGAGATTTGTCACTGGTGTTGTAGATATTGGTGAACCCGCCCCTACATGAATTACTGTGAAATCCGGTTAATATTATCGATTCATCTGAGATGACACGATCGCAATTTCTTGCAATTGTTCTCGATTGACTTTTCCTTGAGAATTTCGAGGCAATTGTTCTACAAAACACCAATATTTAGGTCGCTTAAATTTGCTCAATTTATCTGCAATTCCCACTTGCAAAGCTGTGAGAGAAGCTTCGGAATTAGCAGGAACGCAAACTGCTGTTACTGCTTGACCCCAATGTTTATCTAGCAAACCAATTACAGCAACATCGGCAACTAAATTAGTCGTTCTAATGGCGGCTTCGACTTCCGCCGGAAATACGTTTTCGCCGCCCGTGATAATTTTATCGCTGTTGCGTCCGACAATATTTAAGTAA
>JAUBOG010000331.1:0-7539 GCA_036700105.1 Microcoleus occultus BM001215583
TTTTGATCTACCCCCTTGACAATTTGCACTTTTTCTTAACTTGTCACAAATGGTCCAGGACTCTTAAAAAAATCTGCGTTGATTTGCGTTAATCGGCGGTATCGTAAGGGCGATCGCAGATTTATGAAATAAGTCAAGTATCAAATTTGCTAACATACAATAAATAATTTAAAACCCAGGTAGGTAGCCATGACAGCCACCCTGATCCAGAATCAAACTAGCGGAATTCTGCTGAAAAACATTAGCTGGAAAACCTACGAATCCCTGCTGAATGAGTTAGGGGAACACGGAGGAATTCGCCTGACTTACGATCGCGGAACATTAGAAATTATGACTCCTTTAGCACCCCACGAAAAGTACAAAAAAATCTTGGGACGTTTGGTAGAAAGCGTGAGTGAAGAATTGAATCTTGAAATTTGCAGTTTGGGTTCTCTAACTTGTCGGCGCGAGGATTTGGCTCGCGGTTTGGAACCGGATCAGTGCTACTATATCGAAAATGAGAATGTGGTTTGGGACAAAGAACAAATCGATCTCAATCAAGATCCGCCACCTGACTTAGTGGTGGAAATTGACGTTACTAGCAGTTCGATCGATCGACTTTCTTTATATGCAAGTTTAGGCGTGCCGGAAGTTTGGCGATACGACGGAAATCGTTTAATAATTTATCAGTTGTCAGCACAGGAATATGCAGAAAGAGATGTTTCTCCGACTTTTCCTTTTTTGTCGCAAGTTGAGATGCTGCGCTTTTTGGAATTGAGGAGGACTACAAAAGAAAATGCTTTAATTCGCTTATTCCGGGAGTGGGTGAGGACTCAAATTCAGTCAGGGGAGTGATTCGGGCGATTCACGATCGGGATGGCTGTGTTTGACGATTTAGCAATTTTTATTGATGGAGTAAGGAGGTTGATATGACCGAAATAAATCCCGATCGCACTGCTGGTACAATTGCGATCGACGTTTGCGCTCAATCAAACGGGCAGTATCTTTGTCAGATTTCGTCATCTCTGAGCGATCGCCCCGATGATACCATGAATTTTTACGGACAAACGAAAGAACACGCGATCGCGATCGCCTTAGAAAATTTAGCCGACGAGTATCGCGAAAAAGCCGAAGAGTCTCAGAATATAGATTCGCTCGCCGTGGAAATTTCAGATTCTGGAGAACCCATTAATAAATATTATCATGTGATTGTACACTACGAAGAAATTTCGGAAGCAGAATCTAAGTTTGAGGCGATACACAATACAATGATGGGTAATACGATAGTTGAGAATGCCAGACTTGCAGCCATTGAGATTCCTCCAGATATCGAAATCGAGCCGTTAGAGCGATCGAGATATTGAGCGATCGTACATTATCTTGTTCGAGAATGCGATCGATCGATATTGTCGTAGGAGATTGAGTCATAATTTATTTACTCCACATATTCTATCCTCAAGGAGTTACTTGGACTTTTAGCATCTCCCAAGTTTCCCGTTCCATGTTCAAGATATTGCCCACTTCTTGCAATAGTTCATAAGCCTTTAAATCTATGGGAATTTCTTCTTCAATGAGAATATCACACAAAGTCTCTAACGCCAAATTCCACTCGCCAGCGTGAATATCTGAAATCATAAATTCTATTTGAGTCTCTGATAGTTGTGGTTTCACGAGGTTAATGACTTCATTTAGTTTGCTTTCTACAAGTTTATAGTCAAACATTTATTTTGCTCCTGACAGCAAAGACTTAAGATAAGTATAGATTAATTCTTTTTTCCAAAGTATATGTTCATAATCAATGGTCATAGGATGGATGGTAACATTGACCCCGTTTTCTTGAGATTGAAGTCGATTTATTTGCTGCTGACATTTAGCATAAGTATCTCTAGGTACATAAAATTTGACTTCACCTCCTCCATTTTCCTGAAGATACTTAACATATTTCTTGGCGGCTGCCTTAATGCCATTAATCGAACTAGGTTTATAGGCTTTTGCATCACAAATTAAACAGTGAGATGTTAGATACAAATCTGGTTTACAGTAATCTTTGCCATTTTCAAAATTAAGTTTAGGTTTGATTTGTAAACTTGATAGAAGATTCTCTGTATCGTCAGAATCTAACAGCATTTTTAATAAGGCTAATTCCCCTTGATCGCCTTGTAGTTGCGTATTCGGTTTTTTTTGATAATAGTCACTGGCGGGATTTTGGGTTAAATCAGTGAGTCTTTCTGTGGCGTTGGGATTTTCATATAACATCCAAGAATCACCGGGAATGTTAGCGAGCTCGATGGCTAGCCACGGGGGTACACCTGATGCAATAGCTGTTGTCAAGAAAGTCTCGCTTTTGGCGATCGCATCTTGAATAGAAGTATCATTAACAGCCGTATTTGCCAAGATAATTGTTGGATAAATGATTGAAGGCAAGAAAGATTGTACTCCTATCATAGCCTGAATTAACTCTATTTGATTTTGAGTTAACTTCATGCGGCTCATTTCCTCACAGCAGATTTCCAGAATGTCAGAAATCTCTCGCTTTAGCTCATATATATCGCAATCAGGTAAATATTTAGCACGGCTTTGCACCTCAGCCAAGCTATCAATAACTTGACGGAGCATTGACTGAAGCACATCGCACTCTTGGTTGATTCCCATTATCTCCCTAACGTTTTCTGGATCTCCTCAGCTTCTCCAATAGCATCAGTGAGAGTTTTGATACCATCAGCACACATATCAAAAAGCGTTTTCATTAAAGCAGGCGATTCTGAGATAGATGTATCAGGGATTTTTCCAGCTAATGCTTTGGTGTCTTCCACCAATTCCATGACTTTATCCATCGTTGCCTGAAAGTCTTCTATTTGATCTAGTAATGTCATGCTCTCACTCCAAAAACTATTAATATTATTCTAAACTAACGCAACTAATTTTCCCATATTTCATCAGGAACGAAAGGAGTAGCAACAATTGTCAATTCTGGTTCTGACCCTCGGTAAACTGCTCTTCCTCTGGGTTCTACAGGTAAACTTGCAGCTCGATCATCGTCAAGTAACCTCTGACTAGCAGCGGGTTGGACTCGGAAAATAAGTCTTTCATCCATATTATCTGATATCTGGCTCGGAATGACTTCGGGTGTCGGTCGCTGGCTACAGTAAATAATGTGAATCCCAGTCACGCGAGCTTGTGCTGCTAATCCCATCAAATTTTTTTCTATCGATTCCCTTGTTTTCCTTTCGGCATTTTGAATGTAAAATGCTTCATCAATAATTAAGACAATGCGGTGCTTTTTGATGTTATGCTTTTGTTTGAGATCCGTTAAACTTCTTACCCGCTTATCGCGCATTAACTCTCGTCGCGTTTCGTGTTCCTTCCACAATTGATTTAACAGAGTGGCACATTGCTCTAGTTCTGTTACCATCTCTAGGCTAGGCTGTTGGTCTACAATTAGTTGGTAGTGCATACCCGCTTGAAAATCAGCGATGTAAATCTTCCTTTCAGGATTAGCATACAAAAATTGATAGATAACAGATGTGATAAAATTGGTTTTTCCAGAACCAGGTACACCTGCAACGATGCGGTGAGGAATTTTGGAAAAATCCGAAATGCAAGGCTTCCCTTTTTGGTCAATCCCGACAATATAGGTGTCTTCAGTAATTAGTTGCCTATATTTCCTGACAACATCCTCTATAGTTAATTTTTCAGGTAATTTATTTGGCTCTTCCTCAATAGACACATCCGACGCACTTCGGGAAACAGCTATGCGGAAAAAGCCGCTAATTTCTTGGGCTGTCGCCAGCCGGTGCAATGGCTTTAAATCAACCATCCGAGATGGTGGCGGAGTTGATGACAACTTCGCTAAACCTGAACCATCTGAAACAGCATTATATAACTGCGGTAGATTTGGATTTTGCTCTGAGTTGACACCGCCTATCATTGGTGGTTGATTTTGAGGGTAGAATGATGGTTTGTCGGAAAGACTCCCGGAATCGCCGCCGAATTTTCCTAATCCTTTTTTTTGTGGCTGAATTGCATTTGCAATTGACATTTCACTGTTGTTTTTATGCCAGCCTTCCCATTCAATCGCACTGGAAATATTTACGTTTTTTGTGGCTTCCAAGCTTTCGGAAAAACCGGGTTGATTTTTGCTAATTTGGATGATTCGGCATCGTTTCCCGTGAGGTGTTTCTTTGATGGCGTGATTGATTAAGGTGTCGAGGACGGGAAAAGCATCGGCCCGATTTTCGGCTAAGGCTTTGATGCTATATTGGAATAGGTCGCTGTTGGGATATGACTGTTGATATTTTTGGTAGAGTGCTGATGTCACTGAGAGAATGTTGTCTTTGATTCCGCTGGTGTTGGCGTTGACTTTCTCCAATTGAGCGAGCATTTGGTTGATGGCATTTACCCACAATGATTTTTGAGTGGGGTTGTGATAGGTTTGCAGGGTGATTTCTAAAATGAGTTTGCTGTCTAAGCGGTGGATGACATCGCAGACTGCTGACATATCATTGGTTTGATTTGCCTCGAAAAGGTGAGGTAGGTAGTAATTTTGGGGTGCGATGAATTCTTCATGTTTGAGAATTTCGCCAATTGTTTGTACCCAGTCTAAGTTTTGGAATGGGGTAAGGTTTGGTTGAGGGGTGAGGGTGAAGAATTGGCTTAATTTGCCTTTGGTGAGGAGGCTGAGGATTTGTTCGGAATCTTCTGCGGTTTGGGTGTTATGGGGGTGATCGATTAGGAGGTAGGTTTTGAGTTTGGGGGATTGATTAGGATCGTAGATGTAGCGGAGGGAAATTGTTAGGTTGGTTCCAAGGTTGCTAATTGAGGTTATTAGCTGTTGTTGGGTTTTCTGGATGTTTTTACGGAGTTCCGTTGGGCGACTGTTATCGTGAATAGTCCGCTTAGGAGCAATCTCTAAGCTTAGAAGATATGATTGATTATTTATTCTTGCCATTGAGTATTTAACTTATCTATAAGAGACTGTATACGTTTAATTCTTTTTGTATCTCTGGCTTCCCACAATATCAAATGGAATAATATTATTACTATTAATAGTATACTAAACCCTTCCCATCTATAAACAGAAGTAACAAAAACAAGTAGGGATAAGTATAACATAATTAAAGCTATTCCGGCTATTATTGTTTTAGAATTATCACGAATTTCAGATTTTAAAACATCAAATATTGATATTATTAATATAATTATTATTATTGCCAAGGTAATTGGCCAGAAAACTATCGCAGCTAATACAGTATATATATTATCCAATAAGCTGTATAAATTCAATGATAATGATAATTTAGTATCATTATCTATTTTTTCTTGTGATGTCAATAATTGTATTAAATAAAATTTAATCGATCTCAAATCCTTTTGGATTTTATAGCTTTGGTTGTAAGTATGGGATTCTGTACTAAAACGTACAAATGTTGCTTCAAGAACACAAATTTTTTCAGGAATAGGAAGAAGACTACTAATATTACCACTTCTACCCCACATACTATGTAAATCATCCATCTTATCAATAATTTCATTAATTAAAGCTTGATTAGATTGAACTTTTTTATGTTCTGATTTCGTTTCTGAAATTTTATTTTTTAAGACTTGTATCAAACTTTCAATAGGTGACAGGTATTCATCCTGCTTATTTTCCAAAAATTGTTTCAACACTGGACCAGATCGCCCGTATCGTCGTGCTAGTGATTCCGATGCTGCTATAGCACTTGTAAATCTTGCTGAAATTTCCTTGTGATCCTGACTTGTTGATGAAATATAATTTTCCATCTGTGAAATTGTTAAATCTTTGGGTTCAGGTTGATTTAAGCGATACTCAAAAATCAGCGCATCCAAGACTGTATCAGCATTAGACTCTACTCTAGCTAACTCCTGCTTGTATGGAGTCAACAACCTCACCGCAGCATTCCGCAATTCTGTATTTTCCAACAACAACTGGATCAATGTTTTCAGCTTTCTACTTAAATCCCTTGCTGTATAAATAATTTCCGCCGCAGCTATTCTCAATGATGCTTCATTGTTGGGATTATGCAAAAACTGTTCCAAAAGTCCATAGATAAAATCCTCAATCTCAGCCGATCGTTTAAATAATGACTGAGATTGCCGCAGCGCCACTTCTTGCAATTTTGGATTTTTTTCTTCCAACAACAACTTGCTTAAGGTTTTCAGCCTTCTGTTTAAATCCGTTGATGTATTGATAATTTCGGCTGCATTAATTCTAAATGATATTTCCTGGTTGGGGTTATGCAAAAAATCTTCCAAAAACGGATAGACAAAATTCTCAATCTCAGCAGATTCTTTAAAAATCGACCCAGCTTGAAGTAGCGCCTCCGCCTGTACAAGTAGATTGGGTGAAATCAATCCCAAATACACCCCTCGCCCGTGTAATTCGCGAATGACATCTTTTACTAACTCTTGATAATTCGGAGAGTGATCGTTACCAGCGAATAATTCCTCAACCGGCCCATACACCCAAAATTCTAGGTTTCTTTGATATTCTGCCGTTGTTTCTCCTCTGGTGTTTAGGCGCGGAATTCTGTTAATTTCTATCAGCTTACGATCGCGAATTTCCCTACGAATGCGATCGAGAGGTTCAGTAAAACCGCCCCCTTCTAAATGCTGCAAACTCTGCTGAGAATATCCGATCGCCTCCAACGCCGAAGCCGCCGCCCACCGAGTCAAATCGTTGCTAACTTCCCCCTTCCCCTTGACTTCCTTGGCGATATCTTTCAGCACATCCCAGTCTGCAAAAGCCTCTTTAACGAGATAGTGTTTTGCAGCCACGCCTAAGCCTTGTAGCGCTAAAGCCCGCGTGGTTAGGGATGCTTGGGTTTCCCAGATGTTGACGAAAAAAGGAACAGCCCGATCGGGATTCTTTTCGGCATAATCGAAGAATGCTTGGATTTGTTCGCCTACATTCCGGTAGCGATCGGGTAAATCGCCGCCGCCTGGGGTGTTTGAAAGATTACTCATATTAATTTTATCGCGATCTCAAAAATCGCACTTTAAACAACATATCCAGCCCCGCGAGAATCACACCCGTCCCAGACTAGATTATTCTTACCTGTATTTAGCTTGAAAACCTTGTTGCTACAAGTTTTTCTCTGCCCTGATGCAAAGATTTTATTGGGTTTCCCTGGCTCTTAGAGACTCGATCGAAACCCACTTGATAGCGCTCTCAAGAATAATAACATACAAATCGCAAATTGATACAGGGTCGATCGAACTTTTTTGAGTTTTGCTGCGATCGCTGTCAATAACGAGCTTTGGCTGTCAATTGGATTCGCGGGGGCGATGCCACTGCACAGTTTACCTCAAATCCGAGGGTTTCTGTAGGTGGCGCGCCCGGTTTCTGACTTCGACATCATAATTTCTACAGGATTTACGCACGACAAAGAAACCGGGTTTTTTATCAAATCTATGATGCTCTAACAAAGTATTTTCGTGAAAAACCCGGTTTCTGGGCCCCCATCGTAATACCAATTTAAAACGAAATAACAGTATTCTTGTCCCCCCCCTTAGCAAGGGGGGCGCCGGGGGGTCGAAGAG
>JAUBOG010000332.1:0-7534 GCA_036700105.1 Microcoleus occultus BM001215583
CTTCCTTAAAAACCCGGTTTCTTCAAGAAACCGGGTTTTTCAAGGTTGGGTTTATTTAGATTTTCGATTTGTTAAACTGTTGAATCGCATTCTTTCATAAACTTGGGACGGCAACATTCTGTGAATTTTCATCCTGCTCTCAATCGTCGCAAGTGTCGTTTCTTCACTTGATTCTGATGTTTGTTTTAATTCTAAGCCGGATTTAGCGGGCGGTAAAACTATAATTTTTAATATACTTTCTATTGACAGTAAGTAGAGATTGTGACGCAGCAATGCCATAAATAAATCTTCTTTGAAAGCTCGATACAGCCAAGATAATGTACTGCGGTGATTGGCGCTGCGGTTGCTTTTAACAGCTAAGTAAATATAAAAATTGCTGCTAGACCAGCGATAAATACTGCGGGGAATTTCGGGGTGTTGCTGCCGAACATCTGCCAAAATTAAAGAGTGAGATTTTGCCATTGCTGCAAAGTTGCAAGACATACTGCTGGTAATTTGTCGGTAGCCAACTAAATATTCTGGCACTACTTTAAATTGATATTTTTCAGCTATGCGGAGGTGCAGTTCCCAGTCTTCGCAGCCTTGAGCGTTTTCTAGTTTAAGTTTGCAGTTGTAGCCGCCGATTTTTTCAAAACAAATGCGGCGAATTAAAGATGAGCTGGCATTGCCGATAAAATATTTATAAACTAATGCTGTGTAAACTTCTCCTTGAATGCTAGAGTTGTAAAATCCACCTGTGAGCAAGTCTTGTTCATTTATATCAACTGACCAGGAATAGACAACTCCGACAGATGGTGCTGAGGAATTCAGGCATTTTACTTGTTTTTCGAGGTTGTGCGGATACCAAATATCGTCGGCATCGATGGGAGCAATGTAATCGCCTTTTGATTTGAGAAGTGCTAGGTTGCGAGCTGCGGCGACTCCGGCATTTGGCTGCTGCAATAAACTGATTCGGCTATCTTTTCTAGCAAAAGATTTGACTATTTCGGCAGTTGTATCTGTAGAGCCGTCGTCAACTATTAAAACTTCTATGTTTTGATAAGTTTGAGATAAGACTGATTCTAATGTTTTAGCGAGGAAATTTTCAGCGTTGAAAGCTGGTATGATGACTGAAATTAAAGGCTGATTTAAATCGTTTTTGGATGTGTTCATGTAATATCAAAACTTGTTTGTGTAAAAGTTTTGGCTCGAAGGGAGCGAGTTAATGGTATGGTAGCAAATTACTCAAGCTCGATCGTACATTGTCGAAAATTCTAAGCTGTCTGTTTTAAATACATATATTGCTAAAACTGCTCAAGTGTGCATTGACACAAGATTCGGGATGCAGACCTCGGCAAACAAGTCACTCGCCGATCGCCAGCCCTGGAAAAGAAACTGTACCGGTCAAGTCCTGAAACCATGCGGTTCTCAGTATAATACTTGTTGCATATTATACGAGACCCGCAGCGCGAGGCTCAAAGTCGGCTGCGGTGAAACACTTTCAGACACCATAGCTGGTGGGGCTTTTTCTAAGGTTTACAAAAACAATCGTATATTTAAAGATTTTGTAAAGCTGTTGTCTCGATCGGATCATACTCAGCAGGATGTGGCTTAGAATACTGGTATGAATTGAGGGAAATGCGGTCAAGAATGCAGCAAAAAATTTATTTTAATAGAAACAGAAATCGGGTGACAAACAAAAAAGTAGAGCTGATTTTACCCTTCGTAAACTAGCAGCAGTAAAATTAAAGCAATTTTGTTTCCATGCAATTTAAAAAATTTAGGTGATGATTTCTACCGCCGATCCCACTGTATCCGTGATTATCCCAGTCCACAACGGGGGCTCTTACTTCCGCACCTGTTTGTCAAAACTGGCTCAAGCTGTACCGAGACCGATCGAGATTATTGTAGTAGCAGATGGTGAAAGTGACGGTTCTTGGCGTCTGGCCAAGGAATTCGGCGCAAAATTAATCAGAATTCCCGAATCCGGCGGCCCGGCGCGAGCGAGAAATTTGGGAGCGCAAGCTGCGAAGGGAGATATTCTGTTTTTTGTGGATGCGGATGTTGCTGTTTGTCCTGAAGCTGTGGGTTATGCGAAATCGGTGTTCAAAAATAATCCCCAGTTAGCTGCTTTGATCGGCTCTTACGACGATGCTCCCGGAGATCCCAATTTTCTCTCGCAGTACAGGAATTTGCTGCACCACTACGTGCACCAAACCGGTAACGAAGAAGCTTCGACTTTTTGGGGAGCTTGCGGAGTGATTCGCCGGGAAATTTTTTTGCAGATGGGTGGATTTAATGAGAGTTACCGCCAACCTTCGATCGAGGATATTGAGCTTGGCTACCGTCTCAAACAAGCCGGTTATAAAATTCGGCTGTGCAAAACATTGCAAGTGAAGCATTTAAAGCGCTGGGAAGCGATGGGGATGGTGAAAGCTGACTTTTTTTACCGAGCGCTGCCTTGGACCGAACTGATTTGGCGCGATCGCAAATTGAACAATGACCTCAACTTGCAAGTCTCGAACCGGATCAGCGTGATTTTAACTTATGCAGTGCTGCTTTTCGTTTTAGGGACTTGCTGGTCGCTGAGCTGCTTGTTTCCGGCTGCCTTGCTGGCCATATCGCTGGTAGCAATTAATGCACCGCTGTACAGATTTTTTGGGCGGAAACACGGTATCGTATTTGCGCTGAAAACAGTTCCTTGGCACTGGCTTTTCTACTTTTACAGCGGACTGGCATTTGCGATCGGCACGGGTCGCTACTTATCGCAAAAAAAGCCCTTGACTGGCAAAGTTAGCTTGCCGGTGGCGCTGAATAAGTCAAGGCCAATTGTTCTCCTGCAACATCAGGTCGATCGATAGATTTTCAGGGTATTCACGGGTGCGTTTATTAATTTGAGAAGTTATAAATAACTGTATAGTTCGATAAAAAAGCTAGAGGTAGGCTGAGTGAAACATTATCCTGTTGCGATCGTCGGTGCTGGGCCTGCAGGTTTGACCGCTGCTTACGAGCTAGTCAAGCAAGGTATCATCCCTGTCGTACTAGAAAAAGGCGATAAAGTCGGGGGAATAGCTCGCACCGAAACCTACAAAGGCTATCGTTTCGATATTGGCGGCCACCGATTTTATACTAAAGTTGCAGCCGTACAGCAGTTGTGGCAAGAGGTACTGGGAAATGATTTTATTAAAGTGCCGCGCTTGTCCAGAATTTATTATCGAGGTCGATTTTTTAATTATCCGATAAGTGCCTTCAATACTTTATTTAATTTAGGTATATTTGAAAGTCTGCTAATTTTGTTGAGCTATCTGAAAGTGAGGATTTGGCCGCTGACTGAAGAAACAACTTTTGAGCAGTGGGTAATCAATCGTTTTGGCGATCGCCTCTACAAAACATTCTTCAAAACTTATACAGAAAAAGTATGGGGAATTCCCTGTTCGGAAATTCAAGCAGATTGGGCGGCGCAGCGGATTAAGGGGCTGTCGCTGACGACAGCAATTATTAATGCTTTGTTTGGTAGCAACGATACTAAGACTTTAATCAAAGAGTTTGATTATCCGGCTTTGGGGCCGGGGATGATGTGGGAAAAGTTCGCGGAATCTGTGGAAAGCAAACAGGGCAAAGTTTACCTCGATACTAAGGTAATTAGTTTTCAGCGTGAAGGTAATAAAATTACCAGCGTTACGGCTGAGCAAAACGGGGAAGTAGTGCAATTTGCGGCGGATAATTTTGTGACGAGTATGCCGATATCGGCACTGGTAGCAAGACTCGATCCGCAGCCGCCTGAAGAGGTTTTGCACGCGGCGCGATCGCTCAAATATCGAGATTTTTTGATTGTATCGCTGATTGTCGATCGCAAAGATTTGTTTCCCGACAACTGGATTTACATTCATTCTCCCGAAGTTAAGGTGGGACGAATTCAAAATTTCAAGAATTGGAGCGCCGCTTTAGTTCCCGATGCTAGCAAAAGCTGTTTGGGAATGGAGTATTTTTGTAGCGTAGGCGACGAGATTTGGGAAATGTCGGATGCGGAACTTGTGGAATTAGCAACTCGCGAGTTGGTTAATTTGGGTTTGGCAACAACTGCGGATGTTGAGGATGGAGTTGTGATACGGCAACCCAAAGCTTATCCGGTTTATGATGGCGAATATCGCGGACACTTGCGGGTACTTGAAGGTTTTTTGAAGGAAATGGAGAATTTGCAGACGATCGGGCGAAACGGTATGCACCGATACAACAATCAAGACCATTCTATGCTAACTGGATTGTTGGCGGCGAGAAATATTCTGGGGGAAAAGCACGATTTGTGGGATGTGAACACTGAGCGATCGTACTATGAAGACTTTACTGTCGATCGGTCAAAGGAAAAAAAAGATGCGTCTTTGATTTCGCAGTCTAGTTGATATTTGGTAACTGTGGCAATGAGGCGATCGCCCATCTTGTGTTTGCGGGCGATCGATCAACTATCGTCAGGTAACGGTGGCAATAATGCCTCTACTTGTACCAGCAAACTCGGCAAAACACTTGTAACAATATTCCAAATAACTTCTGAGCTCACTTGGTCATAACGATGAACCAAAATATTTCGTAAGTTAATCGCATTTCGCCAATCAATGTCGGGATGAAACTGCTGAAACTCGATCGAAACTCTGCGAGCTGCTTCCCCCAAAATCCCCAACTGTCGCTCTACGGCACTTTGCATCAAAACACTTTCCAGATAAGTATCGCAAGAAGCATCCGCCGTAAAATCTTGAATCCGACGGATTGCTTGCGCCATGTCCCAAAGTGAAACACTATCCCGATCGTTGGCTTGCATAAATCACTCGATAGGTTTTCAAAATGTTCGATCGTAGATAAGGATTTTTTAACTGTTTTTTTTCCACCAAATCTACAGAACGGTGAAATAAATTCTCTATCTCTTCCTGCATACCCAATAAATGAGACAGCGTGAGGCGGTGCGATCGCTCGTAAGTAACTAATACATCCACATCGCTATCAGGGCGAAAATCATCCCGCAGCACCGAGCCAAACAGGGCAAATTCGACAATGTTCCAGCGCTGGCAAAATTGTGCGATCGCATCGAGAGATACTTTTAGGCGATCGGTCAGTACATATTCTAAATCAGCTTGTAACTCAACCATGTGCGAGTCAACCTCCGACTACAAAATTTACTATAATTACTGATAAGATGAGAGGAGCTAGATTGAGAGGTCATCTTATGTCGCCGATAAAACAACGCCTTCTAGAAGCGATCGAACAAACTCCTGAATCTATTTTAGAGCAAACCCTGACATTCCTGGAATTTTTGATTAGTCGGACACCAGCCGCCGCGATCGCCCCAGACTTCGACTCGGATTTTGATTCAGACACCGACTCCAACGATCGAATCCTCGCCGATCTGAAAGCCTCCCTCCACGCCCGCCAAAGCCGGAAAAACCTTCCCCATCGAGGAGCTCTGGGACGGCATCAATGTCTGATATGCCAATCCAACTCAAATTCACGGCACTCTTCAAACGTCGCCTCAAGGGACTCGCTAAAAAGTATCGCCAAATTCAAACCGATGTTCAGCCCGTCCTCGATGAGATGATCCAAGGAAACTTCATCGGAAATCAGATTCCAGGAACCGAATACATCGTTTACAAAGTCCGGGCTAAAAACAGTGATGCCCGAGTTGGTAAAAGCGGTGATTATCGTTTGATTTATTAAGTTGAATCACCGACTCAGGTTGTCTTGCACCTGATTTACTCGAAATCAGAACAAGCAAATGTTTCTGCTGAACAAATTCAAACTGCGATCGCACAATACCAAGCAGAACCAGACGAATAAGCCATTTTTCAAATCTAAACTTTGGATATCGCCGACATTGATATCACACCGGGCCCAAGTCCCGACCTTCTTGCGACAGCAGTGTATCTTTGAGAGTTGACACAAATTTTTTAAACTTGTGCTAACTCTTGACTGCATACTGACTAAAGTGAAAAATATGCAAAAACGCCAGCAACAAACCAACCAACGTATGAACCTTTCAGAAAAATCAGGGGGCAAAAGTCCCACACCCGCAAAAACCAACCCAACACAGCATCTGGGCGCCTCCGGGCTGCGGACATTGCTCCTCGCCGCCGGCATAGCCACCCTCTGCGCCAGTTGTCAGAGTCCCCAAACACCCAGCGCCACAACTCCCGGAGCCAGTCCCGGAAGCTCTCCAGCAGCCTCTCCCGTCGCCGTTAGCAGCCCCGGAGACCCAAATACCGTCAAAATAGTCTCCATGCTGCCGATGACGGGTAGCGCCTTGGGTCAAGCTCAAACAATGGTCAACGGCATCAAACAAGCACTTGCCGAAACCGACTCCAAAGCCTGCGACGGCAAAATCAAAATCGAATACGAAGCGCTCGACGACGCCACCGCCGCAGCGGGCAAATGGGACCCAAGCCAAGTCACATCGAATGCTAACAAAGTTGCCGCCGACGGTTCGATCGTTGCTGCGATCGGTCACTACAACTCTGGTGCCGCCAAACTTTCAATTCCCGTACTCAACCAAGCTAATGTAGTGATGGTGAGTCCGGCAAACACCTATCCGGGCTTGACAAAACCAGGAAAAGGCGAAGCCAAAGAACCGAACGTTTATTACCCTGCAGGCACTCGCAATTTCACCCGCGTTGTACCCGCAGACGACCTCCAAGGTGCGATCGCCACCAACTGGGCGAAATCTTTAGGAGTTAAAAGAGTCTACATCCTAGACGACCAAGAGCTCTACGGCAAAGGCGTTGCTGACGTTTTTGAAGCAACTGCTAAAACTGCGGGAATTGAAGTCCTCGGCCGCGAGGGAATTGATATCAAAGCCAGCGATTACAAAGCTTTAATGAATAAGATCAAAGCTTTAAATCCAGACATGATTTACTTTGGCGGCACTACCCAAAGCAATGCCGGACAAATAATTAAAGACATCAGAAATGTCGGAATGACTCCTGAAGCAGTTAAAATCATGGGCCCGGACGGCATTAAAGAGCAAGCTTTAATTGATGCAGCAGGCAAAGATGCCGAAGGCGTTTACGCTACTTTTGGCGGCTTGCCTCCCCAAGAATTGACTGGTGCGGGCGCGCAGTGGTACCAAAGCTACAAGGCAAAATTTAATGCCGAACCCGAAGCTTATGCAGCTTATGCCTATGAATCGGCTAAGGTGATTATCGGCGCAATTAATCAGGTCTGCAAAAACGATCGCGCTGCGATCCGCGATGCTGTTTTGGCAACTAAAGATTTTAACGGCGTTCTGGGTACTTGGAGTTTTGACGCTAATGGTGACACTAGCTTGACTACCATGTCAGGAAATGTTGTTAAAAATGGCAAGTGGGAGTTTGTGAGCGCGCTCAAGACTGAATAATTAGTCATTAGTCATTAGTCATTAGTCATTAGTCATTACTTGTTAATGGTTACTGAGTATTGATGGGTGATTGGCAATTGGCACCTCACCAAATTATCAAGTAGGGTGCGCAATGCGCACCTTACCAAGGGTGCATCTCATTTTTGCCAATATATTCGTAGGGGCGAAGCATTTCGGTAG
>JAUBOG010000333.1:0-7512 GCA_036700105.1 Microcoleus occultus BM001215583
TAATAAATTGTCGGCCGAAATGCTTCGCCCTTGCCAAATAGAGATGCACCCGTTGAGATTTGATAGTTGATAGTTATTGTTCTTCTGACTCCTGCCTCCTTTGAGAGTTGATAGCTGATAGTTATTGTTATTCTGACTCCTGCCTCCTGCCTCCTGCCTCCTCTGTGTGCGTAGAAGGATTACTCCATAATTCGATCGGCTCGAAACCAGCGATAACCGCAAGCTTCTAAAGGAATAGAAAGCGAACCGGTAGCAAAAGATTCATTGAGAGATTCATAAATGCGATCGCCAAATAAATCGAACAGATGGGTATATTCGTTAGATTTGAGCGTAGCGGTACAAGGTTTGTCAGCTAGATTGTGGATCGCAATAACCCTCCTACCTTCCCAATCGCAGCAGTGGGCAAAAACCGAAGAACAGTCGGTTTCCAAAATGTGCCACTTTCCCCTACCAAACTCAGGACATTGCTTGCGGATGCGGATTGCACGATCCATCCAGTTAATTAATGAATCACGATCGCGCTGCGCGGCAGCGACATTGACCTTTTTGTAACCGTATTCTCCCGTGGCGATCGCAGGTCTGGCAAGGGCATCCGTTGCAGCCGTCGAGAAGCCACCATTCGGCGCATCTGACCACTGCATCACCGTGCGGACGCTGTTTCGACCTTCCAGCGACAAGTCATCGCCCATGCCAATTTCTTCGCCATAGCGCAACACGGGCGTACCGGGCAAAGTGAAAAGCAAGCTGTAAATTAGTTCAATTCGGCGGCGATTTCCTCCCACCATCGGTGGTAAGCGGCGGCGAATCCCGCGCCCGAAAATTTGCATCGTTTCATCGGGGGCAAAAGCGGCAAAAATCTCCTCTCGTTCCGATGAATTAATCCGATCTAGCGTCAATTCATCGTGGTGGCGGACAAAATTAAGCCACTGACAAACAGGGGGAATATCCGGTAATATTTTTAGTCCATCGCGCAGTGCGGTGGATTCTTGACGCGCCAGGGCCAAAAACAGATGCTGGTTCAGCAAAAAGTTGAACAAAATGTGCATTCTGTCGCCTTTGCTAAAGTAAATAGGGATTCGATCCGGATCGACATTTGCTTCGGCGAGCAACACCGCATCGCTTTGACGCGATGACACAAACTCTTCCATTTCTGTCAAGAAAGCTTGCATTTGTTTGGGGTCTGCACCTTCAATGCCAATTCCTTTAATTAAAAACGGAGCAGCATCGATACGAAATCCAGACACGCCAAGTTCTAACCAGAAACCCATAATTTTGCAGATTTCTTCTCGTACCGCTGGATTGGCGATATTCAAATCTGGCTGTTCTTTATAAAAGTGATGCAAATAGTAAGCTTCTGCTTGTTTGTCGTACTCCCAAATACTGTCCTCGACATCGGGAAAGATCAGTTGTTCTGGATCGGTTTTGGGAGGATTTTCTGACCAGACGTAGTAATTGCGATACTTGGAGTTTCGATCGCTTTTAGCTGCAAGAAACCAAGGATGTTGATTTGAAGTATGATTGACTACCAAATCGATCAGCACGCGAATCCCTCGTTCCCCTGCTTGGTGCATGAACTCGACAAAATCTCCCAGAGTTCCCAATCGCGGGTCTATGTTGTAATAATCCATTACATCGTAACCGTTATCGCGGTTAGGAGAAGGATAAAACGGCAACAACCACAAACAAGTAATTCCCAATCCAGATAAATAGTCCAGGCGGTTGGTAAGTCCCGGAAAGTCGCCTACACCATTGCCGTCCGAGTCCATGAAAGTTTCAACATCCAGGGAGTAGACAATTGCATTTTTATACCAGAGTTCTTTCATCATCATATTCCTAGCTTTGATACTCTTTATTCACCAACGCTTAACTGTAACAGCGAGATTTGTTTGCACAGACTTTCGACCGCTAAAGTGAGCGATCGCATCAACTCGGAATCTTCCCCATATTCAGCGGAAGCCAAATTTACCAGCCGCTGACTTTTGCTAATTTCTATTTCCCGATTCCACTCTTCAGGCGTACTTTCTTTGTAAACTCCAATCGCCGTACCGCCTTCTTCATTCAACAGCGAAAAGCAAGGAATATCCGACGCGCCATCGCCCACATAAATAACTTGTGTCAGCGGCACGTGTAATTCTTCGGCCGGTACATCCCGATAAACAAATGTTTTTCCATCCTGTTGTTGACCCTCAATTCCTTTGGCAATTTGGAATAAATAGCGAGTTTTTTCAGTGTGAGTCACAATTTTTTTCAGAAACTCAATCCCACCATCTGTGTTATAGTGAAACTCGCAGCCCCACATTTCCTTAAAGTTAGGCGCGATGCAGTTATAACGGGCAATGTCTACCATGCCGCAGCTAATTAGATAAAATTCAAGTTCCACTTTTGGGTTGATTTTGCCAGCACTTTTACGCAGGCGATCGAACATTTCTGGAACGCCATCAAACGGAGCTAATTCTTGACCGAATTTGGCAAGATATTCCTGTGTAATCTTGTTACCCTGTCGCTTTGATTCCTCAATAATGGCGTAAAATCTGGCTAGAATCTTGTCCCAACCGTTATCAATTAAAGGTTGAATGCGCTCTTGACGAAATTTAAGCGCATCAATATCGAGGCTTTCTAAGAGACTATCGACAGTATCCGGGACAAGGGTATCGTCGAAATCAAACACGACAGCGATGTAATTAGAGAGAGGTTTTGTTGCTGAATTCATAGGATGCAAGGATGATTAACCAATAACGTCAACTTGATAATTGCAGTACAATTAATTTACTTACTCCAAATAGGTGGAAATATGACCTAGCCGCAGTAAACCGAAAGAAGGGCAAAAAGCGCAAAGCCGCTGACAAAAAAAAAGGTTTCTAAGTATGTTTATTTCTCTTTCTCAACCGCTTCGGGAACCATATTCTCTACTTTAACCAGAACTCCCACTTGAGCCAATAAATCCCAGCAGTTGTAAAAGATAGATAACCGCAAACACGGCAAAAAATATCCCCGCTACTGCTGTTCCCCCAAAGATAAACTTGGAAGGTTGCAATTCCTTTGGTAACATCTGATGATTGATATAAAGCGTCAGTCCGGCAACAATGGGAATGTGCGCCGCTTCAATTCCACCAGCAGTTTGCAACAACCCCACAGGTTCGCCAAAGAATAGGTAAATTGCGATCGGTAGCAAAGCCAATAGCACGACTATGTAGAAACGCTGTAAAAACTTTTCGTTAGTCCAGCGTCCCTGCATCCCAAACCCCTGTAAAAGAATCTGTGTACCATCAGCAAACATCCGCCCAAAGCCATCTTCAACTGAAAGTACGGTGCTGCAAAAAGTAATAAATACGATCGCCACCATAAACCAGAAACCAAAGGGTCCCCAGATATCGCCCAGCAGACTACCCAAAGTTTGGGCTACTTGATTTTCTTTAGGTACTAACCCTTGGGGACGCAGCAATTCACTACCCAAAATCAGGAAAGATAGCGCCGCTAACAACGCACCCACCACCGCTAAGGTGTTGGATACAATCATCAAATTCAACCAGCCGCGTAGCTTGTTCTTGTCTTCGCGATTGAGTTGTTTTGGGTCTATTTGTTCTTTTCCTTCAACGCTAGCAGCACCGTATCCCCTCGCTTCTACCCAATAGGAATACCACATTAACCCGGCTGCACCTGCGAGCATAAAACCCAGCCAAGGGAGTATTTCTTGATACTGCACGTTTTGGGGAATTTGGGGCAGTAAACCTGCTCCTAGTTGGCGAAGGTTAGGGAAGACAAAAAGAGCGGCCGTTACGACGGCGATTGTACGAGCAATACCTAAATAAGAAGAAATCTTTTCTACTAAGTCGTATTGTCCCAATAAAACAATCGCCGCCGTGACAATGATGATAATTACCGTCCACAGTTGGACAGTTCCCCCCGTCATTAAAATCAGGGCGGTAGCAGCAGCACCCGCCAGCCCAGCTACGGTAGAAATTGCTACTATTACTTGGGGCAGCAAAATCAGCCAAACTGCCCAATTTTTCGGGCCTGGAAGTTGCTTAAAGCCTTCGAGAATGGTTGTACCCGTGCAGACTGAAAAGCGCCCCACTTCGCCGTTAATGAACCATTTAAGTACAACGGCAGCCAGTAGCGCCCACAGTAGAGAATAGCCATAGAGAGCGGCAATTCGGGGTGTAAATAGTAACTCTCCCGAACCTGCTGCTGATAGCATCCACAAAAAGCTCGGTCCCAACCACTTCAAACGCTCCGAACCTTCTGGAGGTTGCGGTATTTGGAGATTGGTATTTTCGCTTTGCTGGTTATCTGTTTTTTTTGAGAAAGCCCTATTATTTTTGGCGCTCATTTTTGCTTTTTCTCCACTTAGGATTACTACCAAATCTGATAGTGAATTGAAATAAAGTGTGATGGTGCGTTACGAAGAAAGCTAACGCACCCTACGTATAGAGGCGCGTATAGAGACGCAGCTTTAGTGCTGTTGAGCGTTGGTCAGTTGTCATTTGCGATTGGGAAGACACATATCTACAACAAAATAACGCAATTTACCCGTTTGTTCATCGACTAAAATATCGCTAACCGACCCAACTTTGTCATCTCCCTGGGCATAGACACTAAAGTTCTTGAGGTCGTCTATATCCGAGGGACTACATCCGAGGAATCATCCCGATAGTTGGGTTAAAAATCTTCAAGTTTTATGAGAGTCATGTAGTTTCACCAATTGCTTGCATTTTGCTTTTATACTAAGCAAGTCTTGCAACTGCTGCATCTTTCTATTGGCTGATTCATCTTGATAATTATCTACAAAATATTTAAATTCATAGGAAATGCAGACAAAAATCATCAAAAATTTTGTCTAAAAAACATCTATTAAATCAATGGAAACAGAGAAACCACTCTACTGGAGTGGAATCAAGAACTTGTATCTTGCTCCCCCTCGTCCAAGGGGGGTGAGGGTGGAATACCGATATAAGCTGACACAATAGAAACTGCGCTGGTTCAAAGTTAATCCTAAAAGGTGGAAAACTGGTGGAGAACTTTAATTCCTAAAAGGGAATCAAAGATTTAAAGTCAAAAGCAAACCAGCCGAAGCGATCGCCTGTCGCCAGGACGAACACCGCCAGACCAATGAGGAAATAGATCGCATCCCAAAAGTCGATATTCCCCAATCTTGCGCTCCCCTTCCTGAATCCCCGCATTTCTAGTGCGGACATGAGCGTCGGACCGCGGCGGATGACGGATAATAGTAACGGTAGCGACAGCCTGATAGAATTCCAGAGAAAGCGGAAAAAATGCTTTGGGTTCAAGTCAACACCCTTGATTTTCATCGCATCAGCGATGCGGAATGCCTCGCCTAGAGTAGTGTATAACAGCCGATATGACAACCCAAACGCTAAAGCAACTACTGGCGGTAAGCGCAGCCCTCGGATGCCTCTAGTCAAGTCCTCTGCATCCATTGTAGAAAGCATACTGACGCTAACGAAAATTGCTGCCGTCCACGCCAAGATCAGGCGCAACTCAGCCGCAGCCACCTCTGCGACTTTAGCGAAGTTTCCGGCAAACAAAGGTCCAGCCGCTCCCACGAGCAGCAGCACAATAAACGTCGGCAGGTGGATAGCCCACAACAGTGCCATCCACCTCCAAGGAGTACGTGCGACCATAGCCTGGAGCAATCCTAAGATGACTGCTACCAACATCCATTCCCAGCTTCCTGCCAAAAATAAGAAAAAGAACAGCAAGACTAACAACAGTAGCTTCACGCGAGGGTCGCGGTTGTGAATGAATGTATCGCGTTCTTGGTAAAGGGTAGGTACGCTAGAAGAAGTCATTTATGCCTCCTATTTCGATGAGAGCTGCGAAACCAGATCGTCGCACGTCAAAGCTTTCAAATTCAGGCTACGAGCTAGTTGGGCAACTTGCGGGGGTTGGATGTGCAACTCGGAAAGTCTAGCCCAGTTATCTTCGGCAAACACTTGACGCACAGAACCTTGTAACACGATGCGTCCCTGCTCCAAAATAGTGATGGTGTCGGCAATCTCAGCGACAAAATCGTCATTGTTGCTAACTAATAACACTGCCTTACCTTGTTCGCGCAGGCTGGCGATCGCTTGTTTAACTACCAGCCGGGAAGTCCCTCGGTATATTCAGAGGGGATGAATCTGAGCGCTAAGCGAAGTACCCCGAATGAATTACCGAGCGTGATGAAAGGCTCGTCGGATGGAGGAACGGAAGCCGACAATTAGACTTGCCTACTATGAATCAATCTTCGGGAGCATCTTGATTTTCGATGTTCTTCCCAGTGCTAAAATAGTAATTTGGTGTTGCATTTTAGACGTACATAAACTATACTATGCAAAGGTCGAAAATAGGAAGTTTAGAAATGCAACTAACTTACAAATACCGCCTCAAACCAACCATTGCCCAACTAACGACGATTGTGGCTCACTTAGAACTTTGTCGCCGGCAGTACAACTACCGACTCAGCGAAAGATTTAGGTGGTGGGAAGCCACGAGAACGCCCATAAACGCTTGCCCATTGATTGTTTCGATAGTCCCTGTTGAGGAGATTTATCGAAATATTCCTTTGACGAGAGTGCAAACTAGAGATGGCAGAAAGAAGGATGAATCAGGCAATCCTTTGACCAGGAAAGGTGACGTTTTCTCGAACATTGAAGGCGGATATGTACAGTGGCAGACGATACAACTTGCTGACCTAAAAAACACTAAAAAGCTGTTTCCTGATTATAAAGTGTTGGATTCTCAGGTTTTGCAAGATGTCGTCAACAGAGTAGAAACTTCCTTTTCAAACTTTACTACGCCCGACAAAAATGGCAATCGTAGAGGCAAGCCTAAATTCAAGGGGCGACCCTACTACAAATCCTTCACTTATCCTCAATTAGACAACCTAAATATTGTCAAGGACGAGCAAAATAGGATTTGTATTAGCCTTGCCAAAATAGGTCAAGTACCTATGGTTTTTCACCGCCCAATACCAACAGGGTTCAAAGTTAAGACGGGTAGTGTTATCAGAGAAGCGGATGGGTGGTATATTTCCTTGACGCTAGAAGATAAGACGGTTCCCGTAACGGTTGCAGAAATTCAACCGACTGATGAAAATACTGTGGGTATCGACTTGGGAATTACTAATTACGCTTACCTTTCCAATGGTGAAAGAGTTGAAAACCCTAGATTCTTGAGAAAGTCGGCTCAGAAGTTGGCAAGGCTTCAAGCGAAGCTAGCTAAAAAAATCAAGGGTTCTAAGCCTTGGAGAATTGTCAAGGATAAGGTTTCCAGACTCCTTCAGTTCGTGGCTAGAGCTAGATTAGATTTTCAGTTCAAAACTGCACATGAGTTATTCGGTAAATGTGATGTTTTAGTTGTTGAAGACTTGAGTGTCAAAAATCTGACTAGACGTGCCAAGCCCAAGACCGATATTGAGAATGGTAATTTGGTTTATTTACCGAACGGTCAGTCAGCTAAGAGCGGTTTGAATAAGTCCATGCTTGATGCCGCTCACGGGCAATTCGCCAA
>JAUBOG010000334.1:0-7500 GCA_036700105.1 Microcoleus occultus BM001215583
CGGCTATTTGAGAAGATAAAGAAGCAATTGGAGGAACATCGCTCAATTGAAATTGACCCAGATTCGGAACAATTTCAGCTAAGTGACCGACAGTTTGCTTACCAGCTAAGGGAAATGCGGACAAGCTGATATTCTCTAAATTGATATCCCCTAATGCCAATTGTTCAATTGCTTGCAAAGAAAGAATTTCAGGTTTTACATCGTTAATGTCCCCCAGCTTCAAGATGTTGTCAAGAGAAGTGCCGGCTTGCCAGCTTCGACCGCCAGAACTTCCAGAACTAGCAATGGCGGGCAGGGAATTAAAGGTAATCTGGCTCCAATCTGGCAGCAAAACTCTAGATTGCTCTTTTTCCCAAATTTTAGTAGGTAAGGAACTGGCGCTAGCAATTGATGGAAAGCTGAAGAAAGTAATCCAGATGAAAGCAAAAATTAGGCAGAGTGTACTGGCAGCTATTAAAGCAGATCCTACCTGGCTTGATTTTTTTAACTGCTTTGGACTGTTCATGGGAATCCTATTGATGTTAACTCAAATGCGGGTAAAAAAATCTGCTCTATTCTCTCTAGTTTGGAAAAACTTTAAATGGTTTTTAAAACATTACGAAAAATAGAGCAGTATTGCAGAAATTAGCCATCAGCTAAATCTCCCTCTCCCCCTCTCTCCCTCTCTTCCTCTCTACCTTTCTCCCTCTTTTACTCTCCATTTTAGGAATTACCCAAAAACCTGGCCTTCCTATGTAATTCCGTCATTTTAGGTTTAGCATGAGAACGAGAAACTGGTTTTTTTAGGTTGATAGTGCGTCCAGGACTGCATTTCTCCATCTTCGCTTTTTTCTTTAATCAAGCTCCAGCTCAAGCTGTGGATTCGGGCGGACTGCTGAATCTGTCCAAGGAGTATCTGCTAGGTTGGACAAGTCATACACATTTTCTTGGTAACCGTTGTCAAAATTACCTTGGCGAACTTCTTTAGATGACGAGTAACCGACAGTCAAATCGGGTGCCGATTCGTAACCGGAGTTGTTATAGCCGGAATTAGGTTCAATCGAAGCATTGTGCATGGTTTTTCTTAGTTTATGTGGTCAATAATTCCAATTTAAATCGCATCGAGTTCGTGCAACTTCATTCCTGTGAGCGATTTCGTTCAGTAAAAATTACCCCCTCTAAATGGAGGGGGCGGCTTTAGGAAGGTTGCCTAACGGCTCTCAGCACTGGGCAATGCTACGAAGTCGAGAAAAATGTCTTTAAGAAAGTTAAGAGAGGTGACAAAGTGCGATCATCGCGCACTAAAATCTTTGGTTTTGCAGTTATCGCGGTGTAATAGGTAGAATTCTAAACCCAGAGCGGGTTTCATCTACTGAAATTAATGCCCCTCACTCAATTTGTGACTCGAATTTACGCAACACTTCCACAACCAAACTCTCTATATTGGCAGGCAGTACGTCTTGAATACGCACTTGAATTACAAGGAGTTAGCCGCGACTGAAAATGTCTTCTATGTCCCGTGAACCATGCAGAACACGAATTACATCTATTCCATTTTCAATTTCTCGATAGAACACCACATAGTTGCCAATCGGAAAGCTTTGCAACCCAACTAACAGTTCCTCACGCCTTCTGCCCAATCCTGGATTACGTGCCAAGGTTTGCAGTTTTCCTTCAACGCGATCTAAAAACTCGTCAGCCCGATCGAAACTGTCATCAGTGATCTAGTCCCAAATATCCAGCTTTCTCCTGTTCAGCACGTGGGCGTTTAACGATCGTGGCCATTACTGCGGTTTCCTCCGCCGACGCTGCCGCGCTTTTGCCTTAATTGCTGGCATATCCAAGGGAGTTGCCTCACCGCTGTCTAGCCCTAGCTGAATCTCCTGTCGCAATTCCTGCAAGCGAGTTTGCTGGAATTGTTCCCGTTCTTTCAACAGGCGCAACCCTTCACGGATCACCTCGCTGGCAGAATAATACAGTCCGCTTGAGACTTTCTCCTGGACATACTGCTCTAACTCTGGTGTCAAAGACACGTTCATGCCTGAGTCCTCCTGTAATTTGGGCTATTCCATTTTGGCTTTAATAACAGGGAATAGCAATCGTTGTTATTATTGTACTAAAAAACTCGCTCTTGTGTACAAGCGAGTTGAGAAATTATTAAAGTAACTCTCGCGATCGATCTAAATGAACTAATCATGCCCCAAGTGGGTTTCCAACTAAGCCGATAAAAATCAAAACAGTCAATTACAAGCCTGTAAAAATGTCTTTTAAGAGGGAGTAGGAACTAAAAGCTAAAGAATCCCCATGCTTAAGAAAGGGGATATGACGCAGATTGGGATGCGTTCAAAGCTACCAAATTCCTTCCGCATTTTTTATTTGCAATTGTTCATTAAGTCCAAGCAAATCACTTGGTTTGGTGCGAGAACACCTCCGACTTTTATTACTTGCAGCTCTCCGGTTTCGTCGGGATATTGTGCTTTAACTTGGGCAATTGCTGCATCTAAACTAGATGCCTGAGCAATATACACCTTCTCAAGAGCACTTAGTACCCAAATAGGTTTGGGCCACTTATGTCGAGGTTGGAGAAGTGAATAGTGAATCACTTGACCAGTGTACTGAACAATTTGCTCGATCGCAGTTTCCGAACAAAACGCCCCCAATTCTGACTCAATACATTGTTTGAGTTCTTTCGCAGGAATCTGCTCAAAAACTGATTCTAAGTGCATTAATGCTGGTCTTGTCTGCTCTAATTGAGCGTGTTCCTGCACGACTAATGACTCTACGAAATGACTGACCTGGTTGATGATTGAGTCAAAATCTAGCTCCATCAATAAATGACCTAAATACTCCCTTAACAAATTTCTTAGCTTTTCATCAGAGATATTGATACCGCCGGTTTTCAGATAAACTGAAGGTTTATTACCCAAATTCCGACCGCAGCCAACTTCTCCATTAGCTGCATCTTCTGCTTCTATCAGTTCCATCAAGCGCGGATAACGGGTTGTATCATCTATTGTGGATTGCGGCTGGGAGGGAATTGAGTTACTCATAAAAAAGCTCGGTAAGTGGGAAACTCAGTTACATTATAGTCATAATCTTTAAATTTAAATTCAAACAAAATTTTCCCATCCACCTTCCTCTAAAAATTTTTTTAAAAATCTAATCGTTCCGAATTAAAGTCGCACTTAACAGTGCTGCATCGGTGAAGTTCATACATCTGAGTTCACCGTTATGAAAAAACTGCTCGCTATCGCTCTAACAAGCATTTTGCTTTTAATGGCAACAGACGCTAACGCAGCCGTTTGTAAAAAGATTACAGATGGCTAACCAGGCTGCGACCTTTTAGGTGGCACTTGGGATAGCCAAAACAACTGTTGCCGACTTTAAAGTTGCCAACTTTTTTAAATCAAAACTGGGGTTTGCCTGGTTTTTTTTAGACCAACCGCCATCCCTTATGTCTTTTATCTTAGTCCTCAACTCCAAGACTTAAGTTGATTTGGAAAAAGCTGGCTCATAACTCCTCCACTTACCCAAAGAAAATCTATGAAGAACAAGCTGCGTAATGTCCGAGACCTTATCAAATATTACTCAAACCCCCGTGCCGATAGAGATACTCCAGACTCTTTCTATTCTTGGGAAGAAACCCAAGTAATGATGAAAAATATAATAACTAATAACGCTCCTAATAAATCTACTAAAAGCATATTGACAGATTCCATCAAAGCTGAATACGAACTGATAAATAATGCAGCAGACTTGAAAATAGCCCTCAAACCTTTTCAAGAAGCAAAAATTATCGGTATTGACTGCGAAACCGCTTTGGGAACTGACCCGTACCGAGCCAAAGTTTGTCTAGTACAGTTAGCAATTCCCGATCGCCCCGTCGCAGTCATCGATATCAGGGCGATCGCACCCGCCGACCTCCACCCCTTGCGTGCCCTATTAGCCGGAGAAGCCCTGAAAATAGGTCACAACCTCAAATTTGAATGGATGATGCTAACTCAAGCTGGATTGCCCCCCAGCCGTCCCTTTTTCGATACCTATCTGGCGTACCGAGTGCTCGTTGCTGGACTAAAACGCAATTTATCGTTAGAAGCTGTAGCCGACAAACTACTCGGCGTCAAGCTAGATAAAACGCTGCAAACAAGTGACTGGAGTGGAACGCTAACACCATATCAACTGCAATATGCCGCTACCGATGCTGCAATTTTATTGCCCTTGCGAGAAACGCTCAAACAAAAACTGAAAATTTCAAAACTTTGGGAAACTGCAAAATTGGAGTTTGCTTGTTTGCCTGCGGTAGCTTCTATGGAACTAAATGGAATGCTATTAGATAGAGAACAGTGGAAAGTTCTTGGCAACAAACTTTGTTACAATCGCGACTTGCTTTTAACCCAAATTAATTCGCAATTGCATCGACATAACCCTCACCAACAACTCTCCCTGCTTCCCGAATTTACAGAAACCATTAATCCCCGCTCTCCAAAACAAGTTTTAGCAGCCCTTCAATCTGCTGGTATTCCTGTTAATTCCACCACTACTCAGACATTGATTTGCTTTGCTGACAAACATCCCGTAATTCAAGCTTTGCTCGACTACCGCAGCGTGTCAACTCGAATCAGCACATTTGTTGAAGGTTTGCCCCATCACATTCACCCGGTTACTGGAAGAATTCATCCGAATTGGTTTCAGATTGGAGCGAGGTCTGGTAGGTTTAGCTGTCGCCAACCGAATTTAACTAATATTCCTAGAGATGGGGAAACTAGGCAGTGTTTTATCACAGCACCCGGTTGTGTACTACTCAAAGCCGATTACAGCCAAATTGAGTTAAGAATCATGGCTAAGGTTTCGGGCGATCGCACAATGGGGGCTGCCTACTCTAAAAGTGAAGATTTACACAAACTTACGGCTTCTTTAGTGCTTGACAAACCATTGATTGACATCACCTCAGATGAGAGACAGCTTGGCAAAATCATTAATTTTGGTTTAATTTACGGCATGGGAGTCAACAAATTCAAGAACATGGCTCAGTCCGAATACGGAGTAATTTTAACTCTGGAAAAAGCCTCACTGTTCCGCAAAAAGTTTTTTAACTCCTATTCAGGCATTAAACAGTTTCATGCAGCCATTGGCCGACAGTGGCAGAAAGGGATTAGAGAAAGTCGCACTTTGGCGGGCCGACGGCGACTTTGGTCTCAAGAATCTAAACCGCTGCTTAATGAAATGCTGAATCACCCGATTCAAGGGCTGAGCGCTGACATTACTAAATTAGCATTAGCGAAACTTTTTGCACCTTTGAAAGGCACGGGAGCTAAACTTATTTGTGTCGTCCACGATGAAATTTTGTTAGAGTGTCCAATTACCGAAGTTGAGCAAGTAAAAACTTTACTTGATAGCTGTATGGTGTCAGCAGGCGACAAGTTTTTATCGCCAATTCCTTGCGAAGTAGAAATCAAGGTTCTCACAAGTTGGGGCGGTTAATGTTTGTTTCTGAACTAAAATCTTGTTTCGGCGCGTTCCACAATTAAATCTACGACAAATTTTAAGGCATCGCGGTGCTGCAAAATACTCGCGGCTGGGGTGGCGGTGGTCATGTCGTCGTGTCCGAAACGAGGGATGGCAACAGTTACATCGGCTAATTCTCGATCGACTGCGCGGAAAAAAGGCGTGACGCTGCTGGCTTCGACGGCCGGGTAAACCGTCGTGTCCCACACGTGGTTGATTCTCGATCGCGATCTCGCTTGCTGATGGATGTTCAGTGGGGCGATCGCCAAACCCGGCCTATTTTCGTCTCGCCATCTACGCGGTCTTTTTCACAGTAAGGCAAGGCTAATCGGCTTTTGGTTGCAGTTACATCGCTGGTATGGAGGCGGTTCAGGCGTTCTAAGGGTTCGCAACTAATACAGGCGATCGGCTAAAACTTCTTAATGTTGGAAGAGTTAAGGTTAGGGTTCGGATGTCATTTTTTAGCTTAACAGACCGCGAACTCTGTATGTTGTCTAATTTCCGGGGGGTGAAATGCCAGTACAATGTCACTTTTTGGAACACCAGCAGCCAACAAATCAGTTGCTATTCCGTCTTCTGTTCCATCTCTTTGAATCCAGATTTTACCATTAATAATTTCAAGGTGAACAATGCAGCCATGATTTCGCACATCTTTTTCCCATCCTATTGTTAGCAGTAAATAATCATTGGAGTCTTTGCTAATAATGAGTTTGGATTCAAGGTTGTTGTATGAATATGGAATTTCTGCATATTCGCTTAAGATTTTTTCAATGATCTGTCGGTAATTATCTAATTTATCCATTGTACGATTTCCTCTTTGGTAGGGTCAAAAACAAGTAAGCGCAGAGAGTTTTTGCGTATCACTAGAGCCCCGATGGCTTCTGAAAATATTTCTTGATAGGTGGCTTGACGAATAGCTAAATAGAGCAATCGGTCATTTTCGACTTCTTCTAAAATATTCAAGTAAACGATATACTGCCCTAATGCAGTTTCTAAATCGCTCACTTGGGAAAGACTCACGAAACTTTTAATTTCAACAGCTATTTTTTGTTCACCTCTTTCGGCAGCTACAAGTTTCGTGGCTCCTAAGTCTACAAATAGTTCTCGGAACCCCCATTTTAGTTTGAAAGGATCGTTTGTAATTGTCCAGCCGTCTTTTTCCAGAGCTTTTTTGACACGATCGTGATAAATATCTTTGGCTGGCATATTCGTTTGAGGTTATAAGTCTGAGCAGTGTAAAGGGCTGTGTTGATTAAACTTGTTTTCATGGCTTGAATTTCCGAAGTCGCCTCAATTTTATTATCTTTAATTCTGGCTGTTACGTCAAGTCGCTTGACTGATGAGGTGACAATACCCTCCAAACATAGACAAAATCAAGGATATAACCCAATACGGTTCAGTTAGTGCTCTTAAACGAATTTGAACTCACAGTTTTTTGAAAAATACAGGTATCTTTTAGAAGTCAGATTCTTAACAGAACCGTATTGGGACATAACCCTCATACCCCCATATGCTTTGGTTAACGTTTTTTGTCATTGTTCGCTGTGAGCGTAGCGATCTATACATGAAAGCAATCACAGTATCTGTTTTTCACAGGCTTTTGCCTCCTAGACTGTCTTATCCCAAGCGTATTGACTCATACCATTCTCTCCCGAATGCCAACTTATTACGTTTTATTTTCTTTTTAGCTGTTAAGAAAGCAGTGAATTCTGCATCTAGATTAAACAGCGTCATCTTCGCTCCAATCGTAAGTAGGGGGCTTATATTCAAACAGTTCTTGTTCGCACGCAGCAAACCTGGAAGTGTCGGAACTGGCTGTGGGACGAGCATAACTAGCTTTGTTCCGAATCCCCTGGATATCTTCAGAAGAACGCTCAGACGATAGCACAAACTGAGTTCTCTGATAACGCAAATGGGCCAATTCAATTTTACCAGGTCGCCCTTCACAATAAGCTCGCTGGGCACAGCGTTTAACTGCGATCGCAATTTCAGCACTCGTTGCTCCGGCATAATCAG
>JAUBOG010000335.1:0-7497 GCA_036700105.1 Microcoleus occultus BM001215583
TGTCCCTACCCAAAATAATATGGTAGGGACACGGCACTGCCGTGTCCTCTATATCATTCCAGTGTAACCAGAATCGAAATTAGATCAAAGGCAAAAGGTAGAAAACCGAAAGCAGCATCAAAAAAATCTGCTTTCTGTCGCATCCCTTTTGCCTTCAAAGGCGTCAACCTCCAACAGTTAAGCTGGAAAAATCCGCAGGCGGCGGTTCGGTTCTTCGCCAAAACTGTGGGATTTTAGGTGGTAGTGTTCCACAAGTTCGTGCTGCATTTTGCGGACGTTGGGAGAACGGGGCAGGAGTTCCACCGGCTGTCCCTTGGGAATCACAATTTGCTCGACTGCTAAGCGGGTTTCTTCGAGGGCTTCGAGTTCGTCAGAAGTACCGCTGCGGGCGAATAAGGCGAGGTCTGCCACTTCCGGCGTGCCCGGGTCGTCCATGTCCAACAAGCGCCGCAAAGCTCTCGCTACGTGGGGAATGGTGCCGGCCTTAATTGTGTGCAGGGGAACTTGGCGAGTTTTGGCCAAGTGCCTCAATTTTGACTGGTTCCGCACGTTCGATCGCAAAGCCAAAACCACGTCAGCACTCTCAATATCCTTAGTCAACTGCACCGGCAGGTTCAGGGTGGAAATCACCTGTTCGAGCTGGTGGCGAGCTATGCCGTAAGGATAAACGTGGAGGGGCAAATCTTCGCCGTTAGGGCCGACATTCTGGGAATAACGACCCCGCTGCTGCGGTACCGGTTCGACGGACAGGGATTCTTCGAGGAGTTGCTCGAAATACCGAGTCTCAGTAACTGGCGCGGTGTTGTTGGAAGGGAATTTCTCAACGTTATTTGGCGGCATCGGCACCATTTTGCCCGCACTCCGCCACCCGGAGAGGGGCGTGACTGGCCGGATTGCCGATACAGCAGCCTGTCCGCCCGACGAAGCTGAGATGCCGGGGAACCGGGCTGGGGGAGCGGCAGACTCGCGCTCGATAATTACTTCTCCAGTCTCGCTGACGCTTCTGATTTGCTGGTTGGGTTCGCGTCCCCGCAGCAGGCTGTCGATCGAATCTGAGACTCGTTCGTGGATCACCCAGCGCTGGCGTTCGAGCATTTCGATCGCAATTTCAAAAGTTGGCGGTGATTTGCGCTCCAAAACCGTCTTTTGAGAACCGCGGCGCCGGGCCTCGTCATCTCCCAGCGTCACCGCTTGGATGCCCCCGATTAAATCTGCCAGAGTCGGGTTTTTCATCAAGTTTTCGATCCGGTTCCCGTGGGCGGTACCGACCAACTGCACACCCCTTTCGGCGATCGTCCGAGCCGCCAAAGCTTCCAATTCCGTGCCGATTTCGTCAATCACGATCACTTCGGGCATATGGTTTTCCACTGCTTCGATCATGACTTG
Source organism: Microcoleus occultus BM001215583 (assembly GCA_036700105.1). Taxonomy (GTDB): domain Bacteria; phylum Cyanobacteriota; class Cyanobacteriia; order Cyanobacteriales; family Microcoleaceae; genus Microcoleus. Next base: position 1,387 of record JAUBOG010000335.1, read on the forward strand.
GTGCTGGAGTTCGGGACGGGAAACTTGCATTCTGCGAGCTCTGCCGATCGCCGGATGCGGGATATCTCCATCTCCAGCAATTTCGTTGGAGGTGTCGATGATTACCACCCGTTTTTCCAAGTCATCGGCGAGCACGCGGGCGATTTCGCGCAGTGCTGTGGTTTTGCCGACTCCGGGGCGGCCGAGCATCAAAATTGACTGACCGGTTTCTACCAAATCGCGGATAATCCCGATCGTCCCGAACACAGCGCGGCCCACCCTCAAAGTCAAGCCGATAATCTCGCCGGTGCGGTTGCGAAGGGCGCTAATTCGGTGCAGGGTTTGCTCGATGCCGGCTCGATTGTCGCCGCCGAAGTGGCCGACTCGCTCGATGCAGTATTTGAGGTCGGTCTTAGAAATCGGCGTTTGGGAAAGATGTTCGGCGTTTGACGGGAAACGAGCTTCTGGAAGGCGGCCCAAATCCATCACAATCTCGATCAGATTGTTGCGCTGCGGGTGCTGCTCTAAGGGCTGCCGGATGTGATCTGGCACGATGTCGAGTAATTTATTGAGGTCGTCTGTAATCTGCATTCGCCTCGGTGTGTTCGGTGACGTTTTCAATCTTTTTAGTCAGTTGTCTGTTGTCAGTTGTTATTTGTTATTTGTTATTTGTTATTGCAACAGGAATTACGCAAAACCATCATATGTAGAGTGCGCAGTGCGCACCTTACCACTTACGCAAAACCATCATATGTAGGGTGCGCAGTGCGCACCTTACCACTTAGTCCTGTGCAACTAACCACTAACCACTAACTACTAACCACTAACCACTAACCACTAACCACTAACTAATGACTAATATTCTTTGAGCTGGGAAACAAGAGAACGAGCTAAACTCACGGCCTCCCAGAGCAGTTCTGGAACGGCTTCGAGCTGAGTGTGCCGAGGTGTTTGAACTCCGGCTGCTGCGGGCAAAGCTGTCGCCGGAATTGCCAATGCTCGATCGGTCTGCATTGTTTCTAATTGTTCTAAAATTGGCGACAGCAGAACGCGGGCATAGCTGCCATAAGCTATACCTGCAATGTGCGGGCGATCGGGAATTGACAAATTTTTCCCATACTCCCTCATCAGTCCAGAGGCTTTAAGTTTGCTGACAGTGCGAGCATTAGTGCCACCGGCAAGTTGCACGTATCCGGGCAAGCCGGCCGCCAAAACTTTTTGACCGAGTTTGACAGCGGCTCTAGTAGTTCCTGTTCCGATATCTCCGCTCATCGGCCTACCGTCGGTTTGCCAAATTAGGGGACAAGTCAGGGGGGAAATTATTTGATAGAGTGTCCGCAAATAATCAATCAAACCGTCTCCGTCGGGGCAACTAATTGCGATTACCTTGAGTTTGCCGACCCAGGGAATTATGCTCGACCAAAGCCGCGCAAAATCTGCCTCTCTGCCTACTTGCGTGTGGATTTCTAGGGCGTCCGCACCAGATTCTAAGATTAAAGGTGCGATCGCGCCTGGAGCTGACACGTAAGAACGAGTGTAAATTAATTGGCTCGGACAAACCGGCAGACAGCGACCGCAGCCGTAGCACTGCCGGTCTATCACCCCGGAAAAACCCCCGCCAGCACCCTCAAAAACTATTGCTGCGGCTGGACATATTTTTTCGCACGGCCGCCAGCAGTCCGCCGGACACTCGGCTGGGTTGAATTCGGCCTTGCGAAAATGCGGGTCTTCTCCATCGTTTAAACTCACCATCAGCAGCGGCAACCCTTCCCCGCCAAACCTGCGGTTTTGAGTTTGAGCCTGTATTTCGCTGGCAACTTGCAGGGCTTCTTTCGCTGCTGCGACGGCGGCGGGATCTGCCGCGACATCGATACAGTCAGCACCGGCCAAGGTGTAAGCCAATGTGAGATTCCGAACTGCCGGCAGGTGTTGAAAGCTGGCCCCGCAGATCAGCTTGAACCAATGGCCGCCTTTCAATGAGTTTAGTGGATGATAATGTTCTGTCACCCTTATATGCTAATCCTTTCAGCTAAAAATTACTATGCGGACATTTTTACAATATTTTTACATTTAGGCCGATACAAGCTGGCAACGCTACTGATAGCAGTAGCTCTGGTGCTGTTGGCTCTATATGTAGAGTTCGGGCTTAATTTTTTTTTCTAAATTTGATTTTTTTGAGAGCTGCGGCCCAGGGGCGATTTGGAGATTGGGCGATCGGCTTGAGTTACAGATAGACCTTATATCATATCATAGTTTGGGCGGTTTTGGCAAGGAAAAAGTAGGCTATAGATTTTTTTTGAAGTTGCCGCGCAGTGGCAATTGCCCTAAAGTTCGATCGAGCGAAAGAAACCCCTCGACTTATCGATCTATCCCCGTAGGGACACTCCAAAAGCCGTGTCCCTACTGCACTTCAGAAACCAGGGGTACGCTGTAAATTCATCGGCGTCAATCTGCAATTCAACTAGCCAGACTACTTGCTCAGCCGCTTGTAAACCGTAGCTAAAGCATGGCTGTCTCCCACATTTCCGGGAAACAAAACCACTGGTAAATTGGGAAACAGAGGATGGTCTGGCTCGGTTTTTACCACGGAACAACCTGCGATAATTTGACCGATTTGCCTGACACTTTTCAGCGACAAAGCGGTACTCAAAACATCGTTGGAAGTAATGCCGCCCTTGCTAATTAAAAATCCGATATCCGCAGGCATTCCCCGCACGACATCCATCAACAAAGCAGAGACGGCAGTCCCAAATTTTAACCTGGTTTCGGTATTGTCAAATTGCAGTTCCTGGCGGCTGGTATAAATTACAGGTGTTTTGCCTTCTGCGTGAGCTGCGCGCACTTTTTCGAGAATTTCATCGAGGATTTGGGTGCGGTACTCTGGCGAGTCTTCTAGCAAGTGAGATACATCTATTTCAATGCTAACTGTATTGGGTTCTTCTAACAAGCATTTCAATTGATCTGTGGTTTTTTTAACGTGGGAACCAACTATGACTGCACCCGGTTTGCCGTCCCTCACGTATTTTGCCATTTCGTCGGCTGCTACTGGCTGGTGGCCGAGGTTCGCTAAGGATGTTAAAATACTCGCTCCGCTGCGGAATAAAAACTTTTTGCCTCGACTGACTGCATCGAGAATGTGTTTGGCGAATGAGTCTAAATCGGCTTGGCTTTCGCCGTCAACAACTGCACATTGGTTGTCTGTCATTTCCATCAGCCGGTCTAAACTTCCGTAGCGGATGTCTGCGAGTAAAATGCGATCGACAGTATCAGCGTGGATGCGACCTTGGGTTTTTTCTTCTACGTAGTCTGGCAGGTAACTGTGACTGTAGCCGAAGACTGAATCTTTGGCAAATTCGGTTTCGTGAACAGGCGTTGGGACGCTGTTAACCATTAGGTAGTGGACGCTGTTGCGGGTAATCCTGCCTCCTTCAAAAAAGGCGGGAATTAGAAAATGGGCGTCGAAGGGGCCGAGTTCTTCGGCGATCGCGTCGGTTTCGATCGGATAGTGGCCGCGCAGGGTAGAATCGGAACGGCTAACTATTAGGAAGTCTTCGATTTCTTCGATCGCGATCGCCTTTTTGAGATTTTGGCACACTTCGCGGGTGACGGAAGCTGCTTTTTCGGGAGTTAGCGATCGAGTATTTGTCAGTATGAAAAAAATCGGGGACTTGTCCCGCAGTCCCAAACGCAGGGTTTCTTCGTCCCAGCGCGTCAGCAGCAAGCAACTGTGCACGGTTTGAGAACCTGTCGGATCGTCATCGAGAACTATAATCTTGGGTTTGGCAGAAGACATACTGACCTGGTTTTTAACGTGACCTTTCCAAGATATCCTTACCTGTTACGTAACAGGTAAAAATTTACAATTATGATATTTTCTTAACAATTTTCATAACTCGTAAATTTTAAAATGTGTTTGAGTTCGATCGCTTGAGTCAGGTGCGCGTTGCTGCCAACTAAGGCCCGACATCAGCATCTACTAATATTCTCCGTTTTTTCGATCTGCCTGGTTGCGGTGTTGCAACTTTTCCATTTCTGCTTGAACTCGGATAGCTAGCTGCAAAGCTTCGTTGAGCAATCGCCCTTGTTTGCTGGCTCGATCGCTAATCAGCAGGGAATTCAAAGCGTTCAAATTATTGGCAAACAATTCTGAGTTAGTAGCGACAAATTTTTTGTTTTCCCTGAGAATTCTCTCGGTTTTCAAAGCTCGAACTAAATCATCTCTGATGAGCTGCAAGGCTTGAATTACTTTTGGGCGATCGCCTATTTTGACTTCGGCATTGCCTGCATCTTCTATCTTGTCATTAATTTCGATCGCTTTGATGATACCATTATAGCGATCGACATCATCAAAAAGATTGATTAAATGTTTGTTTTGGCTGCTGCACCAAATTTTCCAGGCATCCTCAAAGATTAAACCGGCGATCGCCGCGAGGTGGAGGGCGAACCAAAACAAATAAGCTCTAGGAAATATCGCCACCAGCAGCCAACAACTGATTAGCACCAAAACAATTAAACCGACTGTTTTCAAAGCTTCGCGGGCAAACTTAGTGGCACTCGCGGGCCGGTATACGCGATCGGGCCCCGCACCGCTGAGGCGTTTGAGCTCGCCGACAGTAATTTCTAATCCCTGAATGTCAGCTCGCATAAATCTTCACAAATATTTGTTAAATATAAAGTTTTGTGGTAGAACAAAGGGCTCGTCTACAATAAACCTAACACTTTTTTCAACCAAAACTCCACTATGTCCGCACGTCCTATCTACCTCGACAACCACGCCACAACCCCGGTAGACAAACGGGTACTCGATGCGATGCTGCCGTATTTCACCGAACAATTCGGCAACGCAGCCAGCATCAACCACGTCTACGGCTGGGAAGCAGAAGCAGCCGTCAAACAGTCGCGGCAAATCATCGCAGAAGCGATCAATGCTTCTCCCGAAGAAATTGTTTTTACCAGCGGTGCAACGGAAGCAAATAATTTAGCGATTAAAGGTATCGCTGAAGCTTATTTCAGCAAAGGAAAGCACATTATCACAGTAAAAACAGAACACAATGCAATTCTCGACCCTTGTACGTATTTGCAAAAATTAGGATTTGACATTACTGTTTTACCGGTGAAAAGCGACGGATTGATTGATATAGGCGATTTGATAAAAGCGATTCGGGCCGAGACGATTTTAGTTTCAGTGATGACGGCGAATAACGAAATTGGGGTGATTCAACCGATCGCCGAAATTGCTGCAATTTGTCGCGGAAATGACATTCTGTTCCACACAGATGCGGCCCAGGCGATCGGCAAAATTCCCCTAGACGTACAGGAGATGAATATCGATCTAATGTCCTTGACAGCGCACAAAATCTACGGGCCAAAAGGCATCGGAGCCCTCTACGTGCGCCGCCACAAACCGCGAGTGCAACTAGCGCCGCAAATGCACGGAGGGGGCCACGAACGGGGAATGCGATCGGGTACTCTCTATCCTCCGCAAATAGTCGGATTTGCCAAAGCGGTAGAATTAGCCATTGCCGAAATGGAGTCGGAAACCGCACGAGTTGTGAATTTGCGCGAGCGTTTGTGGGAAAATTTGAGTGAATTGGGCGATGTTTTTCTCAACGGTCACGCGACTAAGAGATTGCCGGGGAATCTCAATATTAGTGTAAGCGGCGTTGACGGTCAAGCGCTGATGTTGGGTTTGCAACCGGCGGCGGCGGTTTCTTCGGGTTCTGCTTGCACTTCTGCGAAAATATCGCCATCTCATGTTTTAGCAGCGATCGGGCGATCGGACAAATTAGCTTACGCTTCGATTCGCTTCGGTATTGGCCGCTTCAATACCGCAGCCGAAATAGATGCAGTTTCCCAACACGCGATCGCCACTATTACATCTCTGAGACAAGCCCAAAAAGTGATGAGTTAGGAGTTAGGATTTAGGAGTTAAATCGCGATCGATTAATTTGTCCTTAAATATTCCAGATTGGTAGGGGCGGGTTCACCCATCTTTATGCTTAAAAAGCAGAGGATTTATAAACCCGCCCCCCACCCAGCGATTATAGAGGTGCGTCGCTATGAAATTGTCAATATGCAAGTTAGGAATTTATCGCGGGCGACACACCCTACGACTCAAGCCGTAGGGTGTGT
>JAUBOG010000336.1:0-7495 GCA_036700105.1 Microcoleus occultus BM001215583
TTGCTAAGGGGGGATGAAAGGGGGGTTGCTACTCGCTCAAAAGCTGTCAGTAAGGCTTCAACTTCCGCCTCGCGCCCGTATAGTTTTTGGGGAATTTGAAACTGATCGGAAATATCTTGAGTACCCAGATAGAAATCTGATATACTTCCTTTTGTTTGTAACTGATGCAAACATTCTGCTAAATCCATTCTGATTCCAAAATCACTTTGGTATCGATCCTCAGCCGTTTTTGCCATCAGTTTCATCACGATATCTGAGATGGCTTTTGGAATTTCTGGATTAATTCTATTCGGTGCTACGGGTACTTTGGCGATGTGACAGTGCACCAACTCCAGTGCATCGGTAGTTTCAAAAGGGAGTTGTCCCGTCAGCAACTCATAGAAAGTGACACCGAGGGAGTAAAAGTCCGTGCGGTAATCTAGAGAACGATTCATTCTTCCCGTTTGCTCTGGTGAAATATAAGCTAAAGTTCCTTCTAAAACATTCGGATTTTTCAGGGTAGGATTTTCGCGAGTTAAGACTGTAGAAATACCAAAGTCAATAATTTTGAGTTGCCAGGTTTCGGGGTTCAAAATAATATTGGCTGGGTTAATATCTTTGTGAACAATATTGGCTGCATGAATACTGCCCAAAATTTCAGCAATTTTAATAGCAATGCTGAGGAATTCCTGTAGGGTAAATGCCCGCGTGCTTGCTGCCTTACACTCATTCATCAACCTTTTTAAAGATGACGCACCAAAATCCTCAAGAACGATCGCCCAAGTTTGCTGAGATGGTTTTAATTCATAAGCTTTAATCACTCCATCGAGATTCAAATTGCGAGTGATTTCATATTCTTGTTTATAGCGGGTTAGTTCCGAAGCTGTGGGATACTCTTCTTTGAGGAATTTGAGGATAACGGGTTGGTTATTGTGTTGGCGGATGCCTCGATAAATATTGGAGTTGTTACTTTCGTAGATTTGAGTGAGAATCTGGTAGCCGTCAAGTTTGAGCATTTTTAATTTCTTTCTAGTAGGGTACTCAAGGGAATATTTCCAAACTGCTAAGAGGGAAATACTCCCAAAACTATTGCCTTAAAAACCTTAATGAGGAAGTATCGGGGGCAAGATACTGCGCTACATCTGAATAGTTTTTCCCTGTGGGGTCGATTTTACTCTATCTTATGTGCCTAACCTCCCTCCGCGATCGCGAATTTAAGCGATCGCGGCTTTGGCCAAGCATCATTCTCGCCAATAATTTGCTGGCGATGATATTCCTGGCTGCACTGCTGCTTGATAATTGCTCTAGCTGCTTGCATTCCTGCCATCGTAGTCGCTTCGATACACCCAGAATTAAAACTATTATCGACCCAATCGCCTGTTAGGTAGAGGTTATTGAACCCGCGAGGGCGATTATCCCACCTGGAACCATCGGCGCGGAGACGAAACTGGTAACTTTGGGGAACAGACAATACATAACGCTCGGATGGAGTAATGTTAACACGCCAAAACTGAGAGTAAAAGCGTTGTTCTCCTTGCTCATTTTCTAAGTCTACTAGCAAATTCCAATTTAGACCATGAGGATTCTCTTTGGTGGTAGCATTGGGCCAGAGAGCGGCAGTATTTTTGTTGAGCCAGTCAATGGCTTGTCTGCTTATTTTCTGTTGGTGTTCTGCGGGGAAATTATAGTTGGTGCGATCGGGGATACCTGGATCTTCCATCACTCCTGTAAAATAAGCAATGTTCTTAGGAGAACGATCTGAAGGCCAGTTTTCCCGTTCAATGAGATGAGTCATATCCGCGTAAGTATCTAGCGGTTCAACGTAAGTACCCATCACGGGACTATCCTGCTTCCATCCCAACTCTTTGAGTGTAGGCTTAAGCCATAGTTGTCCGCCTTGGGTGGTCACTGTCTGGACATTTTCAACCATCTGCTGCCATTCTATTTTGGCCTTAATTAGTTCCTCGCAGATGAAGGGGAAAGCACCTATAGAAATACCCAGCACTACGATGTCAAAATCTTTTTCATAGTTGAGAGTAACTTGTTCTACATCTTTCCAGGGAGTCCAGAAAGATTCTAGGTCAATTTGATTATTTTTGAGTTGTTCGCCTTCGACAATTTGCTCGTAAAGGGGTTCGCTAGGCCAGCAGAGGAGATCCTTAACCGGAATCAGTGGATTGTATCCTGGTTCGGGATTTTTGAGGGTGACTTGTCGGCCCATTTCTACCTTCGCAATGGCATTTTGCTCTGGGTTAAGGCTAAGGTTCGTGACCCGGTGGAAAAACTCAAACTTGACTCCACGCTTCTTTAATTCCAAGTAGAATGGGGTAAAGATTGTATCTCCCATACCAGCATTCATTTTCCACATGATTGCACCTTTGTAGGTGAAAATCATGCGCCAGATCCAACGCACTGTTGCTGCTGCTCCCAATTGACCATTTTCCCTTGTGGCGATCCCACCGGGAAAAGCTAACAGTAGATCGTACATCACCTCTACCAAGACGGAATTAGCAGTTTCAGGCCAGGCACCATTGTTACCGAGCCATGTTCTAAAGTCGTGCCGATCGAGGTCGTTGAAAGATTGCCAATTAAAGATTTTATTAGCCACCACCCCACGAATAATTGCATAGCCAAGGTTAAGGATAATTAGGATGCGATGAGCGTCGATGAGTGGCTGTTCAAACTTCTCTTCCAACAGGGCGATCGCATTTTCTAACTTCTCGCGTGCCAACTTCGTGAAACGCTCTAACAACCAGCTCAGAGCTTTGTGGTCTTCGGACGAGTGATGCTGAATATCCTTAGGAAGGGAGCGAGCAAACTGATGAGCATGAGCCAGGACCTCTCTATCGGATCTTGACAGCAGATTTTCTCTGGGCGTCTCTAGCCGTTTAGCAACTTGGTGCAACAATTCTAAGGCGATCGGTTCTGGCTCAGGGTCAAGTTCGGTTCTGCTAGTAGAAGAGAGCGAGTCCAAATGAGGAGAATCGCTATGTTTGTGTAGCATGAACTCAAGCATCTTGAGAATATAGTCCCAGGGTGAGCCAACTTCAATATCTTTATCGGGCCAGGGAAATTCATCCTTAAAGTAAGGAAAATGTAGATTCCAAGGAGCCCAACGACCGTGTTTATCTTCGTCTTCAAAGACAATAAAACTATGCGGTTGAAAAGCATTTTCTATCCCTTGAAACGTTCCTTCTTCATTTTCAAGGGCATCATAACACTCCTTCATCACTCGAAATGTATTGGCATAAAATCCGAAGAAGATGTGGAATCCGTGTTCCTGAATACGGTAGTCTGGTTCATAAGGCTGGTGCGGTGTCATATTACGACCGCTAGCACCTTTGCCGCCTAACCGCCACCCTAATTGATAAAGAGTAATGTCATATAGGTCTTGCCAATTGGGTTGGCTAGTCAATTCAAGTGCCGTTACCATAGCACCCATTCCGCCACCCAGAATGACTATTTTTTTCTTGGTATTCTCAGACATAAATTTTTACCGATTTGTGTAGATTTTTTGAGAAGATTTTCAGCTAAGATAAGCTGATTTTAATTTCCATCAAAAGCTACTAACTAGCTTTCCATATCTCAGTGCCGTTTGCGAAAGAAAAATCAAAGTGCAGCCAAAATGCTAATTGGGCTGTTTGTGTCAATTTTAAGCCTAATTCGGTGACGATTGGGTGACTGTCAAAGTTTTCGATGCTAACTTGGAATTTCTGTCGGAGGTAAGGGAATCCCTCATGGAATTTCTCTAGGGTAGCAGTAGCTTCCACAATAGCCTGATAGCAAGCTTTATCGCCATCTCGCACATCTCGAAATTGCTTGAGAAATACCATCGGTACTTCCAGATGAGTGGGACATTTATCATCAATTTTGATATCTACAAACAAACTTGATATTTCTTCAAATACTTGTTTAAAATCAGCCCAATGTTTGAGAGTAAACTCACCCTTTTCTACCCGCTCGTTTTGAACATTAATTATTTGTCGCCATGTTGTTTCTGATTGAGGATTAAACGGTTGCAACACAAGGGTTTCTAACGTTAATTGTTGAGGAGTGCGAGGATCTTCTGGGATCTGAAATTTTCCCAATTCTTTGGGAAAACCATAAGCTTCTCGCCCCAACACCATAGCTGGTGTAGAATCGACAAAAATATAGGGAATAAACCAAGCGTGGTGATCGACCACAAATTTCGCTCCCTCTTGTTTTCCAGCCTCAGTCAATACCCAAAACATTACCTCACCTGTTTCAGAGAAGAAACCTTTATTGCTGGCTGGAGGTTCTGTAGAACTTATATTCGCTATCGTATCAAAAACCATCAGCAGACGGCTAGCAGCAGGACGGTATTTGAATTGATCTTGACCTGGTATGTTGAGATATTTATCGCAGAGATTCTGTAGATTTTCCCAGGTTCCTTCTAAAACAAATCCATAGAGTTTTGTCTCTTTGAGACTGTAAGGCGGTTCAAAAGCCGTATCGCCTCCTCTTGTGATGTATTGAGGATAGTTGGAAGAGGTAGAATGAGTATTTGTCATATTCGTTGAATTGGTGGCTGGTTGATTTTCGGATTTAGAAATTTTAAGGGATGTGAGCTATTGTGTTTTTGTGACGCTTAGAACAATCGCTAAATTCTAAGTTGGATATTTTCCTGCATTAAGGATGAAACAGATCTGAATTTGAGTATTGACAGGTAAGTCGAGCGTGCACTCTTCCAGCAATTGATAGCAATCGGCGATCGCGATCGCATTATCCGAGAGGTGGTTGGGGTTAATTATACTGATTTAAATTAAAAATTCTCAATTAATTATTGTAAATTTTTATTAAAACAAACAATAAAGTTTTAGATCGAGGCGAGCGATACTGATTGGAACGAGAAGTAGCAATTAATAACAATAGCAGGTAAGTCAACTTACCTGCTATTTTACAACAAGAAAAACCCGAGTTTTCTCATCTTTATTGGTGGAGTATTTTCAAGGTGGGACATCTTTGGTAAGTCCCATATTTTAGGAACAAATCCGTTCATTCACCAATCATCTCAAACCCGCAGAGGCTCTATCTAGGGTTCATCTGTCTGGGATTTGGTGCCGCAGTTCCGTAATTGACTCGACAGCCGATGTTGAACAAACTCGAACTGCATTCCAGAGGGACAATCTGCTGGTCGAGGAGGGCGCTGCAACTGACATACTCGTCGTTATTGGTATCTCTTACCATACATTCGATCGGATTAGCTCCCGATCGCGCCGCCCAACTCTTCATACCTGCGACTGCAATGATATGCTGCCAGTAGAAAGCAAATAGCAACACTCCAAACAGTACGGCAACTGCTAATCCTGCTTTCAACTTCCAACTATTTAGGACGTTTCCCAAACTGTTTTTCACGTTTTCCACCGCCGAAATAGAACTTTCGGTGGTTGTTTCTGGAGTAGTCAAGTTTGTTTGTGTTTGTTCTGCTGGAATTTCCGACATAATATATCTCCTATGATGGCTGGGACTTGCCCGGGCTTGCACTTGCGAGCGATCGCAACTGCAAACTCTATTAAATTTTAGCAAAACTAGCCTGTGCCGACAACCGATTGAGCAGCGCGGCTACTTAAGTATGTACATTGACGAAGTGCGAGCGCGATTTCTATGCCTTTTGAGGTATTGCGGAATGCGCGATCGGATATTTTGCATCTAGGGTACTAAAATTGTTGGCGATGTTCTTGGAAAACTGCTGAAGTGAATCAGCTTTTTTTTACCGCAGAGGGCGCAGAGGGCGCAGAGTAAGAGGATAGAGAGAGTTGTTGAGTTTTACCAATTTTTTATGGTTTCGATAGCAGTTCTAATAACTCTGCTTCGGAAAGTAGTTTAATTCCCAAAGATTGGGCTTTTTCTAACTTAGAACCGGCATCTTCTCCCACAACCACGTAATCAGTTTTAGCACTCACAGAATTAGTGACTTTCCCTCCTGCTTTGACAATCAAATCTTTTGCTTCGTCTCGTTTGAGAGTCGGCAAAGTTCCGGTTAGCACAAATGTTTGGCCTGCAAGCTGTAAATTTTGCTCGGCGGGATTTTGAGGTTTAACTTCTGACTGCAACTGCAATCCCGCAGTTTTTAACCGTGAAATTAAACTTTGATTTGCTGGAACTCGAAACCACTGAGAAACCGATTGAGCAATTTCCGGGCCGATGCCGTAAACTCCCTCAATTCCTGCCGCCGATACCGCTGCTAATTCTTCTACATTTGCAAACCTTTCTGCTAGAAGTTGAGCGTTGACTGTGCCGACGTGGCGGATTCCCAAGCCGTAAAGTACGCGGGAATAAGGTTTATTTTTCGATTGGGCGATCGCACTTACCAATTTTTCGGCTAATTTCTTGCCCATCCGTTCCAAACCCATCAATCTTTCGGCAGTCAAATCGTACAAATCCGCCGCAGAATTGAGCAGGTTGCTATCAACCATCTGCTGCACCAACTTTTCGCCAACACCGTTAATATCCAGAGCATCCCGGCTGCAAAAATGAATCAGGGAACCCCTCAAAATCGCCGGACAAGAGGTATTGATGCAGCGAGTAACGGCCTCCCCCCTTTCCCGAACTGCGGGCTGTTGGCATTCGGGACAGCAGCTAGGCATTTGAAAAGATAGAGCATTTTGGGGGCGAAGTTCGGGTAAAACTCGCACGACTTCTGGTATAATCTCCCCAGCTTTTCTGACAATAACAGTATCGCCAATGTGCAGGTTTAGCTCGGAAATTCGATCGCCGTTGTGCAGCGAAGCCCGCGAAACCGTCGTCCCCGCCAACTGCACCGGTTTTAGTTCCGCCACGGGTGTCAGAGCTCCGGTTCTGCCTACCTGTACGGTGACAGCTTCCACTATTGTAGGCACTTCTTGCGCTGGATACTTAAGGGCGATCGCCCAACGCGGAAACCGTTGAGTAAAACCCAATTGTTTTTGCAGCGAAACCGAATTAATCTTAACCACAACTCCATCCGTCATGTAAGGCAAATTCCGCCGCTCAGTATCCCAATATTCGTAATACTCCCGCACCTCATCCAAAGAATAGCAAATTTTGCGATTCGGATTCACCTTAAACCCCATTCTTCGCAACAATTCCAACGATTCCCACTGCGTATTCCCCTCGTCACCATCATCTAAATACAGAGTATAAGCAAAGAAATCTAACTTGCGCTTGTCTACAATTTTAGAATCCAACTGTCGCAGCGTACCCGCCGCCGCATTCCGAGGATTAGCAAATAGTTGTTCCCCCGCTTTTTCCCGTTCCCGATTAATTTCCTCAAACACAGCTAAAGACAAAAAAGCCTCTCCCCGCACTTCCACAATCGGCGGCGGATTATCTAAATTCAACTTCAGAGGAATCGAGCGAATTGTCTTGACATTTTGAGTAATGTCCTCACCAGAAACGCCGTCTCCCCGCGTCGCACCCCTGACTAAAACGCCATTTTCATAGGTTAACGCTAAAGCAGAACCGTCAATTTTTAACTCGCAAACATAGGAAACCCCCCCCAGCCCCCCCTTGCTAA
>JAUBOG010000337.1:0-7493 GCA_036700105.1 Microcoleus occultus BM001215583
GGGGGACTTTGAGTAAGTTCTTGTCCCCCCCTTAAGAAGGGGGGTTAGGGGGGATCTGGCAAGAGGATAAAAGCGAGAGATACAAAGGTTTCAGACTTAAGTTGACACGATGAAAGGCAATGCGATGTCCTTACCCGGCTCTGCTTTTTCACATTTAAGACTATCTTCGCTGGCATCGCATCCAGAGCTTTAATCTGTAATCTCTAAGCATATTCCATGAGCCAGTGTCTAAACCCTGATTGCCTATTCCAAAACCCGTCTGGCTGTACAAGTTAAAATATATACAGCTTAGATATGCCCTATGAAATAGAATTTACAACTGAATCTTTAGCAGACATAAAAATTCTCAAGCCTATCGATCGCAGTAAAGTAATCGATGCCATTGAAACCCATCCGATACACAACCCTACCCAAGAAAGTAAAAGCAGAATTAAACGCTTGCGGGAGATGGATAAACCGCAATATCGCCTGCGGGTAGATGAAATTCGTATTTTCTATGACGTTCGGGAGAATGTTGTAGAAATTATCGCAATTGTTCCTAAATCACAAGCTGCCCAATGGCTGTTACGTGAAGGAAAAACTACAGAATCAACGGAGGAATAGATAATGAAAACAGTTAGTTTGCTCGACTTAAAAACAGATGTCTCAAAATACCTCGAACTTGCAGAAGTAGAAGACATTATCATCTTGAAAGAAGGAAAACCGATTGGCGTATTGCGAGGTTTTTCTGATGAAGATGATGCCTTTGATTACGACTTAGAAAATCATCCCCTATTTAAAGAAAGAGTCAGGAAATCTCGCCAGCAATTTCGACAAGGAACAGGCATTAGCCTAGAGGATGTCAAAGCTCAACTCCTCAAAGAAAACTCTAAATTCGAGACTAAATGATGCGTTATGCGATTGTGATTGAAAAAATACCCAATAACTATTCAGCTTATGCACCCGATTTATCCGGATGTGCAGCAACCGGTGCTACCCTTGCGGAAGTACAGCAGCAAATTAAAGAAGCGATCGAATTTCACTTAGAAGGATTGCGAGAGGAAGGTTTACCGATTCCCGAACCAACTACGCTTTGTGAGTATGTCGAAGCACGGTAATCTCAAACACCCGGTTTCTTTCTAGATTTCTCGTCACTCAACGCAAAACTCGTAGAAACCGGGTTTCTCGCCCCCATGCTTAAGCCGTGAACTTACGCACTAAGGCCAAAGAAACCGGGTTTTTTACCTAATCTGTGGGTGACAACGAAAGATTTTCGTAAAAAAACCCGGTTTCTGAGATATAGGAAAATTCGCGGGAGTGGCAAATGAATCTTTATTTGGGAATAGATTTCGGCACGACTGGTGCTCGATCGACTGTCATAGACTCCCAGGGTACAATACATTGTGAGACCGAATATACTTTTGCCAACAATGGGCAACAACAGACTGAATTGCCCTCGGTGTGGCAAAATGCGCTGTGGGCTGTAATCGAGCAAATTCCCCCAGCAATCCGCAATCAGGTAAGGGCGATCGCCCTTGACGGCACATCTTCTACTGTCATGCTGTGCGATACCGACGGCATACCCGTATGCGAGCCGATTTTATACAATGATCCGCGCGGTGCAGCGGTGACAGAGAGGTTAAGGGCGATCGCCCCCGACAACCACACAGTATTGAGCGCTACATCCAGTCTGGCAAAACTCCTGTGGTGGCTGGAGGGCGGGCACGGGGGCACCGCCCCTACATTTTTCCTGCATCAAGCCGATTGGCTGGCGTTTCTGCTGCACGGAAAATTAGGAATTAGCGACTATCACAATGCTTTGAAACTCGGTTTCGATGTTGATACTTTGTGCTATCCGAATTGGCTGACACAGGGAATTGCGGGCGCTGCAACTCCTGAATTGCCGCAAGTTGTCGCACCGGGTACGCCTGTAGGGGAAGTGAGAGCTCAAGTGGGCGATCGCTTCGGTTTTCCCCGCGATTGTATGGTTTGTGCTGGCACAACCGATAGCATTGCAGCATTTTTAGCAAGCGGTGTCAATTCTCCAGGGGAAGCAGTAACTTCTCTTGGTTCAACTTTAGCTGTGAAACTGTTAAGTCATACCCGCGTAGATGATTCTAGATACGGGATTTACAGTCATAAATTAGGCGATTTGTGGTTAGTTGGAGGTGCTTCTAATACCGGAGGTGCGGTGCTGCGACACTTTTTTACTGATGCTGAGTTGGACAGTTTGAGCAAAAAGATTGATGCTGAAAAAGAGAGTTTGCTGGATTATTACCCATTGTTGAAAAAGGGCGATCGCTTCCCGATTAATGACCCGAATTTGCCGCCCAGACTCGAACCGCGTCCAACTGATTCACTGGAATTCCTGCACGGTTTGCTAGAAAGCATCGCGCGGATTGAAGCGCGGGGATATCAATTATTGCAAGAATTGGGTGCAACTCCTTTGACAAAGGTTTATACGGCTGGCGGCGGTGCAAAAAATCCGGTTTGGAGTGCGATTAGAAAGCGTTATTTAAAAGTGCCTGTTGAAACGCCAATTCATACTGCCGCTGCTTATGGAAGTGCGCTGTTGGCGAAGCATGGAATGCAAATTTAAAGGTGGTAAATTTGGACTGATATCGCTCTCGATTAAAACTAAAATGAGAGGAAGTAAACAAACATTCTGATATATTGTGTTAAGTTGTTATCCCTAAAAATCAAGGACAATGGCAAAGCTACCTGATGACCTCCTGAACACAATTTTCACATTGCAGCGACGGCTAGTGGAACTCCTCAACGAGACAACCGCCACAGAATACATTTTAATGCAGCAGTTTGGCGAGACAGAAGCGACACTCCCCGAACTAGAATCCCTGGATAATGTTAAGGAAAGGTTGAGAAACCCTTACAATCGTTTGTACAGGCTTTTGCAGCAGGTGGCAGAATCTCAACCCGCTGCGACTGCGGATACGTTAAACTTTCTGTATAGAACGATAGAACAAACAGAGGCGGCTGTCGATGCCTCAGAAGCAACTATCCGAGAAATCAAAATGGATTGGAATTTGCCATGAATCAACAACCTAGAATCCCCGATGCTGCAACCAGAAAGCGACACGTTGAAAAAATGCGTGAAGTCTGCCAACAGTTGGACGCTTTGACTCTAAACCTGGATGAATTAATCGCTATATTTGAAGCTGATAACCGCCGCCAGCGTCGAGAACGTTTGGCGGGTAAATACAGGCGTGTGGAATCTCAGGTAGTCGAATAAGATATGAGATGTTGCATCATTCTTAATAAGTCTTTTATGAACAGGCAAGATGCCTGTTCCACAAAGAGTGAATTTTCTTGTGGAACAGGCATCTTGCCTGTTCTTGAGAATGGTGCAAGATGTGAGATAAGATCGATCGAGGGGCGATTCCCTGCGGGAGAGTCTTGAATCATTTCTTTTGTGTCCCCTGAAGTTCGGATGGAAGGTTGTGTAGTAACGGTGTTAACCGCCGACTCCTATCGGGAGTTTTCAACACTTTCCTATTACACTCGCTGCAACTTAGCCGTCCTCGGATCGATGATTTTTCGACCCAAACCCGAAAACTTAATTGCCAGATTAGTTTTATCGCCCACTCCCAAAACGTGCGTAATTTCTCCGACTCCAAAAGCATGATGAAAAACCCGTTCGCCAGCTTTCCACTCTGCTGGTTGAGAACTCCCAGAATTAGCTGCTGAATTATTAGTTTTTCCCTGAGATGCAGCCGTTTTAGCTGTCTTAGTTTTCTTCGTACTTCCAGCCAGCAAATGTGTTGGTAATTCGCCTAAGAATAGCGAAGGCGTGCAGTGTTCGCGGTATCCTCCCCAGAGGCGGCGTTCCCGAGTGTGTGTCAAAAATAGCAATTCCTGGGCGCGAGTGATGCCGACGTAGCACAAACGGCGTTCTTCTTCGATCGCCTTTGGGTCATCCAAACTGCGGAAATTGGGAAATAAACCCTGTTCCATTCCGACTAGAAATACTACGGGAAATTCTAAGCCTTTTGCCGAGTGCAGCGTCATCAGCGATACGCGGGAATCGTCTTCTTTCAAGTCATCTAAATCGGATGCTAAAGATGCTTTTGCTAAGAACGAGGTCAGCGTCGGTTCTTCGTTTTGTTCTTCAAATTGCAGCACTGCATTGTACAATTCTCTGACGTTTTCGATCCGGTTTTCGGCTTCTTCGGTTCCTTGGTTTTTCAAATCGTCAATGTAACCAGAATCTTCGATAATTCCTTGGACAATTTGCGAAGCCGGCGCGGTTTCAAGTTGCTGTTGCCAGTGACCGATCATTTGGGCAAACTTAATAATCGCTTTTGCCGATCGCCCTGCGAGAGTATTTACAGAAGACTCATCGCTGAGAATTTCCCACAACGGAATTCCCAACTGGGTTCCAGCCTCTTCGATTTTACCAAATGTGGTATCGCCAATGCCACGGCGGGGAGTGTTGATGATGCGTTTGAGGCTGACGCTATCGTCGGGATTGGCAAGCGTCCGCAGGTATGCTAGGATATCTTTGATTTCTTTGCGATCGTAAAACTTCAGACCGCCGACAATATTGTAGGGAATATCCAAGTACATTAACGCTTCTTCAAAGGATCGAGATTGAGCATTTGTGCGGTAGAGAATCGCAAAGTTACTGCCGTGTTCGTATTCCGAGTTTTGGCGCTTCAGCGTTTGAATTTGACCAGCCACAAATTGTGCTTCATCTAACTCGTTGTCAGCGCGCCACACCACAATCGGAGCTCCGGGTTCGCGAGTCGGGCGCAGAACCTTCTCGATCCGTTCGGTATTGTGTTCGATCAAGTGGTTGGCGACTTGGAGGATGTTTTCGCGCGATCGGTAATTCTCTTCTAATTTTACCATTGTCTGAGTCTTCTCGTCCGACAAACCGTCTCCGAAATCCTCTTGAAATTCCAGCAAGATAGTATAATCTGCCATCCGAAAACTGTAGATTGATTGATCGACATCGCCCACGACAAAAATCGAGCGGTTTTGCCATTTGTCGAATTCTTTCGGATCGGCGTTATTTGTTACCAACATCCGAATCAAATCGTATTGAGTGCGGTTGGTATCTTGGTATTCGTCAACTAAGATATGGCAAAACTTTCTATGCCAGTAACTCAATACTTGCTCGTTTTGGCGCAAAAGTTTCACGGGAACGAGGATTAAATCGTCAAAATCCAAGCCGTTGTTGGCGGCTAAAGCATCTTGGTAGCGGCTGTAAACATCGGCAATCACGCGGCCTCGGTAATCCGGTTCTGCTGCTAGGTATTCTTGAGGCGACCAACCTTTATTTTTAGCGTTGCTGATGGCGTAGCGGACTTTTCGCGGGTCGAATTTCTTGTCGTCGAGGTTGAGGACTTTGGTGACGATTTGTTTGACGAGAGTTTGAGCATCTGATTCGTCAAAAATCGAAAAGTTTTTCTTCCACTGGCGACCTTTTTCGTCTTGATATTTCTCAATGTCGTAGCGGAGAATGCGGCCGCACAGAGAGTGAAAAGTCCCCATCCAAATGTGTTTGGTAATTCTTTGGTAAATGTGCGATCGCAATTTGGTTTGCACATCCGGGGCTAAGTCTACCAAAGGTTTGCCATATTCCGCTTCAGCTTGCTGAGTCGCCAGCAATTTCTCAATTCTTTCTTTCATTTCCCTGGCGGCTTTATTTGTAAATGTCACCGCCAGAATATTTTCGGGATCGACTCGATGGGTGCGAACTAAATTAGCTACACGGTAAGTTAGAGCTCGGGTTTTCCCGGAACCGGCGCCCGCTACTACTAACAGCGGCCCGTTATAATGGGCGACTGCTTGGCGCTGGGATGGGTTGAGGTGGCTGAGGTGATCGGTAGTTTGAGTCATAGCTATAAAAGAAGGAAGTTCGGCAGCGGATTCTGTAACGGATTTAACGGATGTCAGGAAGTTCGGCAACTGATTCTGTATAATGATAAACTTGAATTTTTCAACTTTTAAATATTTGTTTGAGCCAAATTGCGGCTAATATTCCGAAGCTAATCGAGATGGCAACAATTATAGCAGCCGCAACTTGATTTATCGGTTTTTCTGGCTCTATTTCTGCGGCTGCTTTTTGCCGGCACTCGGCTAAAACTTCTGGCGGAATCATCTTCAGTACCAGCCAAATTCCCAAAGGTACGATTATCAAATCGTCCAAGTAGCCGAGAATTGGGATGAAATCGGGTATTAAGTCGATCGGGCTAAAAGCATACGCAACTGTAACACCTGCTAAAATTCTGGCGTACCAAGGTACTCTCTGGTCTGTACTGGCTAAATAAACTGCGTAAGTCTCTTTTTTAAGTTTCTTAGCAAGTTGTTTTAACGATTGCATATATTAATAGTTCCCGGCTCTATTCCAATTCCCAATTTCTAATTGCCTCTCCCAAATTCTTAATTTAAGTTTCTAAAACTGTAACGGTGCGACTGTCTGAAAATTTATGTTGCAGCCTAAGATTGTACCATCTGTTGTGTGTGAGGAAAATCGAGTTTATGAATTCAAATTTACGATCGCCCCTGAGCATTAATTTCCGCAGCCTAGTAACAGCGCTGTGTTTGACCTTAACTCTCGCGAGTTTTGCGGGTTCAGGCCAGGCGGTAGCTCAAGAACAGCGAATCAGAACGCTGACTGTGACGGGGCGCGGTATAGAGGCAATTGGGACCACTCAGACTCAAGTTCGTTTGGGGGTTGAGGTGCAGGGGAAAACGGCGGCCGAAGTGCAGCAGGAAGCGGCGAGGCGATCGTCCGCTGTGGTAGAGTTGCTGCGATCGCGCCAAGTCGAAAAACTCGAAACTGCCGGCATCACCCTCAATCCCAACTACAGCTACGAAAACAACCAGCAGCGCTTGACGGGCTATACGGCAACGAATACCGTCACTTTTCGGATTAATACTGCATCTGCCGGCACTTTGCTCGACGATGCGGTGAATGCGGGGGCGACGCGCATTGAGGGCGTGAGTTTTGTAGCAGCCCAAAGTGCGATCGAACAAGCTCAAAAACAAGCACTCAAAAAAGCAACTCAAGACGCTCAATCGCAAGCGGATGCAGTATTGAGCGCCCTCAACCTCAAGCGGGGAGAAATTCTGAGCATTCAAGTCAACGGTGCTTCCGCGCCGTCTCCTGTGTACCGGCAATTTGCTGGTGCTCGCGCTGCTGCTGAGGCTACAACGCCCGTAGTGGGAGGGGAACAGCAAATAGAAGCTTCAGTAACTTTGCAAATTGGTTATTAGACATCGGGCAAAAATATATTCAAAAACAGGTATTACTGCAAATCCACATTTATGAAGTATACCCGCTTATCCTGAGCTTCCCCGCAGGGACACGGCACTGCCGTGTCCCTACACTTCACAAACTTTCGCAACTGCGACTTTTTTTGCCTTCCCATCTACTACCAGTTTTCTCGATCGCAATTATGTATTTAGCGCCCGCCCAGAAAAGTAATAGGGCGCATCTCATTTTTGCAAATATATTCGTAGGGGCGAAGCATTCCGGCAGTAAATCT
>JAUBOG010000338.1:0-7439 GCA_036700105.1 Microcoleus occultus BM001215583
CCCTTCTTAAGGGGGATTTAGGGGGATCGAGATATGTGCAACGACCCATTAAATTAATATAAAAGGCTATATTTTAGGAATTAAGGCTGATGTTCATTCAACCAATTGGTTAAATCTGAGGCTGATGAAAAATCCAGCAGCGCTTCTCCTAAATCCTCTAATTCTTCTACTGATAAAGTCTGAATTTGCTCGCGGGTTTCAGGTGCGATCGAACCGATGCGTCGAGTCAACTGGCGAGTGAGGAACGACAGCGCCTCATCTTTCCTTCCTTCAAGGAGGCCTAGTTGTCTTCCTTCAAGGAGGCCATCTTCGCGAATTTCTTGGTAAATCACAGAACCGCGCATAGTTTCCTTCCTAAATAGTTGTCTGATTAAGTCTTTTTCAAATCTCAAACCTGCGAGCACTTGAGTGCAAGCGAGTAAATCCGCTTGTTGAGTTGGTTCTTCTATTGTAGCAATCTGAGTAGCGATTTGCTCTAACAAAGTTCGCGGCGAGTTGGTTTGAGATAGTGTCGCCAGTGGGAGCAAGCCGGGGACGGACAGCAGTAAAGCGGGGTCTTGTTCCCACAGGCGGATAACTCGATAGCTGTGTCGGGTGTTCGCGTCTGTGTACTCCGATACAAAAACTTGTTCTGAGGCTGTTTGCTGCAAAAAGATTACTACTTGATTGATGGAACAGGAGTATTGCCGTTTGAGCCTGACGTAGTAGTCTAGCATCCTGAAGGCGATCGGCGGGTCGGAGTAGGGCCGGGTTTCAAATTCCAGATGCAGGATTTGGTTATCTGTTTGCAGGAAAACGAGAGAATCGGCTCGGATGGGCTCTTGAATTAGTTCGGTTTTGAGTACCTGAACGCTGGTGGGCTCGTCAATTGGCAGCAGCCAGCTTACGAAGGCGGCGGGGAATTTTTCTGCTAGATATTTGCAGGTGTTGTCGTAGGCCAAGGAAGTTGGGTTGTGAGGGTTGATTAGAAGAGTTTAGCTTTAGCGGCATCTATCTGAGAGTAGATTTTAGGGCGATTTGGGGAAAGTCATTACTTTTTATCACTTTTTATCACTGACAAAGATCGGGTCGTATTGGTAAGCTGATTTGAATAAAGAACACTCGACAAAAAGAATATAAGGAGAAAGATTGTGGAACAGTGGATTAACTTCGAGCAATCTTTGAACCAGCGTTTAAATAGCCAAGATTTAGACGAACAACAGACTAAAGCTAGAAACACCAAGCTTGAAGGTCATGCTTTAGTTAGAGGTGTTGCAGGTTCTGGTAAGTCATTAGTATTGCGAAATCGTATTGAAAAACTAATCGATGAGGGTTATAATGATATTTTAGTATTGTGTTACAATCGCTTTATGAAGGGTTGGATTGATTCAATAATAGCACAAAAAGGCTTGAGTTTAAAAGTAGAGAGTCGAACTTTTCATAGTTGGGCTTATCGCATAGGGTATACTTATGAGTGGGATGAAATTCCTGAAAAGCGGCAGCAAATTATTGATTTAGTTAAAACATATTATAATGCCAACCCCAAAAAGCGTTATCAAGCCATTTTAATTGATGAAGCTCAAGATTTTTATAATGAATGGTTTATGGCGATGTTAGATGCCGTAAATCCCGATACAAACTCTATCTTTTTTGTCTATGACAACACTCAGTCAGTTTACGGTCAACAACATCGAAGAAAGGAAAAATGGACTTGGAAGAATCTTGGATTTGAGGTCACGGGTCGTTCGCAAATATTTGATTTAAACTATAGAAACGCGCCAGAAATCCTAGAATTGGCTTGGCAGTTTATCATTCCTTATTTAGCTAGTGCTGATATGAAGATAGCTAAACGGTCAGAATCTGGTAAAATCGGTCATATTGTCGAACCACTCAAAAAGTCTTCTCGCAGTTCATCTATTAAGCCAATGCTTGTAAAAAGTGATATGTCTCCAGACAATATAGCTAAACAGGTTAAACTGGCATTGAGCAGTCATCCAGATTCTTCAATCGGAGTTTTATTGCATCCACAAGAGTCAAGATTCTTTAAATCAGAAATTAGTAGATGCCTGGGAGAATTGGGTGTTCCCCATCACGCTCCAATGGGTTCTCCAGACCGAGGTAATAACCTTGTAAACCGACCTTTGGTAATAGTCGATTCTTGGAATGCGCTGAAAGGAGTTGAGTTTGATGCCGTTATTATTGCTGGCGTTGACCAAGTGGAAGAATTATCAGATCCCGATAAAAATTTTCAAGAAAAAGCAGGACTTTATACAGCAATAACAAGAGCAAGAGATCACGTAGTTATGTTATACCAAAATGAAACTCAAGTTGTGCAGCAACTTCAAAATATTTTGACAGCACCGGATGTTTTGGAGAGTGACTCAATCGTGAATGCTCAGGCTGCTTAGTGTGACGATTAGGACTTACGCAGAAACCAGGCTTTTTTACGAAAATACTTCATTTGAGCCTTGAATAGTGGTGAAAAACCCGGTTTATTTGGTATTTATGCGTAAGTCCTAACGATGAAAATTTGAATGCAATCGCATACCAAATAAACAGAGTTTTAGAAGACGAATCAAGCAATTTGAAGTGTGCGAGGTTCAGGGATATATTCACCTTCCGCTTCCCAAGCTTCCAAATACATTTCAATCACTTCTTCGCCCTTATGAATTGCTTCTGAGCGAGTTTGACCGTGAGTGCAAGGCATCACCACGCGATCGCAAAACTCTGGAATAGTAACTAAGAAAAGTCCATCTTCATCAGACCATTGAACAATCATACTATATCGACTCATAAACCATCGCCCTCCCACTCAAATCTTACTCCATCATACTTTCAAACATTCTCGCTGCTGCTCACTACAAGGAACTCCATAAGCAGTATGAGGTCTAACATCAGGCGGTTGAAGCCCCAAAACAATTGATTTAGCCGGAATTCCCGCTGCAACTAACTCCTCAGCAATCAGGCGATCGGTATTATTTGCTTGAATCCAAATCTGACAGTCAATAATATCAATATGAATCACGCAATGGTGAATGCGCTGCTCGTTAAACCAACCTATATTTATTAACATATAGCGGTCATTTTGTACATCAAAAATTGTTTCGCTTTGTATCCCGCTGTCACCAACGGGAATCTCAGCGTATTCAGTCAGGAGCTGCTTAACAAGTTTGCGATAATTATTTAAGCTATCCATTGTACTATTTCCTCTGTTTTTGGGTTGAAAACAACAAGACTTAGGCGGTTATTATCTAGCAAAATTTGACCAAATTTTTGTTCTTCAAAAAGCTCCGTAAAAGCATTTAGTGGAATTGCAAGATACAGTTTTCTTTCTGATTCCGTCCGTTTTAAGATGTCATAGTAAAGAGTGTATTGACCCAAAGCTTGCTCTAAATCTGCAATTCTCGACTCTCTGATAAAACTTTTAACTTCAACGGCTATTTTGCGCTCGTTGTTCTCAGCCGCCAATAGCTGTTCTGCACCAAGATCGATCGATAGGTTTCTCTTCGCCTAAGCCAAGGGATAGGGATCGTGGGTAATTGTCCAGCCAGCCTTAATCAAAGCCTGTTTGACAACATGATGATAAATGTCTCTTGCTGGCACGATCGCTCTCTTTTGCGATCGAGGTTGACACTGAGTATTATAATGTATTGTATCAACAAATTGGATATACTGAGATACGACCTAGTACGATCGCCTTTCCCAATAATTTCTGCACGTCCAGTTACCCGTACAGAAAGGAAACTATATGAACAACGTTGAAGAAGAATTGACATTAAAAGTCCGATCGCGCCCAACAACAACTGTACCCATTGAAATCCCAACAGATACCTTAGAATCCCTAAACAAAGTAGCACTGAATCGAGATATGCCTTTGTCAGTTGTGCTCAAATTTTACGTGGGGCAAACTTTGCGGCAAGATTTAACAAAATTGTTTAGCGATCGCCTCCTAGAAGCAACAGCCCAAGTTTTAGCACGACATTTACATTCAGAAGAAGAAGTCTCAACCATTCTCCCTTGAAATTCAATCTGAAACAGCACCATAGTGCGATCGATCGCACTCAATCTCACGATCGGTGCGATCGCCCCACCAAATCCTAATTTACCAAATCGTCTGAATGTTGGCTGCCTGAATCTTAGAATCACAGCTAACCAATGGCAGATTCAAATAAAAAGCAGTAGCCGTAATAATGCGATCGGGCATATCTGGCACAACATTTCGTGGGATTTGGGCAAGTGCTTGAGAAATTTCTAGAGATAGTGGCACTACCAACCATCCAGTATTAATATCACCTAAGGCTTGAATTAACCTCTCTAAAGCCACTGCTGGCAACTTGCCTTTTTCGTTCAAGTAAATTATTTCAACAACTGAAATCGAAGCCACATAAACCGACTCAGCCCGCTCGATTTCCACTAAAGCATTAGCCGATAAATTCCCAGACTTCAAAAAATACCAAACAATTGCATGGGTATCTATTATAACTGCGCTCATAAAGGACATTCCTTCGGAAAATCCCCCCACATTTCTTCACGGACTTCCGCAATATCAGCCGCTGTAATTTCAATACTCAAATCGCTCCACAACCCGTACAAACTACGCCGAGGTTGTTTCTGAGTAGACTTTTGCCTGAGAAACTGGACGAAGTGTAGGACTTCTTGCTGTTCCTGTGGCTGCAATTCCCGTAAATTTTCTAATACAGCTTGCTCAATGGTCATTATTTTACCTCTCATCCCATTCATTAAGACTAGCGGGTTTGTAGTCAAGCCCGCCACACAGAAACAGTGCGTAAGCGTTGCTTGCAGAAGACGATCGCGCCACCGCACTAAAATAGTCCCGAAACCACGTCGAGGCTAGAAACCGGGTTTCTCTGAAAAATCGCAGATTCTCAGCTAGATATCTAGGAAGAAACCCGGTTTCACCGGGCCCATGCGTAACTCCCACCAAATCAAAATCTGGCAATACGCTAAATATAATTAAAATTTGTTAAGATTAACTCGACCTCAGCGCCGGCATCCCATCCGCCGCTAAACCTCCCCTTCCCCAGCCCCCACAACAATGCTGCGACTCGAACACATCAGTAAAATTTACCCCACAGGCGTCGTACTCAAAGATGTCACCTGGGAAGTCAAACCAGGCGATCGCATCGGCTTAGTAGGCGTCAACGGTGCCGGCAAATCCACCCAACTCAAAATCATCGCCGGCGAAATGGAACCCACATCAGGCGAAGTCATTCGCCCCGCCAGCCTCCACATCGCCTACCTCTCCCAAGAATTTGAAATCGATCCCACCCGCACCGTCAAAGAAGAATTTTGGCGCGCCTTCAGCGAAGCCAACGAAATACACGAATCCTTGATGCAAGTCCATCGAGACTTGGAAAACTCCACCCCAGAAAATCTCGACCAATTGATCCACAAAATGGATCGCTTGCAAAGACAATTTGAAGGCTTAAACGGCTACGGTTTAGAAGCACAAATTGAGAAGATTTTACCAGAAATCGGCTTTGAACCCGAAGATGGCGATCGGCTAGTCAGCGCCTTCAGCGGCGGCTGGCAAATGCGGATGAGTTTAGGTAAAATTCTCCTCCAAAAACCCGATATCCTGCTGTTAGACGAACCTACCAACCACCTCGACTTAGAAACGATCGAATGGCTGGAAGTGTACCTGAAAGGGCTGACTACCCCGATGGTAATCGTATCCCACGATCGCGAGTTTCTCGATCGCCTCTGCACCCAAATAGTCGAAACCGAACGCGGAGTTTCCAGCACCTACCTCGGCAACTACTCCTCTTATTTACTGCAAAAAGCCGAAGCCAGAGAAGCCCAACTCAGCGCCTACGAAAGCCAGCAAAAAGAACTCGAAAAACAGCAAGCATTCGTAGAAAAATTCCGCGCCAGCGCCACTCGCAGCACCCAAGCTAAAAGCCGCGAAAAACAACTAGATAAAATCGAACGCATCGAAGCCCCCACCGGTGGCTTAAAAACCTTGCATTTCCGGTTTCCCCCCGCACCCCGCAGCGGCCGCGAAGTAGCAATTATCGAAAATTTGGTACACACCTACGGCGACAAAATCCTATTTTTGGGAGCAGACTTATTAGTTGAAAGGGGCGATCGCATAGCTTTTCTAGGCCCCAACGGCGCCGGCAAATCCACCCTCCTGCGGATGATTATGGGCTTAGAAACACCGACCGAAGGTACGGTAAAATTGGGAGGACACAACGTCATTCCCGGTTACTTTGAACAAAATCAAGCCGAAGCCTTGGATTTGAATAAAAGCGTGATGGCAACGATTCACGACGAAGTTCCCGACTGGAAAAATGAAGAAGTTCGGACTATATTGGGGCGTTTTTTGTTCACCGGCGAAACAGTATACAAAAACGTTAGCGCTTTGAGTGGTGGAGAAAAAGCGCGTTTGGCTTTGGCAAAAATGCTGTTGACTCCCGTGAATTTGCTGATTTTGGACGAACCGACAAATCACCTCGACATTCCGGCAAAAGAGATGATGGAAGAAGCAATTCAGAATTATGATGGCACGGTAATGATCGTTTCGCACGATCGCTATTTCATCTCCCAAGTCGCTAACAAAATTGTCGAGATTCGGGATGGAGAATTTCGCCCTTATCTCGGAGATTACCACTACTATTTGGATAAAATTGCTGAAGAAAAAGAGCTGGCAAAATTAGCCAAACTAGAAGCTGAAAAAGCTGCTAAAAAAGCGGAAAAAGAAGCCAAGAAAAAAGCAACTGCCAAGCAAAAATAAAGCTGCAACCACCAAGCAGAAATCAGGACACGGCAATGCCGTGTCCATACAATTAATTAGGCGATGGTTACATCATTCAATTAGGTTCGTGATTATTTTGGGGTAGGGAAACGGCATTGCCGTGTCCTGCGTTGCTATTAAATTTTAACTCAAAATTCGACTAATCATCTGATTCGCCTGCGACTCATAACTCCCACCAAACAAATTAAAATGATTCAAAATGTGATATAGATTATATAAACTTTTCCGCTTGTCATAGCCTCCCTCCAACGGCCAAACCTGATTGTATCCCCGATAAAACTGCGCCGGAAAACCGCCAAAAAGTTCAGTCATCGCGATATCGACTTCTCGATCGCCAAAATACGCAGCCGGGTCAAAAATCGCCGGTTCCCCCGCAGATGTCACCCCCGCATTCCCCCCCCACAAATCCCCGTGAACCAGCGAAGGTTGCGGTTCGTAACCTGCTAAAAACTCAGGAATTACCTTTAATAAACGTTCCCCTTGCGGAAAATTACCGCCCCGACGCCTAGCCAATTTTAACTGATAACCAATCCGATGTTCTGCCCAAAATTCGGCCCAATTTGCCGTCCAATTATTAATTTGCACAGTTGAGCCGATCGTATTATTCCTATCCCACCCAAAACATCCCCTCAACAAGGCAGAATCAACCTCTTCTCCCCCCCTTAACAAGGGGGGGCTGGGG
>JAUBOG010000339.1:0-7437 GCA_036700105.1 Microcoleus occultus BM001215583
TTCGACCGATGAATCACAACAATTATTACCATTATTCAGTGCAGGTAGCTAACCAGCAAGGAGTAAAGCTCGCTGTAGTCAGGACAGGAATTCTGGAACTGCCTAAACAAAATTAAGCGGAAATTCAAGGAGAAATTTAATGGTGAATAAAGTGGAGAAAAATAGCGGTTTGACGCCAAAGTCGTGGAACGCTAAGGGAGCGATCGCATTTGCAGTTGCGGCTGTGTTGCTTCCTGCTTGTACCAACAATTTAGAGCGCTCAACCCAAGTTCCGGGTGGCCCAACCGGAAATGTTACAACGGAAGAAGTGGCTGACAATACCAACCAACTTCTAGGTCAAACCGTGACAGTCAGAAGTCAACCGATCCAGAAATTGGGGCCATCAACCTTCACGGTTAGCGATCGCGATTTTTTTGGTAACGAATCCATCTTGGTTGTCAATGCTACTGGTCAACCTTTTGCGTTCCCTGCTGACCCAGGTACGCCGATTCAAGTTACGGGTCAAGTTCGCAAATTTGTCGTCGCAGATGTTAACCGAGATTACAACTTGGGCTTAGATCCAAACTTGTACGTGCAGTACCGAGATCGACCCGCGATTATTGCACAATCGATGGCGCTAGCACCCAAACCGGGCGAAATTACTACAAAACCCAGCCAATACTACGGCAAAACCTTGGCAGTAACGGGTGAAGTGGAAAACATTACCAGCCCGAACGCATTTACCCTGGATGAAGATAGGTTATTTGGCGGACAAGACTTACTGGTCTTGCACACAAAGCCAACACCAAGGGTTAATGAAGGCGAGAAGGTTGCCGTAACCGGGGTGCTGCGTCCGTTTATCGTTGCTGAACTGGAGCGGGACTACGATCTCCAATGGGATTTGACCTTGAAGCGGAAGCTAGAAGCCGAGTACAGCAAGAGGCCGGTGCTAGTTTCTACCGGGGTGTATCCTTCAGCAATTCCTCGGTAACCAATCCCTAAGCATTGCGGCGTGCGCTGGTGCTAGGAACATAAAAATGGATTAAATACGAGCTTGGTAGGGCTGTTAATTGCGTTTGTTGCCTCTGAAGAAACTGTGGCTGTGATATTGGCAAAAACTCTATCCCAACCGCAAGCGCTCCCAACTTATACGCCAGAAAATGTAATTCGTTCGCTAGATATTTTTGTGACGCTAGCAAACGTTAATACGATCGGCGCTCACTTGTTCGGATCGGTTACTTCTCAAGGGTTACTCAATTGGGTTGAAGAGTAGTTAGCAGCATTAGCTTGTCAAAGGCACGCTACGCGATCGCATCCCCGCCCACACCACCCATTAACATTGCAGTGCATCCCAGCTCATCTGTTATGGATCTGTTAAAACAAGCCTCATTAACGCTACGTTTTGTCAAATTTCGACGGTTTTTAGGGTCGCTCTTTCTTTCATACCAACGAGACTGGATAGAGCGCGAGTTTAAGCATTCCCAAAACTTAAAAGCTGTTGAGGAAACGGGAAACATCCAAAAGGCAGAGTCAACAACTCGAGGGGGGCATTTCTACTTTTTGGACATCGAACTGGAAATTTGTTTTCTGAGTGCCGATTTAGTCCGGATTGATTGGAAGCCTGGGATACCTCCCATTCCCTATGGAATTGTCGAGAAAGACTGGGCAGAAGTGGAGATTAATTTTGAACAGATTGGTGGCGATCGCACGATCATCTCCAGTAATGCACTAAAAGTCATCGTCAGCCCAAATGGCAGTCTGGAATTTCAGAACGCACAAGGACAAACACTGCGGCAAGAATTAGCGCCCCAGCGACAAGTAAAGCTCTCGCAGCGGGTAAAAAGTGAAGGCTGGGTGCATCAAGCAAAACTGCAACCAGAGGAACGCATTTACGGCTTAGGAGAACGGGCAGCCCGATTGAATCTTCGCACGTCACCCGATGCCAAAGAAGACCCCCGCCAATACCAAATGTGGAACTACGACGCAGGCGGCAGATATGGGCCGGGAACTGACCCACTTTATCTGTGCATTCCCATTTACTTGGGATTGCATTCTGGTGGCAGTTACTTGATTTTTTATGAAAACACCTATCGTGCCACATTTAGTTTCAAACAGTTAGCCACAGCAGACTTTGAAGGGGGAGCCTTGCGCTATTACTTCACAACTGGCTCACCCGCTCAACTATTAGAACATTACACAGAATTAACGGGACGCCCAGCCCTACCACCTCGCTGGGTGTTTGGCTATCATCAGTCTCGCTGGGGTTATGAAACTGAACAAGCAGTCAGAGATGTAGTTAAAGGCTTCCAAACACACGATCTGCCCTTAAGTGCTATCCACTTAGATATTGACTGCAAAGATCGATTCCGCTCATTTACCATCGACCCAGATCGCTTTCCCAAACTAACTGAATTTAACCAAGAATTGGCAGCAAAAGGAGTGCGATTAATCGCCATTGTTAACCCAGGGGTGAAAGCCGATCGCAAAAACAGATTATTCCAGGAAGGACGGGCGCAAGAAGTGTTTTGCACGCTTCCCAATGGCGAACCTGTCCTGGGCGCAGTATGGCCTGGAATGTGCGCCTTTCCAGATTTTACCAATCCGCTTGCCCGTCATTGGTGGAGTCGCCAGTATGAATATCTCCTCGATTTGGGCATCACTGGATTCTGGCACGATATGAACGAGCCTGGAGTCTTTACCCTCTGGGGAGACGCCACCCTACCTTTACCCACGCGGCATTTTATGGAAGGGAGAGGCGGCGACCACTTGGAAGCGCATAATGTTTACGGGTTACTGCAAGCAAGAGCTGGGTATGAAGCACTGTGCGAATACCAACCGGAACGACGCCCCTTTATTGTCTCCCGTGCGGGTTGGGCGGGGCTGGCGCGTTACGCTTGGACTTGGACGGGAGATGTAGAAACCAGTTGGGCGGCGCTGCGTCAGACAGTGGCGACGGTTCTGGGGATGAGTTTGTCGGGAATTCCATACACTGGCCCGGATATCGGCGGTTTTAAAGGCAATCCTTCCTCAGAACTCTATTTGCGCTGGTTCCAGATGGCTTGCTTTTTGCCCTTCTGCCGTACACATTCCGCCAATAATGTCAAGCCCCGCACGCCTTGGACTTATGGCGCACCCACTGTCAGTATTGTGCGTCAATTTTTGCGGCTGCGCTATCGACTGATTCCTTATTTCTATACCCTGGCTTGGGAAGCGAGTCAAACGGGCCATCCTCCCATTCGTCCGCTGTTTTGGTTTGATAGCGACGATCGGCGACTTTGGGATGTAGAAGATGCTTTCTTTGTAGGCGATGCGCTCTTAGTTTGTCCGATTGTGGAGCAAGGAGCGAGAAAGCGTCAAGCTATCCTCCCCAAAGGATCTTGGTATAACTTTTGGGACGATACTTTAATCGAAGGCGCAACAGAGATTAATTTAGCAGCGCCATTACAGGAGATTCCACTTTTAGTAAAAGCGGGAAGTATTCTCCCAATGGAAATGGATGATAAATTAATCCTTCATCTCTACTTCCCCACGCAAGAAATGAGTCAAGGTTGCCTCTACAGCGATGCAGGAGATGGCTACGGAGAATGGCGACTGGATCGATTTCGCCTGTTGCAAGACGAGCAAGGTTTAGAGTTAATTTGGCAGCAACAAGGAGCGTATGAATTTCCTTACAAAGAAATTGAACTGTATCTCCACGGCATGGAATTAAAACAAGCTTGGTTAGACGATATAGAGCTTACTTGTCTAGGGGAAGAGTCGAGTAGTACGCCTACAAATCGCCTTGTTGTTAAACAACCTTTTGATAGGGTTCGCTTTCAGAAAAACTTTCAATCAAATCGCAACCAGAAATTGAAGAGATTGCACGATGAACAAGAAAAATAGCCGGGTAAAATCTACCGCTTTAAGGATCGCGCTGTTATTAACAACGATGGTTTATGCTACACCGTCCTTTGCTGTTAATGCAGATAAGCTTGAAACTGTCCAATTTTCTACCTCAGAAAGGACATCGCTACAGAAACAGGGCGAATTTCAACTAGCACAGGCTGCGGGTAGCTGTTATCAGGTGATTGCTAGAAATGGTCTTGACGTTCGACGAGACCCGACAGTTTACAGTGAGGCAATAGGCATTATTAATTACGGCCGCAATGTCACCGTTGAGCCTGGTAGGACAAGATATTGGATACCGATTTCTGCTCCTTTACAAGGTTACGTTTATGCAAATTGGTTAGCTCCTTGTGGGGCAGCATCTTTACCACCCAATAACTGCCGCCAAGTTGTAGCTAGAACCAGCGCTCCCGTCCGACAAGAACCGTCTATAACTGGCGAAATTATTGGGTCAGTCGCCAGCGGACGAAGGGTGACGATTGAGAATTTAGGGGCAGATGGTTGGGGCGCAGTTTCAGTTCCTTTAAGGGGATATATCGCGTCAGAGTATCTGGCTTACTGTCGTCCATCAATCGGATATCAATAGCCTCATATATTGACAGCATAAATCCGACAACGATTGGTCATTTTTCTGCTGCCGCGTATTTCAATTTAATAATTAACGCGGGCAAGATGCCCGCCTCACAGAACTTTGATTGAGTTTGAATATGAACGGGAATAAAGATTTTGTATTGGGTGTGTCAGAAATACCAAATGCAGTACATTTGGCTACTACAGGCTTGCGAAATGCCGACCGCACGCTGACGCGATCGCAGCAGATAAATCAACCTCAAATTCTCCCGCCTCCGTCTAATTCATTCCTAATTTGGTTTCCTCTTAGCTGTTTAGGAATTTATGTAGTATCTGTTATTTTAATTTTTTACTATAATATTCTTGATTATCTAAAAAATACCTTTGGAGCAATCCCTGAAATACCTTGCAGTAGCTGTCGATTTTTTAATGACAATTGTTATCTTAAATGCGCGGTTCGTCCTTGTGCTGCTCTGACTCAAGATGCAATAGATTGCTCTGACTAATACCCCCGCCAAGATGCAATTAAACAATGATTAACTATTAAAAATTCCAAAAGTATTGTTTATTCTTAACAATCAACATTAAGGAGTTAAAATTATGAATTTAGGACAATGGATTGGCTTAATTGCCCTGTTAGTTTCTCTCTATATTTTATGGCAAATTCGGCAAGTTATCTTGCTAGTCTTTATAGCGGTGGTATTTGCTATAGCTTTAAACCGTTTGGTTAGACGAATGCGTCAATCTGGAGCGAAACGAAACCTTGCCGCAGCTCTATCAGTTAGTATTTTTTTGGGAATATTAGTAGCATTATCTTGGTTAATTATACCGTCTTTTGTTGAGCAATTTCAGCAATTGGCTGAATTAGTGCCAAGAGGTTTCGAGCGGGTACAGAATTGGGCTATTGTTATGGAAAATCAAATTCCAAATAGATTTTTGAATTACGTTCCTCGCGTCGATCGACTGCTGCAACAAATTCAACCCGTTGTCGCCTGGATTTTTAACAACTTCTTTTCATTATTTTCCAACTTTTTTCTGATCGTCTTAAATCTGTTACTGGTCTTGGTTCTAACAATTATGTTTTTGATTAAGCCTCGACCATACCGCCAGGGATTTGTGCTGCTGTTTCCTGCTTTTTACCGCTCGCGTGTGAATGAAATTTTGTCTCAATGCGAAGAGTCGTTAGTTAGCTGGATTCGCGGCATTTTAATTGATATGTTTGTCATTGGGTTGGTAAGTGCAATTGGTTTGTGGCTTTTAGGAGTACCGCTGGTTTTAGCGAATAGTGCTTTAGCAGGTTTACTAGAGGCAATCCCAAACGTAGGGCCAACTTTAAGCGTGATTCCACCAATGGCAGTAGCTTTGCTGGATGCGCCTTGGAAAGCTGGCGCTGTTTTGGTTTTATACATTGTAATTCAACAGCTTGAACAGTATTTATTAGTACCTTATGTCATGGCGACGCAAGTATCTTTGTTGCCCGCCGTTACTTTACTATCTCAGGTAATTTTTGCGATATTTTTTGGTTTTTTGGGGTTGTTTCTAGCCATCCCGCTAATAATTGTCATTCAGATTTGGATACAGGAGGTTTTGGTTAAAGACATTTTGGACAATTGGAAAGCAGACGAAAAAGGCCACCCGGTTCAAACCGAAGAATTAGGGGAAGTTCGAGATGGAAAAGTTGAGGTACTCAAGTAAGTTGGCATGAGGGACAAAAGCTAACAGACAAACCTGAAAGTTGGGTTTCGTCTCTCAACCCAACCTACAAAGTGTTTATTCCATAGTTGCTCCATAGATGGGCAACTTCCGTTGAGAAATTAAGTCTAGGTTAATTCTTATTTAAATTTTGAATAAATAGCATACTTAAGGAGCTATTTTCCCTCTTAAGTAGTAGGCAAACTATTTCATTAAAGTAGATCATTTTTAGTGTCTGCTGATTCAGCTTGCCCTGAAAAAGTATTCAAAATTACAAACAGGAATATGCCTGGGTGTATTGCATTTGTTCGCTCCCTTAAGAAAATAGGTAAAAGAAAATGGAGAGTGCGAAGAAGATCAAATTGACAGTACTGACTGTGCTGAGTGCGGTGACTTTCTTTCTCGGACTGACAATATTTGAAGCAATTCCTGAGATTCCCGTCGATATTGATTTCAAACC
This sequence comes from Microcoleus occultus BM001215583, assembly GCA_036700105.1. GTDB lineage: Bacteria > Cyanobacteriota > Cyanobacteriia > Cyanobacteriales > Microcoleaceae > Microcoleus. The sequence continues at coordinate 6,587 of JAUBOG010000339.1, forward strand.
ATTTTTTATTCCCATGTCGTTCGTTGCCCTCGTGCCACTGGGCGAACCCCTTTTCGCTGTCTCATTAGGCGGAATGCTAGGAGAATTCTTGCGAGATATGCTCGAAGGTTACGAGATTGACGATCCAATCGGGGCAGTAGGTTACGTGGTAGGTTTCTTTATTGCAGGCTACGTCATCGGCAACCATCCGCTTAACAAGATTCGCGTGGCGATCGCAGCCGTAGTAGCAGGATTGTTGCACGCAGTAATCGAAGCTACGGCATTCATTATTTTCTCCGAAGAGACAGCTTATATTGCCTTGTGGTCTGCGATCGGCAATACGATTACTGACGGCATTATCTTGGGCGCGATCCCAACTCCCTTCATCGTGCCGCAGCTTTACGGTCGAATCGAGCGTTATTTGGGTTATCCGCTGCGCGGTAAACCTCAACAACGCGATCGCCAACAAACAACGGCACGTACAAGTTACGCCCGTTGATTACACGTTGAATACACAGGAGTAACCGATGTCAATTGTCAATGTAGAAAACTTTACGTTTACCTATCCAGGATCGAACGAAAGCGTTCTCAATGATGTCTGTTTAGAGATAGAAGACGGTGAAGTGCTTGGCATCGTTGGACCATTAGGAGCTGGGAAGACAACTCTTTGCAAGGCGATCGCCGGGTTAGCACCAAGCATTACGGGAGGTGAAGCTGCCGGTGAAATAAATGTCAGCAAGGAAAACCAAAACCACCAGCATAAGGACTCCAGCAACAACAATATCGGGCAAGTCGGGATGGTGTTCGAGGACTATGCGGGGTGCATCTCAATTTGGCAAGGGCGAAGCATTTCGGCAGACAATTTATTAGTG
>JAUBOG010000033.1:0-24470 GCA_036700105.1 Microcoleus occultus BM001215583
CCTTAACAAGGGGGGGCTGGGGGGGGTGAACGAGGGGCTGAAGAAGGAGTAAATGCCGCCCCAGCGCGGCTTGAGTTGCGAGTCGATCGCAATGAGGCGAATCGTAAATATTTATGTGCGATCGCGCCCGGTATTCCAGAACATCAGATAATTGATAATTGGCCATTGCTAATTGCTAATTGTTTGCTGTTAATTGTTCGCATCTAGCGATCGATTGCCATGAGCCGCGAGCCATTAGCCGTCACCCACCAGCCATCAACCATGACATTTTTCCACAAAGACGAACAATTAGAAACCCTCGGCAGTAGCATTATAGACTCCGCCCAGGCAAAATTTGCCGGCTTAACGGGCGATCGTACAGCCATTACTTGGATAGTCTACGATCCGCCCGTACGAGTCAACACAGGCGGAGCCCTGAGCCCCGAAGAATTTTGGAAATATCAACCGCGAGGTTTTGAAGCTAGAGCTTCCGAACGAATTTATCCGGCCAGCATCGTCAAATTATTCTACCTGATTGCCATCTGGGAATGGGCGCAAAAAGGCATGATTAAAACATCGCCAGAATTAGAACGCGCCGTCCGAGATATGATAGTTGATTCCAGCAACGATGCTACCAGTTTAGTAGTAGACGCACTCACCGGCACAACCAGCGGCCCCGAATTATCAGCAGGGCCCTTTGAAACCTGGAAACAGCAGCGAAATATCGTTAACCGTTACTTGCAATCATTGGATTGGCCGGAATTGCAAAATATTAACGTCAACCAAAAAACCTGGTGCGATGGGCCCTACGGTCGCGAACGAGCATTTCTGGGCGAATTAATGGAAAATAGAAATATGCTGACTACAAATGCAGCGGCGCGTTTGCTGCACAGTATAATCGGCGGAGTAGCTGTTTCTGCAAAAGCATCGCAAGAGATGATGGGTTTAATGAAACGCAGTTTAGAACCAGCAGAATTAGAGGCAGATCCTGAAAATCAAGTTACAGGTTTTTTGGGCGGCGGATTGCCGTTAGAAGCGAAATTGTGGTCAAAAGCGGGGCTGACAAGTCAGGTGCGTCACGATGCGGCTTATATTGAAATACCGAATTTGCGACCGTATTTGTTAGTTGTATTTACAGAAGGAAAAGAGAATAGCAAGAATGAAGAGATTTTACCTTTTGTATCGCGCCAAGTTGTCGAAGCGATGAAAGCACTTGATTAGAAAAGACGGTGTTGCTGAATTTAGGTATGATTCACTCGAAACAGCAATCCCTGAAACTTAGTAAGGGCAATTCATGAATAGCCCCTACTCTAAATTTCGGAGGCAATTCATACTCCAAATCACCAACGCCAGAATTGCCATGCTACTCGGATTCAAAACCGAATTAAAGTTAAATAACCGACAGCGCATTATGCTCGCTAAGCATTGTGGAGTAGCGCGTCATGCGTGGAATTGGGGATTGTGGCTGACCAAAAACATACTCAACCACAATAAAACCAATCCAAACGAAAAACTCAAATTTCCCACAGCTATTGACTTGCACAAATTGTTAGTGGCACTCGTGAAGTCGGAGAATGCTTGGTACTATGAATGCTCCAAATCTACACCGCAGCAAGCGTTGATGGCACTGCGAGAAGCTTGGAAGCGGTGTTTTAAAAAGACTACGGGAGTACCGAAGTTTAAGAAGAAAGGGCGACACGACTCTTTCACGTTGGAAGGCGCAATCAAAATCTTGGGAAACAGCAAAATCCAAGTTCCCAAGATTGGCATCCTGAAAACTTACGAAAGACTGCCACAAGTGTTGACCAAATCTTGTACGATATCCCGTACTGCCGATCGATGGTTTATCAGTTTCAGATTTGAGGTAGAACAGCAGGTTATCGGCAATACAAGCGTCGTAGGTGTTGACTTAGGCGTTAAGTCATTAGCTACTCTTTCAACAGGTGAAGTAATTGCTGGAGCTAAATCCTACAAGAAATATGCAGCCAAGTTGTCGAGAATGCAGCGGTTAAACCGCCATAAAGTTATTGGTTCAAGTAACGGTCAAAAAGCGCAAGTCAAGATAGCTAGGTTGCACAGGAAAATAGCCAACATCCGCAAAGATACGTTGCACAAGCTGACGGCATTACTTGCCAAAAACCACGGCACAGTAGTAATTGAAGACTTGAATGTATCTGGCATGATGGCGTTGCACAAACTAGCTGCGTCTGTTGCCGATATGGGTTTCTTTGAGTTTCGTCGCCAGTTAACCTACAAATGCGAGTTGTACGGTTCAAAACTGGTAATTGCTGACCGTTGGTTCCCCTCCAGTAAAACTTGTTCTAACTGTGGAACCAAAAAAGAAACACTCAGCTTATCGGAACGAGTGTTTGAATGCTCCCATTGCGGATTTGTCCTTGAACGCGATTTGAACGCAGCAATTAATTTGTCAAAAACCGTCAGTTAGACGGGGTTAGCCTGCGGACTGGTGAGTGCCGACACTGCCAGAATGAAACAGGAAGTAAGCTTTAAAGTCCAGCTTTGTATAAAGTTGGGTAGCTTTGGGTAAGTCTTATGTAACGGATGAGTCGGTTTGTGAGTTATGCCGACTTTCCCCCGGTGGTGGGAGTGGAATCGCCGTCGGGTTTAGATTTTGGTTACTGGAAGCGCCGGATGGCGAGTCGAAAACAGAGATCCGCACCGGATTTTTGGGTAGATTTCTATGCGGATAGATTTCAGAAAGCTGTTTCTGTTGCTGAATTGTTGGAGTGGGGGGAATTGGTGGGGGCGGTTAAGTTTATGTTGGGGGCGATCGGGCTGGAGTCGCTGCGAAAGGTTTACGCGCAAGAGAAATATCTGCTAGAACATTTCTAAGAAGGGCGATCGGCTAAAAACAGCAGCCAAGAGTCGCAAAATATCGATCGAACAACGTAAAGGAATAAGAACAATGACAACCGAACGCTGGACAGATGAAATGGTGGATGATTTGGCTTCTACTGTTGGAGGTTTGTCTGCCACTGTAGAGCAAACGACTCGGAATGTCGATATGCTCGTAGGTGCTGTCAATGCTATTTTAGCAAGAGACTCTCAACGGGATGAAGAAATTCGGCGGCGGGATGCGGATTTTCAACAGTACAAAATAGAAAACGACCAACGATTTAATATTCTGCTCGAAGAAGTCAGATTTCTCATCAGAAAACTAGGAGAAAATCAAGGATAGATTAGCTCTGTTCAAAATGTTGTTGTTTGTCCTACGCCAAACCCTGCGATACAAACCCGGCCCAATAATGGGGACTAGCAAAGGGCAATGTTTTCAGACAAAGCAAATCTAATAGTGGGAGTGGGAAAAAATATCAATCTTCCCGATCGCCCATAATCATAACAAGTAAGTTTCCTAAAAGCGAAGAAATAACTATGGTCACTGCTACTGCCGCACAGAAGGATTTTACTCTAGAAGAGTTCATCGCCAATCCCCTCGATCGCATGGAATGGGTGGATGGTAAAATCGTAGAGAAAAATGGAGCCACGCTCAAGCATGGTAAAATTCAATCAAGGCTGGGTTGTGCTTGGGCCAATTACAGAACTTTAAGCAAACATGGAGGTGAAGTTTATATTTCACCACCTTGCCGCACTAGCCTAAACATTCGCCGCCCCGATGTAGCTTATCTCACACCCGAATTAGTCGCACAATTTGGCAACCTTGCAACTTTACCCCAAAGTTTCCCGTTAATTGCCGAAATCGTTTCACCCACCGATATCGCTGAAGATGTCTTTCTCAAAGCACAGGAATATTTAGCATCTAGCTGTCAGGAAGTCTGGTTGGTTTTTCCAGAAAGTCTTTTAATATTTGTGATGACTCAAGATCGAATATTGACATTTCGATCGGGCGATACCGCCACCACTCAGCAAATCCTCCTCGGTTTCAGCATTGAGGTCGATCGCTTGTTAGCTTAAACTAAATTATGAAAAGGGAGTCAAACAAAATGACAACTATCCAATCAATAGCAACTGCAATAACATCCCTTTACGAACGGGATTTTTATCTGTGGTTACAGGCAACAATCAATTTATTAAAAGAGGGAAAGTTTTCTGAAATAGATTTAGAGAACTTACTAGAGGAACTGGAAAGTATGGGGAGCAGCGATAAAAATGCTTTAAGAAGTAATCTGAGGGTACTTTTAATGCACTTGCTTAAGTATAAATATCAGCCAGAAAAACGAACAAATAGTTGGGCATATACCATTCGCGAACATCGCAAACGCATCAGAGATACCTTCAAAACCAGTCCTAGTTTATATCGCTTTTTTGAGGAAATTTTCAATGAATCTTATCAAGATGCTAGGGAATTAGCCGCAGATGAAACAGGTTTATCTATTGCGACATTTCCCCTAGAGTCTCCCTTTACTGGAGAAGAAGTTCTTAATCCTGATTTTTTACCGCTTGAGTGCGATCGGTCTGAAAATCCTGAAAATATTGAATAATTGAATCAGATACCCCACCATTCTCGGAGCAAACCGCCATGTCAGACGACTTTTCCCTAGACGAGCTTTTAAATAGAAGTTACTACGCCTTCAAAGACGCCGAAAATGATGTGGGACAGTGCAATGTTTTAGTCATCGGCAAAACAGGCGTAGGCAAAAGTACCCTGATCAATTCCGTGTTTCGCCAGCGCTTAGCAGAAACCGGAGTCGGCCGTCCCGTCACTCACGGCATCCGCCAGTATACCAAACCGAATTGCCCGATTACAGTCTACGATACTCCCGGACTGGAGCTCAATGCCGAGCAAATTAAAGTTATTCAGTTAAACGTTGCTAAACTGATTGAAGACCAAAGACTTTTGCACCCCAAAGAACACATTCACGTCATCTGGTACTGCATCAATCACGGCGCCAATAGAATAGAATCAGTTGAAGAAAACTGGCTGAAAGAAATGGAAGTCAAAGATGTACCGGTGATTTTAGTGCTGACTCAGACGGCATCGAAAAAGCCGAGCGAGTTTTTCAAGCAACTGGAACACATGAATTTGCCAGTCAGCCAAATCATCCCAGTTATGGCTGAACCGGAAGAAATTGATGAGGATTATACCGTAAAATCTCACGGTTTAGACAAGTTGGTAGATGCCACTTTCCAACTGCTGCCGGAAGTAGCTCAAAAAGCTTTTGTCAAAGAACAAATTGCCAATATTGCACTTAAATCTGACATGGCATTTAAGTATCTAAGTGCCTATGTTGCAGGTTCTGCCATTGTCGGTGCGACTCCTGTACCGTTTGCTGATGCGCCGATTTTGATGACGATGCAAACGGCAATGATTGCTAATATTACTGTGATTTTTGGAATGCCTTTTGATAAGGGGTTTATTTCGGCGATGCTGTCGGCAATTAGCGGTGCTGGCGGCGTGACTGCTGTTGGTAGAAGTATTGTGACTAATTTGATTAAAATGATTCCGGGTGCGGGTACGGTTGTCGGCGGTGCTATTTCCGGTGCGACGGCTGCAACTCTCACGCTAGCCCTCGGTTTGGCTTACATTGAAGTGCTGAAAACTTATATGAAAGCTCAAATTAATGGGGAACAACTTTCTTTGCAGCAGTTGACAAAGATGTTTGTGGATTTGTATAAGGATTATGCAGCTTCTGGGCGCAAAACTTTGAAGGATGACAAACCACCTAAGCCTCCCAATCAAATTAATATTGAGTAAATTGGGAATGGGGAATGGGTAATTGGGGTGACAAAGAAAGATAAAATGTAGGTAAAATGTAGGGTGCGTACTGCGCACCTTACTAGGTTGACAAAGAAAGATAAAATGTAGGGTGCGCACTGCGCACCTTACCGCCGAAGTAAATTAGGAGTTATAAGCAGGTAAATAGCTATGGTAATGGCAGCCGTTTTATCAGAAAATGTTTCTCTAGAAGACTTTATGGCCAGTCCCCCCGAGGATATGGAATGGGTGGACGGGCAAATCTCGGAGAAAAATGGCATGACAGCAAAACACAGTCTAATTCAATCTAAACTAGATTATTCTTGGAGAAGCTACAAGATATCTAGCGGACAGGGAGGCGAAGTCTACACGAAGGTTCCTTGCCGTACTGACAGGCGAGTGCGACGGCCGGATGTAGCTTATCTGACTTCTGAACTTGTTGCTCAATATGGCGATGTTCCTACTTTTCCTCAAAGTCCGCTGTTAGTTGCTGAAATAGTTTCTCCGACTGATATTGCGGAAGATGTTTTTCTGAAAGCACAAGAGTATTTAGATTCGGGTTGTCTGGAAGTTTGGATAGTTTTTCCTGAAAGTCGCTGGATATTGATAATGACTCAAAATCAAAAGTTAGCGTTTAATTTCGGTGACACAATCAGCACTCAGTTAGTGCTGCTGGGTTTTAGTGTTGCTGTTGATGAGTTGTTGGGTTAAAGGCAAAAATTAGTTAGGTATCAGTGCTTTGTGGCAGAGTTCGCCCGTGAAGATTGTAATAATTTGTGAAAAAGTCATTGACAAAATGTCGTAGCTTGCAGGGCGGGACGCCATCGATCGCCCCAGCCAGTTAATAAAAAAAATTATCAATAAAAAATGCTGTTGTAAAGTTGCACAAAATCACCGACAGCGGTAAAATACTTATTGCTTTGTTTCCAAATCTAGCTTAAATTCCAATTGGGGAATTAAAACCAATAATTGATATATGTCTAAGACTTACACTGTTGAATTTCTCCACCAAGGCAGCACTTATACGGTAGAAGTGCCGGAAGACAAACAAATTCTGCGGGCGGCTAACGCTGCGGGCATTGAGTTGCCTAGTTCTTGCAATGCGGGGGTTTGTACGACTTGCGCTGCAAAGGTTATTGAGGGTGAAGTCGAGCAAGTTGATTGCATGGGCGTTAGTCCCGAACTTCAGGCGGAAGGTTTTGTGTTGCTTTGTGTTTCTTATCCCCGATCGAACTTGAAGATAGAAACCGAAAAAGAAGACATTGTGTACGATCGCCAGTTCGGGAAATCCTAGAATTAAGTTAAAATCGATACAAAGACCGATCGCGGTAAAACCATTATGGATCGCCAGATGACCACCCATTTCATTTCCGCAGAAGTTCACCTCCACGATACCGCCGAAGAACTGCACTCGGCGATTGAAATTGAACTGCAAAAGCACGGCGAACCCCTGCGCTGGGCTGTCACAGACGTGGATGTCGATCGGCAAAAGGCTGTGGTTGAAGGCTACGTGCTCGTGGAAGCATCCCCCGCAACAGCGTGACCCCCCGTCCTTTGACAGTGGTTTTGATAGTCCCCACAGGCGTTGGAGCCTCGATCGGTGGGTTTGCAGGAGATGGGCTGCCCGTTGCTAGGGCGATCGCCCAAATTTCAGATACCCTGATTACTCACCCCAACGTCCTCAACGGCGCTCAACTTTATTGGCCGATACCTAACGCCCTCTACGTCGAAGGTTACGCCCTTGACAAATTTGCACGGGGATGCTGGGGCCTGCAACCGGTACATCAAAATCGCATCGGCTTAATTCTCGATTCCGGCATCGAACCGGACTTGCAACTGCGCCACTTGCAAGCGGCTGATGCTGCTAGAGCTACATTGGGCTTGAATATAACGGATTGTGTTTTAACCGATCGCCCCCTGGAAGTAGAATTGCGAATGTCAGAATCAGGGGCATCCTGGGGGACGATCGCCAATCCCGACAGTCTATTGCGCGCAGCCGAAAAATTAATTACCCAAGCAAAAGTCGAGGCGATCGCCGTTGTGGCGAGATTTCCCGACAGTGAAGACAGCGAAGCCCTCGCAAACTACCGCCGCGGCAAAGGAGTTGACCCCCTCGCCGGCGCGGAAGCTGTCATCAGCCACCTGATTGTCAGAACATTTAAAATCCCCTGCGCCCACGCTCCCGCTTTGTTGCCGCTTCCCCTCGATCCGCACCTGTCCCCGCGATCGGCTGCTGAAGAAATCGGGTATACTTTCCTATCCTGCGTGCTCGCAGGGCTGAGCAAAGCACCGCAGTTTAGATCCCAGAAAGCCGAGGAGAACAGCCAATTATCCATTACTGCCGATCGAGTCGATGCGGTGGTGATACCGGCTACAGCCTGCGGCGGCAGTGCTATTCTGAGCTTGAGCGGGCGATCGTCCGTACAAATCATCGCAGTGGGCGACAACAAAACCCAGATGCAGGCTACTCCAGAAAAACTCGGAATCAAAGCTTTGCAGGTAAACTCGTATTTAGAGGCGATCGGAGTCTTGGTCGCTTTGCGAGCCGGCATCAGTCCAGCTTCCTTGGGTGCAAATATCTCCTCCCTGCGGTGTTTGTCTGACTCAACTCAACAAATCTAAAATCTAGAACCTAAAATCTAAAATTGATTAAGTGGCAGAAAAACTTCCCGAAAATCCTGAAATTGAACCGTTGACGCGCACTCAAGTTTTAGTAGCAATGGGCGTAACAGCAATTATGTTGCTGGCGGTAGCTAAATTGTGGTTGCTATTTGGATCGGTATCGCTTTTGCCCGTCAAATTAATAGTAATGGATTTGCTCAAAGGATGTGCGATCGGACTGGCAATTACAGGCGGGAGTACGATCGTTTATCACCTCTGGCCCGGTTATCGCCGGAGTGCTGACGTTTACTTGGAAGTAGTCCTCAAACCCTTATTTTGGCCGGATTTAATCTGGCTGGGACTCCTGCCGGGACTTAGCGAAGAATTGCTATTTCGAGGCGTAATGCTTTCTGCTTTGGGATTGAATGCAACCGGTTTAGTGCTGTCGAGTTTTTGTTTCGGCATTCTGCACTTGGGAGGAATCGATCAGTGGCCTTATGCTGTGTGGGCAACGGCTGTGGGATTGCTGTTGGGTTACAGTGTTTTAGCTACTGGGAATTTGTTAGTGCCAATTACGGCTCATATCTGCACGAATTTGATTTCTAGCTGTGTTTGGAAGTGGGAAAACGATATGGGGAAGCGTTAGCTCGATCGCAATTCCAAAGCGATTGAAATCGCGCCTGCGCGGAATATAGCAATAAATGCCAACGCGCAAGGGGGTTTTTAGATTGAACGAACCGCGAAGACGCTAAGGGCGCGAAGGAAGAGGAAGAGTTCACAGAGGTGAAAAGGTTTTAACCGCCGAGTTTTATCTGTGTTAAGGTAGTTTATAACTGCTCGATCGCACAATCAATTCACCTTGACTGGGGTCGCGGCTGAAAATAAAAGCGCCTGATTCAGTTTCACCGCTTGACAAAAAATCAATTTGCTGGTCTCCCGATTCTACAACTTCGCCGTTGACGCGCAATTCGGCAACAATTTGCACCGATTCTGCCGTTTCCCCGCCAGTATTGGCAACGGCAAACGGCACGTAAAATTGCCCTTTTTCTTCTCGAATTGCCGCGTTGCGAGTGACAGAAATAATCGGCGGTTCCTGTTTTTTAGTCAGCCAATTGTAGAGTACCAGTCCGATTACAGTAGCGAGGATGCAGGAGGCGATCGCAAATGTCGCCCATTCAGCAGGAGTTCTTTTCGATCGCCCTTCGTTACTTTCCGTTTTCTTACTTTCCGTTTCGTTACTTTCCGTCATACCGCCAACCTCCCCGCCGCGCCGCCAACAGTTGCCGGCAATCCCAATACTAACGTATAGTTCAACCAAATCGACCACGGGTCGCTAAAGCTGAGTTTGTGGAAGAAAAACAGCATCAATGCAGACGCAGCCAGCGAAACTAAATAAGCCATCACAGTTTCGCTGAGGGGACGCTGAAAAATCCCCTGCTGCTGGTGGCGTTTTGCTTGATAAGTGAAGCCGGCGGCAAATACAATACAGTAGGAGATTAGCAGCGAAGCAGCGATAATTGCCAATTGTCTAGGTGGCGAAATCGCAGCGGCTAGCATCGGAACTTCATCAGTCGGGGCGATGTTGAAAGCAATTATCATCGCGCCGATTAAAGTAGCGCCGATATCTGCTACAGTTGCATTAATGGTAGGTTCCTGTTCGCCCTCTGAACTTTGATAGCGATCGCCGCTCAAAAAACCGTTCGCCAAAGCTACTCCCAACGCAAACGGCAACCCTTCAAAGATGATTTTTCCCAAAGTTTCTTGCACCGGAGTTTCCGGGGTAATTTCCCTCAGCAAAAACAGGACAAAGGCGGCGCCGACAATGCCGATCGCGATCGCTTCTACCGCATCCATTGCAGCATCCCGCCAGCGGATGTCCTTAGTTTTGCGAAAACCTTCCGTGCGGATCAGCAAGAAAACCACTGCAAAAGTAGTGGCGATCGCGATCGACATTTGGGCCGGTTCAGTATGCGAACCAATCCACCAAACCTCCATCGTATAAAGCAGCGGAATGCCGAATAAAAAGCCGCCCGATGCGCCTCGAATGATGTCGTTTAGTTCATTTTTCCACGGATTTTTACTGTTTTTTTTTCTCTGGTTCATCTTGCTGCTAAAAAGCGAATTGAAAGAGCGATCGATTCTGAGATTTTTAAATTACACAGTTTTCGAGCTGTTTTCTAATTCTTTGATTTTATTTTGCAACCTTTCAACTTCATCAATTAACTGCAACACTGTAATTGCCATATCTGGTCTAACTTCTGGTTGGACAGTATTGTCAATCTGCGACTGCGCCCACTCTTGCAGTTGCTTGAACTTTTCTACTTTGCTAAAAACAGGATTGCCATCATGTTCAGCAATGGTAGCAACTTCCTGACTGAATGCAGCTAACTTGGCAAAAAGCTCATCCTTCCGCGAGCCTGCCAAAATGCACCGCTCGACTGTGTAATGTGCTAGGTTAGGAGCAATAAATGTCACATTAGGATTAGCTAAACCTTGCGATGCCTCAAAGGTTGCGCCAGCAATCTTTAATAGTTGTGTAAACTGTTGCTGTTCTTCAATGGTAAGCGGACGATCGAACAAGACAGTATGAGTATGTGCAGTAATCCCATTATCTGTAGTTTGGCGATTTGTAGAACGAATTGTTAAATCCTTCTCGCTGTATTGTTTTTTCATTTATCCTGCTTCTTCGTAAGGTTGAAATTCAGCTTTTTCATTTAAAAAATTAAAGGCATTAATTGAAAACCATATTTGCCGTGCAGAGAACATCACATTGGCAATTGGTGCAATTCTAGCTTCTCCTTTATCCAACAGATAGTTTAATTCTACCACAGGCAAAGACATTTCAATAACTGTGCAGCCTAATGCCTCTAAACCTGGTGCTACGGTAGCAAAAAACCAGGCAACTTCTGGATCGAATGCAGCATACCAACCGCTCCCTAACTGTACTGGTTGAGTTTGCAAATCTAGCAAGCGATCGGCGTTTAATCCGTTATTGAGAATATCCAATGCACTCTCAATATCTGTACCGTGATAAAGCTTAACGATTGCCATCGCTATCCCTTGAATGATTGTAGTTATTTGCAATCGTCTCATAGTGTTTTCCGCTAAACAACGATATTTTTTTGCGTTCGATCGCACGCAATCGCGCGGGTGCTGTACACAACACCCGCGCGGGCTAAAATATTGTAGGACTTTGGCACAGAAACCGGGTTTCTTGGAAAAATCTCAGACAAGAGACGAAAAATTCACAAATCAACCCGGTTTCTCAATTCGTAATTTAAGCTAAGCTGCTTTGGAAATCCTTGGAGGAACGATCGACAGTCGGTCTTTTTTCGGCAGGCCATAACCCAGCATTATCATCCGTACCATTCTTTCCGCCGCATTCGCAACCAGTATGGGAGCTCGATCGATCGCTTCGGCTAAATCGCAAGGAGTCTCCAGAATCGCCGTAAAAGCATCGATGCCGTGATCGATATTGATCGAGGCATCTTTGCCGATAGTTCCCGCAATCGCAATCACCGGTAAATTGTAGCGCTTGGCACGCTTGGCAACCTCTACAGGAATCTTGCCCCGTGGTGTTTGGAAATCAATACAACCCTCCGCAGTGATTACCAAATCACTCTCCGGCAACCAGCGATCGAGCTCCAAATATTCCATCACAATGTCATAGCGAGGGTGAAGTTTCGCTCCCAACAACGCCAATAAACCCGTCCCCAAACCACCGGAAGCCCCGCTTCCCGGCATCTCCCGCACATCTAGGTTGAAGGTGCGCCAAATCGCTGCTGCATAGTTTTCCAGCCCAGCTTCCAAGGATGCCACAACTTCGGGAGATGCGCCTTTCTGGGGACCGAAAACGCGGGCAACGCCATTGGGCCCGCAGAGGAGATTGTGCCAATTACAAGCAACATCGATTTGCACGCCATCCAATCGCCGATCGCGGTTCTCCATGCTGATGCGATCGAGTTTGTGGAGTTCGCTGCCACCCAAACCGATCGGATTCCCGCAGGCATCGAAAAGTCCGACTCCCAGCGCCTGCGCCATTCCTGCGCCCCCGTCATTCGTGCCGGAATCTCCGCAACCGACTAAAATTCTTTCAGCACCGCGATCGAGAGCAGCTTTAATCAATTCTCCCACGCCATAGGTTGTCGTCAATCGCGGATCGCGGACATCGCGGGGAACCAACCGCAATCCTGCCGCCGCTGACATTTCCAAAACCGCCGTTTTTTGATCTGTACCGCCCAAAAAGCCAAAGTGAGACTGCACCGATTGCCCCACAGGCCCCATAACTTCAATTTCATGGATCGTCCCACCTGTAGCAGCAACTAAGGCTTTTGTAAAACCCTCTCCACCGTCAACTAGCGGTGCTTTCCTAATATTTGCATTGGGAATCACTCGCAAGATACCGCTGGCGATGCAATCCGCAATTTCGTCAGCACCGAGGCTTTCTTTAAATCCAGAGGGAGCAATGAGGATATTCAAAGTCATGATGCTTTCTCCTAAAGTGTGAAATGCAATTGAAGTCTGAAATGAATTAAAAATTGAATTGAATTTCAACGGGAAATTCTCAATAGTAGTGCAGCTTATTTAACAGCAACTCGTTAAAACCCTGTTTGGAAAAACCTGAGTTTTTGCTGTGGTATCGATAGATTTATGCGAACTATAACTTCAGTCCAATCCAGTGCCAATAAGTCAGGTAAAACACAATAACTAAACCTAGATGTACTGGAATCATAATCGTACTCAAACGCAGTAAATCTTTGGAAGAGAACCTCGGCTCTTCGCCGTCTTGATAAATCAGCAGCGCCTTAGAACTGACAGGCATCGTCAAACAATAGTCCATCCCTAAAGTGCCGATGAACATGACTGCAACTGGATTCAGATTCAAGGTAGCTGCTACAGATAAAAATGCTGGAACTAATGCAACCGCTCTCGCAGCGTGGGATGTCATGTAGATGTGAGAAGTTAAGGCGATCGCCGTCAAGATTGCCAGCACGAGGATTTGCGAACCTTGATTGCTAATACCGCTCATATGAAACGTGTGGTCGATTACCCACTTGGATGCGCCAGATTGTACTAACGATCGTCCCAACACTAAAGCTGCACTGACAAAAATAATCAGATTCCAAGACACCGAGTTGACCGCTTCTTTCCAATTCATGACTCCTACCTTCGGCATCGCTAGTAACACCGCTCCTAAGATAGAAACCGTTGCAATCTTCAAACCGTGAACTCCCTCAGTCAACCAGAAGCTCAACATTCCAATGGCAATGAATAGAGTCATGTACTCCGATCGAGAAAAACTGGATTTTGCAGCATTGTCGATCGGGATTTGGAGCGGTTGCTGGCGTTGTTTCCGGTCAAGGAAGAAGTACAAAATCGCACCGCAAGACAGGAAACTGGTAGCGATTCCGAAAGGCAAACCATATAAAGCCCATTGACCGAAGGAGATATGTTGCTGCGTCATCTGCATCAGTAATTCATTAGCGATCAGATGGGAGCCAGCTCCTACGAGTGAGACAATTGTGGAAACCAGAATTATTGTCGGGATTAAAATTGCCAAACCACGACTAATTTTAGTATCGGGGAACCGGGCAGTCACGCTACGGTAAATGGGTAAAGTAACGGCTGCTCGCCCTGATGTAGAAGGAATTAAAAAGGAAAGTGGAATAACCAGTGCTGTTAGCATCCAAAACAATCCTGCTACCGTCTTAACGCGCCCTAAAATAAATTGAGTCATCCGAGCGGACAGCCCGGTTTTTTGAATGGCATCTCCCAGTATGAAAGCCCCGATCATCAACCAAACAATCTCATCTCCAAGGGCTTGAAAAAGATGCTTTTGGGGAATTGCTCCGGTTAAGACTAGAGTCAAAGCAGCAACCAGCGCCACATAACTGGTATTCAGTCGCGTTAGCGTCCAAAGGATTACCGTCGAGCAAAAAATGGTTAAAGACCAGCGTCCTGCACTGCTTAAATCCTGAACAAAATTGATGGCAATTGCAACAGCAATAATTCCAGCAACTGGTATGACAGGTCTTAGAGGTGTTAAACGCTTTAACCTTTGTCGAAATTCACGATAATTGATTGCTGCAAAACTCATTAGTTACTTCCTCGCTAAAACAACATACTCGATCGGTCTTTAGAAAGTCTTAAATCTTTCTTAATCTCCGATGAATTCTAGTGGTCTTTCAGTTTCATTTGACGGTTGGAACCAATACAGACAGGAGTTTAGGGATGAATGATATCGAGAATAATTTAAGATACTCTCTGTTTATTTGCCTTTTCTTGTCTGCTTTAGTCTGATCCCATGATTTTTTAGGTGACAGGACACGAGTAGGTGCAAAAACCAAGGTTAAATAACTGATTAACCTTTATTTAACCATTTTTTAATGAGAAAAGCGTGAAGAAAAGATGAAAAAGTTCTTATCTTTGCATGAAAACAACTCTCGCATTCAGGACTGACACCGTGTCTGGGGAACGCTACCCCCTTGAAGGTTGCTCTCAAGCGGTGTTAGGTGTTAGCCCTGTCAAGGTGCTGAATTCAGCTATGAAACATCGGTGCATGAAACTTCTCCAAGTCAGAAACTCAAGGGGCGGCGCGATACCCGCCCTAAAATAGTTATGCGGCGATATCCCCTCGATTTCGCAAAAATCACCGAAAAAGATGTGTTCCCCTATACCCAAATCGCACTCTTGCTCTATATGTAGGGTAGATGATGCTAATTGACCGCTATATATATGGTTTTTAGTAAAATTCTGACTAACAGCTAAATTCAATATTCACCACAGCCGCGCGATCGCATCAGCATCAAAAATAGCATCAACGCTCAAAACGGGTATCTGTTGGGCCATAGATTGTGCAATTATCAGCCTGTCAAGAAGAACATTTCAACTTTTTGCGTAAGCTATTAAAAATTCCTCTCTAGAAATTCCTGCCTGAGTACAAATTGCTCTCAGTGTCCCTGATTTTATTTAATTATGGTTAGGCATTACCAGCGGAGTCTCCGTGCCATCCTGATTTTCTCGCACCATGACAATATGTTCGCGTTCTCTAAGCATACGAAAACCCAACATCTGAAATGTTTTGATAACTCGTCTTTTAGGAGGATCGACAGGAAATTTTGACATTAAATAGCCACCTGCGCCTCTACTAAAAAAGTCTCGACAGCGGATGATTCCTCTTCCATAATCTCTGGACCAAATATCTCTATGTAACAGCGAATAGCTGACTTAACATCAGCTAAGGCTTCTTCATAGGTGTCACCTTCACCAACTACGGCACCTTTGATGCCAAGGGGATAGGCTACATGACCGTCAGGATGTTTTTCAATGATAATTCTAAATTGTTTCATCTTCGCCTCTTTATTTTTACACTAACTTAATTCACCAAATTCGGGAGATCGCATAAGCATCAAAAATAGCATCAACGCTCAAAATCGGTATCTGTTCTACTATAGATTGTGCAATTATCAGCCTGTCAAATGGATCGCGGTGATGCAAAGGCAGCGAAGCTACAACCTCCATGTGGTTGAGATTAATCTCTAGTATCCCAATATTGCTAACACTGAGTTGCTGTCCGACAAACTCCATAAAAGGCAGACTAAAGTTTAGCCTGCCTATGCTGTGCTTAATCGCCATTTCCCAGATGCTAGCTGTACTGACTAGCTTCTCGTTATTTTCATCCTCAATTAGCCGTTTGACATTGGTGCTAAGTCTAGGGTTGTCCGTGACATACCAAATGAAAGTATGAGTGTCCAACAACAACCTCATTCCATGTACTCCTTAAACTCTTCTAGCGGTTCATCAAAATCATCGGACATCCAAACCATTCCTTTAGCACTCCCAGCTTTAGATGGCCAGCGCTTCTGATTAGCTGGCGCTATCCCTACCAATTTTACAACAGGCTGGTTATCTTGAGTAATCGAAACTTCTTCCCCTCTCATCACCGCTTCGATTAATTCCGAAAGCTTTTCTTTTGCCTCAACAATATCTACTTGATACATAACTCGTGCCTCCGCATACAGTTGGAAATTTTAGATTTGAGATTTGCCGTGACTAATGAAGCTTGCGATCCTGTATTTTCATCAAATGAAAGACCAGATTTGTTTGACTCTATCTCGCACTTGCACCAAATCATCAGGGGTTAATATTCCCAGTCTCCTTTCAACTAAACTTTTTTGTAATGTGTTCAGTTTATGTAAGCGAACCGCTGAAGGTCGCTTTAATCCTGCTTGTTGCCATTCCTGAATTTCGACATCAAAGATTGTACGAGGGATTTGACTGGTTATCTTGGCAACAATCATATCTTCATCTCCTGTGTCCAACAGTACCAAACCAGGACGGCGTTTAGTTTCGGCTGTACCCGCAAACAAGAATGCGACTATAACTAATTCTCCAAACTGATAATTAGTCATTGCTCAATCCTCATCGTAAATTGCATCTTCTTCGCTGCAATCAGCAAAGAATTGTTCGGCGGCAATCCGATGCCAATCTGTTTTTTCCTCTACTTCATCTGCTTCTGAGTTTGTTTGTTCATTCACCAGAATTATCACTCTTATATCTTGGTTGACTGCCAAGTATTTTAAAATGTCATCGGTCAAGTTAATTTTTCCTTCGGATGTAACTTTTGCTGGAAATTCGTAGGCTTTCATCATGTGAGTTTTAGATTTGTGTTTGCCCAGTTATTGCTACTTTAACATAATCTCAATTCAACAAATCCTCTTCCTCCAAATCAACAGACTGCAACTGAGCCGGAGTAGCCGGAATCGCTGCAATAATTGCATCAATCACTTTAGCTACTGGAATAATCTCCATCCCCAAATCTGGTACAGCTTGATTCTTCGGAATAATTGCCCTTTTGAAACCCAATTTCGCCGCTTCTCTCAGCCGCAATTCCAACTGCGAAACCGGGCGAACTTGCCCTCCCAAACCGACTTCCCCGAGCAACACAGTGCGCGCATCGACAACCCGATCGCGAAAACTGGCCACAATCGCGATCGCCACCCCCAAATCCGCCGCCGGTTCCTCCACCTTCAATCCGCCCACAGACGCCACAATCACATCTAACTTCGACAGAGGAATCCCGACTCTTTTCTCCAAAACTGCGAGAATTTGCTGCAATCTGCTGTTATCTACACCTGTAGCAGAACGGCGCGGCGAACCAAAACTCGCAGGGCTGACTAACGCCTGAATTTCTACTAAAATCGGTCGAGTTCCTTCGCAAGCAACAGTCGTCGAAGTACCGGGAGAAAATTCATCTTTATTACCTAAAAACAACTCCGACGGATTGTCTACTTCTCGCAAACCGTTTGCTACCATCTCAAAAACACCGATTTCGTGAGTAGCGCCAAAACGGTTTTTCATCGAGCGCAAAAGCCGGTGAGAAGCAAAGCGATCGCCCTCAAAATAAAGTACAGTATCTACCAAATGTTCCAAAACCCTAGGCCCCGCCAAAGATCCGTCCTTCGTAACGTGACCGACAATGAATAAAGTAATATTTTCCCTTTTCGCAACCTGCATCAAAGCAGACGTACATTCCCGCACCTGAGCCACCGAACCCGGAGCCGATGTTAAACTAGCAAAATAAATAGTTTGGATGCTGTCAATCACCGCCACACTCGGTTTCAGCGCTTCCAACTCCCGCAAAACAACTTCTAAATCCGTCTCGGGAAGCAAATAGAAATTCTCGGCTGAATTATCCTCGGAATCGATTTTAGCTTCCCCGTTGCGATCGGATTTCTGCCCGCCGTTGCTTGACAAATCAACTGGATTGGCCACCCCCAAACGCTGCGATCGCAGCTTCACCTGCTGGCCGGACTCCTCGGCACTGACATAGAGTATTCTATCCTTGCGCGCCATCATATTCGCCACCTGCAACAGCAGCGTCGATTTCCCGATTCCCGGTTCCCCGCCAATCAACACCAGCGAACCCGGAACAATCCCGCCTCCCAAAACTCGATCGAGTTCCCCGTAACCAGAAGGCCAGCGAGACTGAGTTTGGTCGGAAATCTGCGATAATCTAAAAGACACCCTCGGTTGACCCTTCGACTTATCAGGAGGCGAAGCGCCCGCTGTCTTAGTTGTCACCCCAGTTAAACCAGCCCGCGGCGCACCAGCAGTATGTTGTTCTACCTGCTCGTCAAAAGAATCCCACTTGTGACAGCTAGGACACCTGCCAAAATATTGCGGTGAATCGTAGCCGCATTCCCGACAAATATATTGTATTCGAGGCTTAGCCATTGTTTACAGATATGATAAATGGTCAACCTTAACAATTGAAAAAGTCTGAGTAAAAGCAATTATCAAGCTTTCAGACCGAGCGCCACAGGCCGATGAGTTTGTGTCTTCTATGATAGGGTGAAAAAAAATAACATTATCTGAAATGTAACTTAAGGAGTGCTCGGTAAATTGGAAAATCATAAAGAAAAAATTCTGGTAGTCGATGACGAAGCCAGTATCCGGCGCATCCTGGAGACTCGCCTTTCCATGATCGGCTACGATGTCGTCACCGCTGCTGACGGCGAAGAAGCTCTCGAAACATTTCGCAACACCGAACCCGACTTAGTGGTTTTGGACGTGATGATGCCGAAGCTCGACGGTTACGGCGTTTGTCAGGAGTTGCGCAAAGAGTCAGACGTTCCCATCATCATGCTAACCGCTTTGGGAGACGTAGCCGATCGCATCACCGGTTTAGAATTGGGCGCCGACGATTACGTCGTCAAACCTTTCTCTCCCAAAGAACTAGAAGCCCGCATCCGTTCGGTACTGCGCCGGGTTGACAAAAACGGCGCATCGGGCATTCCCAGCTCTGGAGTCATCCACGTCACCAATATTAGGATTGACACCAACAAGCGCCAAGTTTACAAAGGCGACGAACGAATTCGGCTCACGGGCATGGAATTTAGTTTGTTAGAGCTGCTTGTAAGCCGATCGGGAGAGCCGTTTTCGCGATCGGAAATTTTGCAAGAAGTCTGGGGATACACGCCAGAACGCCACGTAGACACCCGCGTCGTGGACGTTCACATCTCCCGGCTCAGGGCAAAGTTGGAAGACGACCCCAGCAATCCCGAATTAATTCTCACCGCCCGCGGCACCGGCTATCTGTTCCAGCGAATTGTCGAAATTGGTGAAGTCGGTTGACAGTTGACAGTTGACAGTTGACAGTTGACAGTTGACAGTTGACGGTTGACGGTTGACTGTTGACTCCCAACAACCACCAGCCAAGACGGTTAAGATATTCTAGAATCGCTAAAAATACTGCAAAAATACTGCTGTGACTGCATTTACCTTCTACCTTCTTCCTTCTTCCATCGGACTGACATCCGCTATATCCGCTACATCCGCTACAAAATCCGCTGCCGAACTTCCTTCTTCCTTCTTCACATCGATCTTCTGCTATAAATGACAAAATCCGATCCAAATAAAGTTTTGCGGCAATTGCCCTTAGTTGCAGGAGGGTTAGCAGGTACGCTGCTGATGGTCAACCGCTTGCTGACAGAGCAAATTACAGATTCTCAAGCTCGATCGGACGCTTTGGGAGTAATTATCAGCGCTCTGCTGATTTTAACAGGTTTGCTGTGGCAGCAGGTGCAAGCGCGATCGCCCGATTCCGTGCAGCTTATCGGCTCTGAAGGTTTTGAGCTGCTGCCGGATTTGCCGGATGCCGTCAAGCTAGAATTAGCTTGGGCGTCGCGTTTGCTGCTGACAAATACCGCCACAAGGTCGATCGTACTTCTGTATCGAGGAAAAGTTCTATTGCGGCGCGGCATTTTAGGCATCAATCCCGAAGTCAAACCCGGGCCGATATTGCAGCGAGCGATCGACAAAAACAAACCAATTTATTTAGTAAATCTGAATATTTATCCCGGCAAAATTGAATTTGACTATTTGCCCGAAAATACCCAAGGAGTCATCTGTCAGCCGCTGGGAAATCAAGGCGTTTTAATCTTAGGTGCTAACGCGCCCCGCAGCTATACAAAACAAGATGAAAACTGGGTCGAAGGGATTGCCGAAAAACTAGAAAATACCCTCATACAGCATCTAAATTCCTAATTTTGTAGGGTGCATATTGCGCACATTCAGTCAACACCTAAATTCTTAAATTCGTAGGGTGCGCATTGCGCACATTCAGGCCAACAAACTCGAAAATATCATCAGTCAGCACCTAAATTCTTAATTTTGTAGGGTGCGCATTGCGCACCTTACTAACTGAAGGTGGGTATAAATCCCCATCCTCAAAACTTCATGCGACCTCTGTCAACTGTCAACTGTCAACTGTCAACTGTCAACTGTTTACCGAGCCCAGTCAGTACCGCGCCACATCGTAAAAAACAAAACCGCAGAAATCAGCGCGCCCAACAGCCACTTAACAGCATTTTTTAATAACCCCAAACGCTGATTTGACTGAACCGCTGCGCTTTGCGCCTGCAACCGTTCCTTAGCCGGAGTAATTCTCGACAGAATTTGGTTTTTCAATTCCTGCGGGTTATTCGTATCCGCTTGTACCCCCAAACGGGTAAGTTCCCCCGCCAAATTTTTTAAATCTTCAGGAGTACCCTTGCTCAACCTTTCTTCTACCTGCTGCAACTGAGCTAATTGTTGGTTTGCTTGAGTAGTAATTTGCTTGTCGTTTTGGTTGTTGACGTAGATAGTGCCAAAAATTCCCAAAGGTAGCATCAACAGAAAAACCAGCGCCAATAGCAGACACACCCAAGACAAAAACTTCAAAAAAATCTCTTCTAAACGTTTGCGCTCGTACCCTTCGCCAAAAAATATCAGCGCCATTGCTAGTAGGGGAACTGGTACTCGTTCCACGACAGCGCCAATCGTCTGCAATTCCCAGACGCGATTGCCAAAATTGGCCGGTATTAGAACTGCGATCGTATCTAATAAAGAGAGAATTAATAAACCGTAGCCAATCCAACGCAGCCTGTAGATAGAAAAACCTTGATCGCCTTGTATGTCATTCATAAAATCACAATTCTTGTTAACAAAAATCTCTCTTTACCCTGCCCAAAAACGGATACAAACCTCCGACACGAGTCGTGGAGAGTCAAAAATTTTAGACTGAGGCTCAAGCTTCCAGATTTATCTGTGGAGTAAATCTAAAATCTAAAATCTAAAATCTAAAATCGACTGACTCGACTTAAGGTTCTGGAAATTGCGGCTGCCACCAACCATACCAAGAAACCCAAGCATTCTGTAGAATTTTATTGGCATCTTCTGGAGTTGTTTTATCCAAAGGCACAGACATCTGAGTCCACAAACAGCGCTTGTCTTGAATATTTCCCCTACCCAACAGCCAAAACAGAATGCGGTTCGGCTGCCAATCCCGAGTATTGCGATTGTATCTAAACTGTTCGGCAGTGACTGTAGCACCGCCGCGAGGATTGATACACGAACTCAAATACAGTCGATTTTGCTTTGGCAAAATTCCGTGAAAACCTACCCCTTCCGTGCTTGCTAATATTAGTTTACCAGGAGACGACTTGAGAATAGTATGTCCTTTCATCATACTTTCCACATCCCCGTTGGTGTTTACCACATAGCGCATCTCTATTTCTAGAGCCGTGCTATTATTTTTTTGATATTCGTACTTTCTGCCGGCCTTGACTTCAGAATTCTGGCTGCTTGGCAGAGCCGCGCTCTTTTTCAGTTTCCAATCTGCTAGAGGCACCGACTCTGGAAAGTCAAACTGGGTTGCATAATAATTGCCAGTCGATGGATAGAATGTCAATTTTCCTGCAACTAATAAAACCGCTCCTAAAGTAACAGCCAACAGAGAAATTCTAACGGGTTTCCAGTAAGTAATAGTCATTAGCAGCTTTGTTTTTTCTTGTTTTCTGGTTCGTTTTTTAAAATAGCAAACCAGCAGAAAATTCCGAAAATAAATACAGCAATCATCGAAAAGATTGCCGAGCCATTTCCTTCGTGCCAGTATTTAAATGCTTCTGGTTGAGATAGCGATACCAGCACCGCCATGAGAGAAACTCTGGCTGCATTTACGCTAAATGCAATCAGGACTGCCGCGATCGGTACTATAATTTTCTGTCCCTTAGTTGTAGGGAACATTAGCAAGAAAACTAAAGCCAGCCCTAACAGTTGAAGGATCGCATTCACTCCCGAACAGCCGTGATAAACTTGAACGCTGCCTTTTTCTAAAATCAGAAAAACCCCTTGGCGTACAACTTCAAATCCTAAATAATGCAGGATAAAAGCTGAAAATTTAGCTGTTAATTTCGCTACATCAACCAATACTCCGATCAAGCCGGGAGGGATAGCTGTATAGGCAAGGATTAGAAGTTCTTGCCAGTATTGTTTGAGTCCTTTTGTTCCAGAAGCAAGCATTGCGAGGCTGATTCCCGACAAAAAAGGCGTTGCTCTGATAAAAAAGTCGTATCCATATATCGACGAACTTTTGAGCAATATTAAAGCAATTAACGATGCCCCAAAGAAGCTGGCGAAAACTCCGCTTTCAAAAGTTAAGGATTCGTGCCTTTCCCAAATGAGAAATGCTACGACTCCCCAAAACAGTAACATTGTGCCGAATAGGTCGGTGTCGTTTGTTCGAGAAGTCAGAGTTAGGTGCAGGGCAATCAAACCTACTCCGATCGCCAACAGCCAGTATTTGGGTTCTTGGAGCTGCTTGAGCCAGTTGATTTCGGTCATTGGTGCTTTCTGTTTGTAGTAGAAGCTTTTAAAAGGCTTATTTTGATAACTCTATTGAAATTATCAGCCAGAAATCGTTGCTTTTATGCGTTATCGATGAAGTTTAACTAAATCTTCACATACATTGACAAGTGTCAATGTATGTGATATTGCCGAAGTCAGAAAGTAGAAGGTATAATTTCCGAAAAATTGATAATTTCAGAATTTTCAATGTTAGTTAGTGGGAACAAAGAAATATTTCTTGCTTCCTTCTTGCTTCTGACTTCGGACTAATTGGCGTATATCTTGCTGTAGTAAGTTTGATATTCCTCCGACAGCAGGGGTTCCCACCACTCGCGATGGGCTAAGTACCATTCGACTGTCTGCCGCAAACCTTCTTCAACTGTGACTGAGGGAGTCCAACCTAACTCTGTTTTAATTTTGCTGGCATCGATCGCATAACGGCGATCGTGCCCGGCCCGGTCTTTGACAAATGAGATCAATTGTTCGCAAGGATGGGCTGGCAAATCAGCAGCTAATTCATCCATTAGCTGGCACAGCATTTTGACTAAATCGAGATTTTTTACCTCGTTGTTGCCGCCAACATTGTAGGTTTCTCCAGGCCGGCCGCGGTGGATAACGGCATCTAAAGCGCGGCAGTGGTCGAGCACGTAGAGCCAATCCCGCACGTTTTGACCGTCGCCGTATACTGGCAGCGGTTTGCCCAATAGCATATTGATGCACATTAAGGGAATCAGTTTTTCTGGGAAGTGATAGGGCCCGTAATTGTTGGAACAGTTGGTGATAATTGTCGGGACGCCGTAGGTGTGGAAATAGGCGCGGGCGAGGTGGTCGCTGCCGGCTTTGGAAGCTGAGTAGGGACTGTTGGGGGAGTAGGCGGTTGTTTCGGTAAATGCCGGGTCGTCGGGGCCGAGACTCCCGTAAACTTCGTCGGTAGAAACGTGGAGGAAGCGCATTTGTGCTTTCACAGACGCGTCATCAATTGTTTCTAAATGCTTGCGGAAGGCTTCTAAAAGTGTGAAGGTGCCGACAACGTTGGTTTGAACGAAGGCCGCAGGCCCGATAATTGACCTGTCAACGTGGGATTCGGCGGCAAAGTGGGCGACTGTGTTGATGTTTTCTGTTTTCAGCAAGGTATCGACTAGGGCTCGATCGCAAATATCGCCTTGCACAAACCGAAAATTTTCCCCTCCTTCCAAAGTTGCCAGGGTTTGTCGGTTTCCGGCGTAGGTTAAAGCGTCGAGTACGACTACTCGATCGCCCGGATAGCTGCTGCACCAGTGATGTACAAAATTCGATCCGATAAATCCAGCGCCGCCCGTCACCAACAATCGATGAGGCGATCGCTCAATGCCTTGATTCCCGCTGTCTGTCATAAAAAAGCTCGGTAAATGGGAAACTCAGAGACTTTAGTCCTGAGAGGGAAACTCTGAGGGGGACTTCAGTCCCCGTTAATCCCCTTTCGGGGTTGGAGGGGTATGGTTGCCCCTCCTTTCAAGGTATGGTTGCCTCGATCTCCCTTTCGGGGTAATGTTCGCTTCGACCTGGTTAT
>JAUBOG010000340.1:0-7423 GCA_036700105.1 Microcoleus occultus BM001215583
CTATCCTCCAATATACCATATTCTGTTAACCTGAAATTTAGATGCGTTCGCCCTGCTTCTGTCTACCAGACAATCTGTGCGGGCGGTCGCCTTTCAACTTTTTTTACAATCCTAAGCAAGCACTCGCGCGATCGCATCTTTCCCAAGACGTACGGTTTTTGTAAGTTTGAGCTTGTTTTTCGGGAATTCTTCTATACGCGGGCGATCGGCAACTCAAGCATTGCCAAGCGTCTCATTCAAAGCTTCGGCGAGAAAGTTGGCATCGGGATGAGTGCCAATTTCCCTGAAATATTGCCTCAATTTTCCTGCTTTATGAATTAATAGCAATAGCGGGCGAGTACAGGTATAAAACCCTGTCTCTAAGAGTCGCAGGGCGCAATTTTTGTAGTTAATTCCAAAATCTCTTGCCATTCCTCATCCGAAAGCGGCTGCAGGTTCAAATCAATTTCAAAACAGCGACAAGCAGCCGCAGTCAATACCTCAACAACCGTTTCAATCAAATCATTTCCCGCGCCCGACAGAGGTAAATTCACAGGAATTAATTCCTCTCCAAAAACTTGATGAAACAAATCACAATTTGGCTGCAAACGCATAGAACCGTGCTGCAAAATAGCATCGCCCCGGCGCAATTGCGCGCTGCCAATTAACTTGCAGCCATCCGAAGTCACCAAATCCGCGCCCGTCGCCGTACCAAAACAATTGGGATTGTGAATGTAATTCCGTCCAGCTTCCCCGTAGTGCAAATCCAAACCGATTTTCCGCCAACCCTCAATCAAAAACTCGCAGATATTCTGATAAGCTTGGATACGGCTCCCCGCAAATCCCGAAGCGACAACAGCATAAGTTAAATCGCCTTGATGCAGCACGGCGCGCCCGCCGCTGGGGCGCCGCACCAACTCCACAGGAAATCCCCCGAAAGACAACTGCTGCCAAAATTCCGGCCACCGGCGCTGGTGATAGCCCAAAGAAATCGCCGCCGGTTCCCAAGTATAAAATCGCAGAGTTGGCCCAATTTTGCCCGCTAGATGCTGTTCCAGCAGCCATTGGTCGATCGCCATCTGCAAACTCCCAGACGCTGACAGCAGCGGAATTAGACGCCAAACAGAATTAGCCATCAGTGATTATTCCTGAGTTTATACTCAATAAGTTCGCAGGATGTTTTAAAATTAGTAACAGTCTTTTGCGCCTGTCTTTTAATTTGGTGCAAGTTTAACGCCCGCCCGTGCTTTATAAATAATCAGGAAAAATCGCCGCACAACCATGAGCAACAGTGTAATTGTCATTAACGACGAAAAATTTGAAACAGAAGTCTTGAAAGCAGAGCAACCAGTTCTTGCCTATTTTTGGGCTACTTGGTGCGGGCCTTGCAAACTGATCGCGCCTTCGATAGACTGGGTAGCGGCAAACTACAGCGATCGGCTGAAAGTGGTTAAAATGGAAATCGACCCCAATCCGACTACTGTCAAACAGTATAAAGTAGAAGGAGTCCCAGCTTTAAGACTGTTTAAAAATGCCGAAGTAGTGCTTTCCCACGAAGGAGCGATTACCAAACAAACTTTAATCGGTTTGTTAGACGGTCATTTATAAAGTTTTGAATTTTTAGGGATTTGTCTTGGTTACATCCCGTTTTTGTAGGGAGAAGCATTCGCGCTCATATCCTATTGATTATGTGAGAAATCTTAAACGCGAATGCTTCACCCCTCCGAATATGTTTGCAAAATCCAGCCACGGCGCGATCGCACTTCTAAAATCTTATGGTAACACTTCAGCTCAGACAGCTCGATATTCCCCTAGGACAGCGAGTGCTGCTACACGATGTTAGTTGGTCAGAATTTGAAGCAATTTTAGTAGAAATGGGCGAATATCGATCCGCCCGCTTAGCTTATAGCCAAGGAACATTGGAGATTCGGATGCCTTTACCAGAACATGAGGTAGATAAAGAACTAATTGGCGATATGGTTAAAATATTGCTAGAAGAATTAGAAATAGATTGCGAGTGTTTTGGTTCGACGACGTTTAAACTAGAAACTAAAAAAAGCGGTGTGGAACCAGATCAATGTTTCTATATTCAAAACCACCAGCAAATGAGAGGGAAACGGCGGGTGGATTTAACAGTAGATCCTCCTCCTGATTTGGCAATTGAAATTGATGTGACTTCCAAGACACAATTGGATGCTTATCAAGCTTTACAAGTTCCTGAACTGTGGCGCTATGAAAATAATCAATTGCAAATTAATGTACTGCAAGATGGGAGATATGTTAAATTCCCAAGTAGCCCAATTTTTCCAGGATTACCAATTGTTGAAATGATAGCCCAGTTTGTAGCTCAAAGTACAACTATCGGCAGAAGTCCGACTTTAAGAAATTTTCGCGACCGCATTCGGCAGTTAAAAAAAACGTTGTAGATGCAGGTTTTACAAACCATTGATTTTGGAAAAAAACAATATAGTAAACTCGCATCTACAAAAACTAAAATTGCAAAATTAATTGATAGAAATATGGAATTTTCCGAGCGTTTAAAACCCCTGCAATTTAATGTATTCGCCGATATGGATCGGGCGAAATCTCTGGCGAGAGCGGCTGGAAAAAATGTCATAGATTTGTCTCTCGGTTCTTCAGATTTGCCAGCGGCTGCTCACATTACAGAGGCGATCGCCCTTTCTCTATCCGACCCCAAAACCCACGGCTATTTGCTGTTTAACGGGACAAAATCTTTTCGGGAAGCAGCAGCAATTTGGTACGAACAAAAATTCGGGATTGCAGTCAATCCCGAAACAGAAGTGCTGCCGTTAATTGGTTCCCAAGAAGGCACGGCGCATTTGCCTTTAGCTGTATTGAATCCCGGCGATTTTGCTTTATTGCTCGATCCGGGATATCCCTCCCACGCGGGCGGCGTATATTTGGCCGGCGGTCAAATTTATCCGATGCCGCTGTTAGCAGAAAATGCGTTTTTGCCTGTATTTGATGATATTCCGCAGCCTGTTTTAGCTCAGTCTAAGATGATGGTTTTGAGCTATCCTCACAATCCGACAAGTGCGATCGCCCCTTTGGCCTTTTTTGAGAAAGCCGTAGCTTTTTGTCGGGAACACCGGCTGGTTTTGGTGCACGATTTCCCCTATGTAGATTTGGTTTTTGACGATTCGGCTGGGCCCTGTGAGAGCGAGGAAATTCGTAAATTGATGGCGCCGTCGGTTTTTCAAGCCGATCGCAATAAAAGCGTGTCGGTCGAGTTTTTTACGCTCTCCAAGTCGTACAATATGGGAGGTTTTCGAGTCGGATACGCGATCGGCAATCCCGAAATCATTCAAGCACTTCGACAGGTAAAAGCTGCCGTAGACTTCAATCAATACCGAGGAATCTTGAATGGGGCGATCGCAGCATTAACAGGCCCCCAAGACACCGTTAAAATTAGTGTAGAAACCTTCCGAAAACGGCGGGATACCTTCGTCCGCGCCCTGCAAAAAATCGGCTGGGAAGTACCAATACCCCCGGCCACAATGTACGTTTGGGCTAAACTCCCGGAACCTTGGGCAAGAGATTCTGTGAAATTTTGCACTCAGCTAGTACAAAGTACCGGAGTTGCGGCTTCCCCCGGTGCCGGCTTCGGGAAATCTGGAGAAGGTTACGTGCGGTTTGCCTTAGTTGAATCGCCGCAAATTTTGGCCGAAGCTGTTAGGAGAATTGCTGAGTTTCAGCATTAATATCAAAATATATTGCACCATGATTAGCAACAGGCTTTCCGGCCTGTTTCACAGTACATTTCGATCTTACCGAAAATCAGGATACGGCATTTCGGGGCGCAGGAAACGGCATTGCCGTCTCCTCAATTCCCGTGTCCTCAATTCCCGGGTTGCCGTGCGATCTATACCTCAAGAGAGAGAGATTTAAACCGAGTCAGTGTCAAGATTTATGTAGCGAAATGTTAACGAGACACATCCTGGGGATTCCCACTCCCGTTCACCCATTCAAAAAATCCTTGAAATGACTGCTGGCGCGGTAACGATCTCTCTGTAGCAGAGATCGCAAATCCCAGAAATACAGCACTCCCCAAAAGAGCCAGCAACCCGAAATGCTTCCCAATCCCCAAATCGCGCTGAATGCGAGCTAGCGGCCTGCTCTCGCGCCTGAGCATTTTTCCCACCGTTAATTGTTTGAGACTAAAAGGATCGCGCACAAAATGGCCGCTCCAGCTAATTACCAACTGGGAATGACAGTGGGGACAACTGAATAGTCCGCTAACCATCCCCACTGGGCCGACGACGCTGGAACGGTGGCAAATCGGGCAAGTGACAGAATGAGTGTTATATGTGGGAGCGTTCATAACTGTTTTTCTTGAGTAAAAAACCAACAACCAATTGAGAGCCTGCGCTAACGCCTAGGGCATAGACCTTTATAGGCACATTTCTTTAATTCCCAGTTTACCCCTGAGATCCGCGCGATCGGATCTCACTGCGCCAGAAAATCTTTAAATTTCCAATCTCCTAGCGAGTGCAAGCTAGCTCCACAGGTGAGATTGTATTGCAGCGGAGTAACGGTAATTTTATGGTCGCGAATAGCTTGTACATCCGTAGGAATATCATGGAGTAAGGCGGGTTCGGGGGTTTCTTCCACATCTTCTAACAATTCCCCAGCCAGCCAATAATAACTTTTGCCGCGCGGATCGGTGCGTTTTTGAAATATGTCGAAATAGCGGCGAATGCCTTGACGGGCGATCGCAACTCCGGTAATTTCTGCTTGTTTAACCGCCGGTATATTTACATTCAACAGCATCGGTTTTGCCATTGGCACTTTTTCCAACTGTGCCAGCAAAGTCACAGCAAAATTCACCGCCGCCCCAAATTCCTGCGAAGTATAGCTTGCAAGGCTGAAAGCAATGCTGGGAATGCCTTCCATAAATCCTTCCATTGCCGCCGAAACAGTCCCCGAACAGAGGATATCCGTGCCTAAATTCGGGCCGTGATTGATGCCAGACAGCACAAAATCGGGCGGTTTGTCAAGTAAAGCCCACAAAGCTAGTTTCACGCAGTCGGCGGGAGTACCCGAACAAGCCCAAGCTTTGACTGTCGGCTCAAAAATAGATTCGACAATTTCCGCGCGGATGGGTTGGTGGAGGGTGAGTCCGTGGCCGGTGGCCGAACGCTCTCTGTCGGGACAAACTACGCTCACTTCGTGGCCGGCGGCGGCGAGTGCGTTGGCGAGGCTCTGGATGCCTTGTGCAAAGATGCCGTCGTCGTTGCTAATTAAAAGTTTCATGAAAAGTTTTGTAGGCCTTAGAACAATACTAAACTAAATTCAAGTCGGGCGATCGCATTCACTGCAATTACCAATTACCAATTACCGATTAATATATCAATTGGACTCTTCATCGGAATGATATAAACGGAGGACACGGCTTTTGGAGTGTCCCTACAATCGATCGCGGTAGGGACTTAGGCCAAGCCCTGTCCTAGCCGATCGTTCCGGTGCAGCCGGAATTGATATTACCGACCACCTAAAATTTCAAATTAAGCCGATCGAACTCAAATTGCGCTAAACTCAGCTTGGCTCAAAACAGCCTTCAATCTAAAATCTAAAATCTAAAATCTAAAATCAATATGACTGTCCAGCTAAGCGACATTGAAGCCCAACTAGAAACCCTGGGCCAAGAAGCCAAAAGTGCGATCGCCACTGCCAATACCCTCGAACAACTCGAACAGTTGCGCGTCGGCTACCTCGGCAAAAAAGGCCAACTATCTCAAATTTTAGGCATGATGGGCAAACTGCCGCCAGACCAGCGGCCCAAAGTAGGCGCGATCGCCAATACTGTAAAAGAAGCCCTGCAAACCGATTTAGAAAACAAGCGCGCAGCCCTCCAAACCGCCCAAATCCAAGCCAAATTAGCCTCAGAAACCCTCGATGTTACCATGCCGGCGATTTTTCGACCCCAAGGTCGAATTCACCCGTTAAACGCCGTCATAGACCGCGCTCTCGATATCTTTGTCGGTCTCGGCTACACAGTCGCCAACGGCCCGGAAATGGAAACAGATTACTACAACTTCGAGGCGCTCAACACCCCGCCAGACCACCCGGCGCGGGATATGCAAGATACATTTTACTTACCGGGCGGCAACTTGCTGCGGACTCAGACATCATCGGTGCAAATTCGCTACATGGAACAGCAAAAACCGCCGATTCGGATTGTCTCTCCCGGCCGCGTTTACCGCCGCGATACCGTCGATGCGACTCACGCCGCAGTCTTCCACCAAATAGAACTTTTAGCAATTGATGAAAATCTGACTTTTACGGACTTGAAAGGCACAATTAAAGAGTTTTTGCGGCAAATGTTCGGTCAAGATTTGCCGATCCGTTTTCGCACGAGTTACTTTCCGTTTACCGAACCTTCTGCCGAAGTTGATTTGCAGTGGAACGGCAAATGGCTGGAAGTTTTGGGCTGCGGAACCGTCGATCCAAACGTTCTTAAAGGCGTCGGTTTAGATCCGGAAAAATATACTGGATTTGCGGCCGGTTTTGGAGTCGAGCGGTTCGCAATGGTACTTTATGAAATCGACGACATTCGCCGCGTTTATGCGAGCGATTCGCGTTTTTTACGGCAATTTTAAACCGGGGCTTGGGGTCTGTTCTGCGAGTGCATCCCAATTTTGTAGGTATATAGCGTATTCCAGGTTTGTCAAGTGTAGGACACGGCACTGCTGCACTTCATAAACCTAGGATACGCTCTATTGTTTTTTTGCGCTTACCTGCTGATTTGCTGTCTACTTGCTAAAAGCATCCTTGATGCTGTCAACAGCGCTCTCGACAGCATTCTTTGTGTTATCTACTGCTTTCTGAGTCCGAGCTGAATCTTCTGTTGCTCTTTTCTGAATTGTGGCTGCATCTTTCTTAGCTTTGCGCTCTACCGCACTACCGTCATCCGATGCTCGATCGACTTTAGCAGCATTTGTCTTGGCAGTTTCCTTAACCTTATCTTCTGTATCTCGGATGAAATTCTTGGCTCGTCCAGCATCTTTGCTAACTTTTTCTTGAACCCCATCGCCCATATCTGCTGCTGCGATCGAGCTTACAGTAGGAGAGGCCATTGCTGCGGTATTCGAGAAGAACGCACCAGACCAAATGAAGGCCATCGCTGACACGCAAAGCACAGTTGCAGCCATCCAGCGCCCGACAATCGAAAGCTGTTTGGTAAAATAATTCAGTTTCATAGAATACCAAAGAAGATATGACCTTCTATTTTTACTCGATTTGAGCGATCGGCTGAACCATTCTCTAGATAGAGCTTATCCGGCGAAAAGCTGTTAAAAAAAATCCGTCTTTTGATAGATTGAAGGAAGGAACCAAAGTCAATTTGAGATGTGAGATTTGACTGCACAGTTACAGCAGATTCCACATTTATGAAGTACACCCGCCTATCGTTAATTCCCGGTAG
>JAUBOG010000341.1:0-7380 GCA_036700105.1 Microcoleus occultus BM001215583
TTTGCAAATATATTCGTAGGGGCGAAGCATTCCGGCAGTAAATCTCTGATTCTCACTAATAAATTGTCTGCCGGAATGCTTCGCCCTTGCAAAATAGAGATGCACCCAATTAGTTATTAGTAAGAACCAGGCTTTTAGTGATTAGTTAATAGTGCAAATAGGTGCTGCATCCTCATGGCTCAAACTCCCAAGGGGAATAACTACCTCATGGGATTAAATTTGCCGGATTAATTGTTTTTATCGCTTGAGAATCAGTAAAATTACTGTTTTATTCCACAACTGGGGAGCTATATAATAGTAAAAACAGAGTACGGGGGATGCGAGTGAATATGTCTGCTACCGCAATCGGGTACAAAATGTTGTCCCATACTTTGGCAGTGCTGAGCCAAAAACGAGCAACGGGAAAACTGCTGCTAGAGCAAGGGGAACAACAGTGGCAACTTTACTTTTTTCGGGGTAGTTTGGTTTATGCGACAGGAGGAGCGCACAGAGCGAGGCGCTGGTACAGGGCGATCGGGCAACACTGCCGCAACTTTCAAGTCGATCTCAGAGACCTCGATGCTCGCGAACTGTGGGAATATCAACTGATAGAGCAAGGGGTAGCTGCCAGCGAAATGAGTTTGGAACAAGCTAAGGCGATCGTCCACAGCAGCGTTTCGGAAGTGTTCTTTGCTCTGATCGGTCAATCGGGTTTGCGCCGGGAGTGGCGTCCGTCTGAAAAATATTTTCCTAAAATAATCTCTTCTTTGCTGCTGTCAGCAACTGAAGCAGATCAAATTCTTTCTTCTACAGAACTAATTTGGCAGAAATGGAAAGCAATGGGTTTGTGGCTGGTCGATCCAGAACAAGCACCGCTTTTAAAATCGTCTGCCCATTTACAGGAAAATCGATTTAGTTCTAATTCTTTGATCGCATTAGCTAACGTATTCAATGGGGAAAATACTCTTTGGGATATTGCATTTAAGAAAAAGCAGTGCGTGACAGTGGCAACTCGCGCTTTAGTGAATTACATCAAGCAAGGTTTAGTAAATTTCCGAACAGTACCAGACTTGCCGTCGCCTATAGAACAGTGGCGCCTTGCTGCGGCGATCGCCCGGCCGGGTCGCCCTTTGATTGCCTGTATCGACGACAGTCCCACAGTATGCGAATTTTTACAGCAAATTTTATTGCCGGCGGGGTATCGAGTCCTAAAAATTCAAGACCCGATGCAGGGAGTGGGCATCATCTCCAAACAGAAGCCTGCTTTAATTTTTATGGACGTGGTGATGCCGAAGACAAACGGCTTTGCTTTGTGCAATTTTTTGCGAAAAACATCGGCTTTTCGGGAAACTCCGATCGTATTTTTGACCGGCCAAGACAATATAATTGACCGCACGCGAGCGAAATTGACAGGTGCTTCCGATTTTTTGAGCAAGCCGCCAAATCCCGAACAGGTGTTGCAAATAGCTGAGAAGTATTTGAAGGTAAAAGGCGATCGCCACCATGCGGCAATTCGCCGCCACGATTTACTCAATTCGCAGCAACTTGCCTTGGCAAATTCTTGAGCCGAAATTAATGAACGCGAGAACCCTTTGCTGGGTGCGTCAGTTCCTGGCGCACCCTACAACTATTGTAAAATAAAGACGCCATCGAATTTAAAATGATTAATTATGATTAATGTTGCGATCGATCGCACTCCCCAGGTGAGCGTAGTAATTCCGGCTTACAACTGTGCGGATTACATCGGTGAAGCAGTAGACAGCGTACTGCGCCAAACCTATACAGACTGGGAAATTATTGTAGTAGACGACGGTTCCAAAGATGATACGAGATTAGTTTTAGAGCAATACGGCGATCGAATTCGCTACATTTACCAACAAAATCAAGGCGTTTCCATTGCCCGAAATCGCGGCATCGAATTAGCCAGAGGAGAATTTGTGGCATTTCTCGATGCTGACGACTACTTTTTCCCCGACAAATTAGCAGCACAAATAGCTGTATTTGCAGCGCAACCAAATACAGGAATAGTCCACAGCGGCTGGCGTCAAGTCAACAGTAAAGGCAAACCCATAAAAGATGTCAAACCCTGGCAAAACGTGCCTAAATTAGACTTAGAAATGTGGCTGCGCTGGAAACCAGTATTGCCCAGCGCGATGATGTTTCGCCGCCATTGGTTAGAGCGCGCAGGCGGATTTGACCCTCGTTTTCCACCGGCCGAAGATACAGATTTAGCGCTGCGTTTAGCTTTAATGGGATGCGAAACAGAATGGCTGCAGCAAATAACAGTTTGCTACCGCCAGCACGAACAAAGCGCGATGTATAAAGGTTTGCCGCAGGCTAAATCTCTCGCGGCGGTAATGGACAATTTTTTTGCGCGCCCCGAATTGCCGGATAAAATACGTTTGCTGGAAAAGCAAATTAAGTACAGTACATTAGTTTGGATTGCGTGGTATTTGCACCGCACCCGTCATTCTGTTGAGATGGTAGAGTTTTTGCAGCGTTCTTGGAATTATACGCCTTATTTGCCTGTGGAAACAGTGATTAATTGGGCGGAATGTTTTACTGAATTTTCGCAGGATGCGGGCAATGAATTCGATGCGGATTTATTAGCTAAGTCTCCTGAGTGGCAAGAGTTAATGCAGTGGGTGA
This sequence comes from Microcoleus occultus BM001215583, assembly GCA_036700105.1. Lineage (GTDB taxonomy): Bacteria > Cyanobacteriota > Cyanobacteriia > Cyanobacteriales > Microcoleaceae > Microcoleus. Next base: position 2,629 of record JAUBOG010000341.1, read on the forward strand.
TTCTCGGTACGCTTGTATGATTCGGCGGTTGAAACCGCTACTACAAAAACGAAGTCCGCCTCCGCGGACTAAGAAATAAACGGGGTTTTTAAGTCGGATTTAGTATAAAGTCCTCATTGACTTAAAGCTTAAACAGAAAACTCTCAATTGCAAATAGGCGCTCCCCCCGGGCTGTAAGGCACAACTACTGGCGAATTCGCCACTAATTCCACCTCGCCTTTAGCATTAATTATCCAGCCTTGAGCCTCAACCAACTCCTGGGCGGCATCAAAATTATCCTCATTACCGCCAGTGACTCTTTCGCTGGGAGTCGGCGGCAAACCACCGCGCCCGGTAATCACAAACCGACTTGCTCTTTGGCCGCTAGTTTGACAGCCTCGCGCCGGCTGCGGCGGCACTCCGGGGGTTTCAGGCTGATTTAACCCTTTTACGGGGTCAATATCGGGGGTTCTGAGTTCGACTCTGCCGTCAATTCCTAATTCTGAACTGGCGTCGATATCGCTGTCAAAAGAGCGAAAAATACCTTGGGTATTAATTACAATATTTCCGCCCCGGCCTCGGATCGCATTGGCGCGGATGTCGCTATTTTCTAAAGCAGCTACAGTCCCCGCTTCGATGTTAATGTTGCCGCCTGTGGCAGTGCCAGACGCATTAGTAGTAATTTGACTGTTGCGGCGCAGTTGTAAATTTCCTGTTTGCAAGGTGATATTGCCGAAATTTCCGGCTTGAGTTGTGGCTTTAATTGCGCCGCTATCTAAACGAATTGAGTCGGCCGCAATTCTCAAGTTTCCGGCAGCTCCTCGGCCGTCGGCGCTGACAGTAACTTGGGCTCCATCTCGGATGATTAACTGGCCGGTTCTGACATTCAAATTGCCGCCGGCACCTGTGGAATCTTTCCCCGTACTGGCAAATAGTCCGCTAGCAGCACCTTCATTGTTACCGACAATGTTTGTATTGAAGAGCGAGGCTCGATCGCTAAAATTACGATCGCTCCCAGAGAGAACGATTTTATCAGCAGCATTGACTGTTAAATTACCAGCTTGACCGCTGCTGCGAGTTGTGGCGATCGCCTGTCCGCCACCTGTCGCCTCAAAAACATTAGCATTAATCGCGATATTTCCGCCATCATATTCGTTCTGGGTTTGGGAGTTAACAACCGCTCCATTCGAGACTCGAAAAAAATTAGTATTAACCGTAATATCCCCACCTCTACCCCCCGCCCCTGGTTCTGTTGGAGCTAGCAAAGCGCTGGACGAATTATCTGAACCTACCCCATCAACTGTCACGAAATCAGTGGCATTGACTGCGATATTTCCAGCTCGCCCCTGCCCTTCAGTTCTGGTAACAATAACACCACCATTTGCAATTGATAGCGATCGAGTTATGACGCGAATATTTCCGCCTTCACCGACTCCTGTTAATTTAACGCTGCTGAACAGCCCAGAGGATTGTTGGAATTGAAGCCGCTCCCCAGATGCGTAAGTAATTTCCTGTAACGGCCCCAATCCATCCAAAACAGTATCGTTGCGGACGTAAATATCGAGATTTCCTCCATTGCCACGTCCTTGAGTGCTAGCTGTAATCACAGCACCATTTGTGACAGAAAGCGAACCAGTAGAGATGTTAATATTGCCTCCATTACCCACTGCTGCGTTAGCTTCTGCTCTGCTGTAAACGCCGCTGGGAGTACCACTGCTACCCGCACCATCAAAGGAGCTGTGATTGCGAATGCGAATGTTAACATTACCGGCATTTCCCTGTCCTAACGTACTGGCTTTTACTTGAGCTCCGTTAGTTAAAGAAAGCGCTTCGGCTGTCATATTAACATTGCCCCCTTCACCAACAGCTTCAACTGTCACCAGATTGTACGCACCGCTGAGTACATCGCTGTTACCGACTCCATCAAGAGCGATCGCCCCTGCCGCATTAACATCAATATTCCCCGCCAAAGCGTCAGGCGCGCCCGATTTTTCGGCTATTCCCGCACGCAGCGTACTTCCTCGTGACATACTGAAGTTTTGAGCGCTGACAGCAATATTCCCGCCGCCTCCCGCGCGTACATTCACCTCTGCGCCGTTTGTGAGAGATATATCGGTTCTGGCTACCTGCGTCGGCACATTTAAACTCACATTGTTACCGAAGGCGTTCAGCCCGACTGTTTCCCCGCCCGCAACGGCTGCAAGCTCTACTCGGCCGCCCGGAGCCTGCATTTTTCCGCCGTCCAATCTCACATCGCCCCCGGCAAGTATCAAACTGTTGCCCGATCGCACTTGCAATCCAGCGGTCGATCGATTTACAATACTCCCGGGCTGTTGTCCGTACTGCAATCCCAGAGGCACGCTAACTATCAGCAAAGGCGTATTTTGTCCCGCAACATTGACGCCGAATTCCCTGCCATTTCCAAACTGCAAAGCATTCGCTGTACTCGCCACAAACGAACCGCCGATATTTAATGAAGCCTTCAGCCCAAAAATAATCCCGTTAGGATTGAGCAAAAATAAATTTGCAGTACCGTTAGCTTTTATCGTGCCGTCAATATTAGAAATCGAGCCGCCCGTAACGCGGCTGAAAATATTTTGAATGTCTGTAGAATTGTTGAAGAACGCTGTTTCCCCAGCCAGCAGCGAAAATTCTCGAAAACTGTGAAATAAATTGTTTCCGGCTTGTGTTCCGCCCTGTATAAAGTTATTGCTGTCGTTGACAATTACTGTAGTATTGACTGGGAGACTCGCATCGGGGACGATTTCTGCGTTGCTGGGGGCGATCCAATTCAGGCTGCAAAAGAGCGCTGTGAGGCATAATTTGCAAGTTTTTAGTTTCATTAATTAACTAATTTTAATTTTTTGATTAACTTTAAATTATACTATTGGGTGTATTAATTTTACAGATTTTGACTGGATTTTAAAATTAGGCTTTTTTGACGAACCGCGAAGGCGCGAAGGACACGAAGGAAGAGAAGATAAATTGTATTATTAAAATGCGAGATTATGATTGAGTTTCTGCTTCTGTAAAAATTGGCGGCCACAGTTCGGAAATTGGCAATTCCCAACCTGGGAAAAGTTCGGGTAGTGTCAAAATATCTTGATTTCCCAAGACAATCGGTTCGCGTGTCTGACGGTAAACTGTAACAGTTTCTTCATCTGGATCGATCAAAATTCCTACTTGCGATCCGAGTTGTATAAAATTTAGAATCTTTTTTTCGAGCGGGTTAATGCGATCGCTCTGTGATTTAATTTCTACTACCAAGTCGGGGACTAATTCTCCGAAATAACGCGGACTTCGCCGGAGACGTGCGGCCCGCACGAAGGAAACATCAGGTGCTGTGAGGTTAGCATCTGGTAAAATAAAGCCGCCTGCGGAGTCAAAGATTCTTCCCAAGCGACGGGGATTCACCCAAACGAACAGAAAGGCACTCAAGCGAATGCCAATTTCGCTAGATACAATATCTGACGGGCCCATAATGATAATCCTCCCGCTTTCAAGTTCAACTTGATAATCTTGACCGGCTTCTTGAAAAGTCTTTTGGACTATTTCTAAGTCTTTGAGTGTCATCATAGGATTTTAGATTTTGGATTTTGGATTGAAGAATCATTTGCAGTTTTGGTTATTCCCTAGCAGAAAAGGAATTGCCGCAGCTACAGCTTTGAGCCGCATTAGGATTGTGAAACCGGAAACCGCCGCCCATCAAATCTTCTGAATAGTCCAGGGTGAGCTCGTTGAGATATTTTAAGTGCTGGGGGTCGATCGCGATTTGAATGCCTTCTGACTCGCAAACGGTGGCTGATGGGGCGATCGTATCTTCAAAACCCATTGTATAAGACAAACCGGAACACCCGCTCGATTCCACGCCCAGGCGAAAAAAAGCATCGGGGTGAGAATGCTTCGACTTGAGGCGCGTTACTTCTGTTGCTGCTGTTTTGCTCAGATGAATCATTATTGGTAATTTGTAATTGGAAATGTAGGGTGCGCATTGCGCACCTTACTGGAAATGTAGGGTGCGCAATGCGCACCTTACGAGTGAGTTACTTTGCTTTTTCTGTGCGGGCGTAATCGTCCTGAAATCTGACAATATCATCTTCTCCGAGATATTCGCCATTCTGCACTTCAATCAAAACCAGCGGAATGACTCCGGGATTTTCCAGACGGTGATTGATGCACTGAGGAACGTAGGTAGATTGATTCGTAAATAGAACTTCTTCTGTTTCGCCGCAAGTAACTTTTGCAGTACCGGAAACTACGATCCAGTGTTCGCTGCGGTGGTGGTGCATTTGCAGGCTGAGGCGGTGTCCTGGCTTAACTTCGATCCGCTTGATTTTATATCCTGGGCCTTCTTCAAGAGTTGTAAAAGAACCCCACGGGCGCAATTCTGTGGCGGCTATTCCGTTGATTGCAGCAGGTGCGTGGAGAGTAGATATTTGAGAAAATTCTTGAATTTGAACCATGATTTTTACTCCTTCGGGATTGCTTGTTTAAGCCTTTAGTAAACGATGTCGGTTTTTGAGGTCAGCTAATTTTTTGTTAAAATCGAAGCTTACCTGCACAGAGGGGTTAGCGGACTGTACATTTTTGTACGCCTGTATGCTCAGTCCGATCGACTTGCCTTAACAACCATAGCAAAACCACCCTAGCTGTTGTCACCTAAAATTCGATCGCTCTTCAAATCTACATCAAATCTTTATCCCCAAAGGCTGGTTCTTTAAACAAGCTTTATTGAAGGGACGGGGGAGAGGGAGAGGGAGAGAGGGGGGAGAG